>NZ_JAMBLN010000002.1:0-327857 GCF_023337025.1 Mediterranea sp. ET5 | reverse complement strand
TTTCATTTTTAATCCTGTCTACCATATAACCTCACTGTTTAGGAACTAATATATTGGTATTCATTGATATATTGCCAGTTGAAAAGAGTGGATAAATATACATTAAAACAATTGTATCGTTATGTTACGATATATAATGTAATATTTAAATGTAATAAATCAAGTTTTATCCCACCTATCTTATCACCCTTTTATTATATGATTGTAATGTGATGTAGCGCATTTTATAATGATTATTACAATAGTAATACAAAAAGTCCCTATAAGAAATAATATCTTACAGGGACATATTTAATGAAGGATTGTATAGACAAGTTCTTTGAGAAGCTCTCCATTTGTTATTGAAGAATTACCTACTCCTTTAGACTTGGCATCGCATTGGCGAATGGCCGCGATAATCTGCATAACCTTTACTCCACTGAATTTTTTCATTGCGAGCATGTATTCCCGAGATTGCCATTGATTTCGCAATCCTAATTGAATAGCTATTCCAGCTTCTGTCTTCTGAGGTGCATAATAAGCAAGCATCAAATTGGAGAAGAAGTTAAAGAGCACAGCCAATGTCATCTGGAGAGGATTATTTTTGGGATTTTCCTCAAAATATTTAATAATCTGGTTTGCCTTAAATACATCCTTCTCAATTAATGCATTTTTCAATTCAAAGTTATTAAAGTCTTTACTGATACCTATATTTCTTTCAATCTGCTCAGAAGTAATCCGGTTCATCCCTTTGGGTAAAGTGAGAATCAGTTTATCCAACTCACTACTCATTCGGGACAGGTCAGAACCAACAAAACCAGCCATCAGTTCACAAGCTTTAGGTTCTATATCCACCCGTTTTCGCTTCAGGTAATTTGTAATAAACGCAGGTAGCTGTGATTCCTTCAAACGCTTGGATTCATAAAGTACCCCATTTCTCTCAATCTCTAATGTAACTTTTTTTCTTCGATCCAAACAGCCGTTCTTATGGCAGAATACTAAGATAGTAGAGGGCTGTACCTTCTTCAAATAGTAAGACAGCTTATCGATATTCTTTAAGCCTTGGGCTTCCTTGACAATAAGCAGTTGGTATTTACTCATCATCGGAAACCGTTTGGCTGCATTGATGATAGTTTCTATATCAGTATCTCCTCCATAGAAAATCATTTGATTGAACTCTCTCTCTTCAGGAGTCAGGATTGTATCTGCCATATAATCGGCAATCTTATCAATGTAATAAGACTCATCTCCCATTAAATAATAAATGGGAGCATATTGTCTATTTTTTAAGTTACGGATTATTTCCTCAATGCTTATTTCCTGCTTAGCCATCTTAAATTCATTTTTGATTACCATTCATATTTCAAGTGCTTCACCGTCCGTTTTTCATCAATAATCATGCGGAGGGATTCGATACCGATTCGTACATGTTCGCGCGCGTAATTGTGCGTAACCAGTGTGTCACTCTTTTCCGTCTTAACGCCCTCGGGAACCATTGGCTGATCTGATACCAGCAGCAACGCCCCTGTTGGTATATGATTGGCAAAGCCCACGCTGAATAGAGTTGCTGTTTCCATGTCAACAGCCATAGCACGGGTTGACAACAGATATTCCTTAAACTTTACATCATGTTCCCAAATGCGCCGATTGGTTGTATATACAGTACCTGTCCAATAATCCCGTCCATGATCGCGGATTGTAGAAGAAACGGCTCGCTGTAGCATAAAAGCCGGGAGGGCCGGAACTTCAGGGGGAAAATAATCGTTTGATGTACCCTCACCACGTATTGCAGCAATGGGAAGTATTAAATCTCCTAATTGATTTTTCTTGTCAATTCCTCCACATTTTCCAAGGAACAGGCAGGCTTTTGGTCGAATTGCTCCTAACAAATCCATAATGATAGCCGCATTGGGACTTCCCATTCCAAAATTGATTATTGTGATACCATTGGCAGAAGATGATCTCATATTAGCATCCTCACCTGCAACTTCAGAATTACATTCTTCTGCAAACAACTCCACATAGTTGTTGAAATTTGTCAACAATATATATTCTCCAAAGTCTTCCAGACGCCTGTGTGTGTAGCGCGGAAGCCAATTCTCGACAATTTCTTGCTTCGTCCTCATAATTTCTATACTTTTGTCTAAATGAATATGGCTTGATATAAACTCTCACAAAAGTAGCAAATGTTATCATTAAACTTACCTCCTTTCCAACCAAAAATAGAACTTCATGATGGGAAAACAACTATCTTCGACATTCTGCGCAGGCGATATGTAGTGCTAACTCCCGAAGAATGGGTCCGGCAGCACTTTGTCCATTTTCTTATTGAGCATAAGGGATATCCTCAAGCATTAATGGGCAATGAAGTCATGCTGAAGCTGCACAAAACGACCAAGCGCTGCGACACGGTCCTTTATAATCGTGATCTGTCGGCAAAAATGATTATAGAATACAAAGCCCCCCATATCGAGATAACCCAACAGGTCTTTTCACAAATCAGCAATTATAATATTGTCTTGAGGGTAGATTATTTGATAGTCAGCAATGGGCTGAAGCATTTCTGCTGTAAGATGGATTATGCCCGACAAACCTATACCTTTCTCCAAGAGATACCGGATTACTCGTCTTTATAAAAAATACAATAAGTTCTTCTTTGGATACTTCCCAAAGTTCTTAATAAATGAACAAGAAGAAGCGGTAGCACATCCTTTTCTATTCAGGGATATGCTACCGCTTTTATTAATTCTAGAGGAATGACAAGACTTATTCAACGCCAGCCAGTTCAGGATCGATCATGATACGGCCACAATATTCGCATACGATGATTTTTTTACGCATTCGAATGTCCAATTGACGCTGAGGGGGAATCTTATTAAAGCAACCGCCACAAGCATCACGTTGTACATAGACAATTCCCAAACCATTACGAGAATTCTTACGGATACGCTTAAATGCTTGAAGCAAACGAGGCTCAATAGTTGTTTCCAATGCCTTTGCTTTTTCACGCAGTTTTTCTTCTTCCTGTTTGGTCTCAGACACAATCTCATCCAATTCTGTCTTTTTGACCTCCAAATCTTGCTTACGTTCCTCAAGTAACTCCGTGTTCTTTTTCAACTCTTCGGCTTTAGCAGTTGCAGAAGCATTGTATTCTCTGATTCTTTTCTCGCATAATTCGATTTCCAAAGTCTGAAATTCGATTTCCTTACTCAACACATCGTATTCACGGTTGTTGCGTACATTATCCAATTGAGTCTTATATTTATCTACCGATGCCTGTGCCTCAGAAATCTCATTTTTCTTAGTGGTGACGTTCTCTTTCAGCTCAGCTATTTCCTTATTGATCTTCTCGATGCGGGTCGTCAGGCCTGTCACCTCATCTTCCAAGTCTTGTACTTCCAAGGGGAGTTCACCGCGCAAAGTCTTAATTTTATCAATTTCAGAGAGCATAGTCTGCAGTTGATACAGTGCTTTCAGTTTCTCTTCTACCGACAGATCTTGAGGGTCTTTCTTTACGTCTTTTGCCATATGATTATAAATATTTGATGGGATTTGTATTGATCTTTGTTTGTTCCACTTTAAGCCCGGGGAATTGTCTCTGCAGATATTCTGCAAGCAATTCCTTCGTGTATTGTTCACTTTCATAGTGGCCTATTTCAGCCAGAAGAATCTCTCGTTCATGTCCAAAATATTCATGATAACGGATTTCCCCCGTAATGAAAACATCGGCCGCAGCCGCAATAGCATCCGGAATCAGGAATGCACCGGCTCCTCCACAAATGGCCACACGTTGAATCTGACGTCCGGTCATTTTATTATGGCGAAGGCAACCGACCTCGAAGAGCTTTTTGATGCGTCGCAAGAAGTCGGTCTCAGTTTCAGGCTCCGACAATGTACCTATTATTCCGCTTCCGCTTATACCGTCATTCTGAGACGGAGTCAGGAAGGTAACATCCCTTAAACCAATCTTTTCGGCAATCTTGAAGTTTACACCTCCCACTGTATTGTCCAAGTTGGTATGTGCTGAGTAGATTGCTATATCATTTTTTATAGCTTTCAAAATACAGCGCTCCACATAAGTTGAACCGGAAATGGATTTTACTCCTTTGAACAACAGTGGATGATGCGACACAATGAGGTTAAACCCCAATGCTATCGCTTCGTCTATGACAGGTTCGGTGACGTCAAGACACAACAAAGCCCCTGTCGTTTCCGACTCTGTCAATCCTAATTGCAAGCCAGCATTATCATAGCTTTCCTGCAAAGGCAGAGGCGCGAAGCTTTCAAGGGCGCATACAAGTTCCTTTATTTTCATTCTATTTCTAAAATTACCGCAAAGATAGTGGAAATCTATGCGCTATCCTAGTACCAAATACATTTTTTGGTTGAAAAGACTTATCTTTGCCGCACAAACAAATACGAATGTCAATCCATGATCTCATTTTATTCGCAAAATCAGAACAAATCATGATCAGACATTCAATTGAACAAAAAACAGAATATTATAAATTGATAGAACACTATGGGATTATTTGTTAGCCTACCCCAAGGAGGCGGTACAGAAAAAACGTTGCAATTGAACTTTGGAGTCGAGACTGTTGCCGCTTTTCTTCCTGCTGAGTGGCATTTACAGAGTTTGATCCAACTGACTTGGCCCCATAAAAATACAGATTGGGCACCCATGCTTGGCGAGGTGGATGCCTGCTACATGGAGCTGGCTAAAGAGATTACTGACAGACAACCGCTACTCATTGTCACACCGGAACCGGAACGTGTACGAGAGCTTATATATAATAAGGTGAATATGGATAATGTCTACTTCCTGGAATGTCCGACCAATGATACGTGGGCACGTGACCATGGCTTCATCACAATGCTTACCGAACAAGGGCCTCTCCTACTTGATTTTTGTTTCAACGGATGGGGTATGAAGTTTGCTGCCAATGAGGACAATCAAATCAATCGTCGGCTGTTCGCTTCCGGATTATTGCATGGAGCTTATCGCAACTGCCTTGATTTCGTTCTGGAAGGTGGTTCGATTGAAAGTGATGGCAAAGGAACGCTACTGACGACTTCCACTTGCCTGCTGGCTCCCAACCGCAATGAAACCATGAATAGAAAGGACATCGAAAACCATCTCAAATCTCTGTTCCATCTCGAACAGGTTTTATGGTTGGACTACGGATATTTATCGGGTGATGATACAGACAGCCATATAGATACTTTAGTACGTTTTTGCCCGGAAGACACATTGGTCTATGTGAAATGCACGGATGAAAATGATGAGCATTATGAAGCACTTCAACGGATGGAGGAGCAATTGTCTTCTTTCCGTACACTCGACGGATGCGCTTACCGCCTGTTGCCTCTTCCGATGCCTGACGCTATTGTATGTAACGGGGAACGCCTGCCAGCTACTTACGCCAATTTTCTTATTATGAATGAAGCGGTATTATATCCGACTTATGCCCAGCCAGATAATGATGAGAGAGCTAAAAAAGTATTGTCACAAGCCTTCCCCCATCACGACATCATCGGGGTGGATTGCCGGGCACTCATCAAGCAGCATGGTTCATTGCATTGTGCCACCATGCAATATCCTTCAGGATGTTTTGTAACAGCTAAAGAAAATAAATAACACGATATGAGAAAGATAAAGATTGGTTTAATCCAACAGGCAAACAGTAACGATTTACGTATCAACCTGGAAAAGCTTAATCGCAATATAGCTGCCGTTTCAGCTTACGGGGCTGAGTTGGTCGTATTGCAAGAGCTACACAACACACTCTATTTCTGTCAGACAGAAGACACAACGAATTTTGACCTTGCTGAACCTATTCCAGGTCCGTCTACCGGGTTTTATAGCGAGATTGCACGACAATTTCATATTGTTCTGGTCACTTCATTGTTCGAAAAGCGTGCGCCGGGACTTTATCATAATACAGCAGTTGTATTCGATAAAGATGGAAGTATTGCCGGAAAATACCGGAAAATGCACATTCCTGATGACCCTGCTTATTATGAGAAATTCTATTTTACTCCTGGAGATTTGGGTTTCAAACCAATACAAACTTCGATTGGAAAACTTGGTGTGCAAGTCTGTTGGGATCAATGGTATCCTGAAGGAGCGCGTCTGATGGCATTGCAAGGTGCCGACATTTTGATTTATCCGACAGCGATTGGTTGGGAGAGCAGTGACACTGACGATGAAAAGGCCAGACAACTGGGTGCATGGATGATTTCTCAACAGGGCCATGCCGTAGCCAACGGGTTGCCGGTCGTGGCTGTCAATCGTGTTGGACATGAGCTTGATCCTTCCGGGCAGACCAGGGGTATCCAGTTTTGGGGTAATAGTTTTGTTGCCGGACCGCAAGGAGAAATTCTGGCACAAGCCGGCAGTCTCAAAGAAGAGAACCTCGTAGTGGAAGTAGACTTGGAACGTTCGGAGAATGTGCGTCGCTGGTGGCCGTTCTTACGGGATAGACGAATTGATGAGTTTCAAGAGCTGACTAGGAGATTTATAGACTAGTTGCAGAATCTTGAAGCTATTCCTTGTTTTTTCTTAGTTGACGCGGATAATACGAGTCTGTCTGTGACCCTGTTATCCGCGTCAGTAGTTATTCAGACTATTTCTCACTTCCCGACATATCGCTGATAGGCCAAGCGGGGAGTCCCGTTTGAAACGTAGATAATACCGCAATAGGTAAATCCATATTTAGCCACGAGATGTTGTAATATAAGATTATCACGATGAGTATCTACGCGTAAATTATTGCTACGCTCCATGCACCAGCGGAAACAAGCATCCGCTACTCCCCTCTCTTCTCCGGATGTCGCCAATCGATGAATTGTGGCATACGGCAAATCATTTAGCCAAGCTCCTTGTTCAATATGTGCATAGTTCGGGTCTTCTCCTTCGATATAGCAGAACACACCGACTACTTGTCCGTTTCTCCCCACACAGACATAGCAATGTTTTTGCTCAATCTCTTCCCTAATCAACTGCTCGGAAGGATAGCCGTCAATCCATTGATGGGGATTATTTGTAGCAATCATTAGCTGACGGGCATGAGTAAAAATATCCATCAAGCGAGTCAGATCGCCCAATTCGGCCTTACGTATTTCCATAAATTTACGATACGAATCAATTATTCCAATCGACTATTATTAAGTTGATGGTGATTGAATAAAAAAGACCCTATTTATGAACCGTTCTTACTGAAATGTCCATAAATAAGGTCCTTATAACAGAATAGTTATTTTATTCCAATCACTTTTCCTTCAAGTCAACAATCAAATGTAGTTCGTCCAATTGCTTTTGTTCCAAAGCTGCAGGAGCATCCAACATAACGTCACGACCGGAGTTGTTTTTGGGGAATGCAATGCAATCGCGGATGGAATCCAAACCTGCAAACAACGATACCCAGCGGTCAAGCCCGTAAGCCAATCCTCCATGAGGAGGAGCTCCATATTTGAACGCACTCATTAGGAAGCCAAACTGCTCTTGTGCGCGTTCGGGAGTGAATCCCAATATTTCGAACATCTTTGCCTGAAGCTGTGAGTCATGGATACGAATAGAACCACCTCCGACTTCAACACCGTTAACTACCATATCATAAGCATCGGCACGAACAGCAGCCGGGTCGGTATCCAATAGAGGAATATCCTCTTCCTTCGGATGGGTAAAGGGATGGTGCATAGCCATCAGACGTCCCTCTTCATCACTCCACTCAAACATCGGGAAATCTACGACCCAGAGGCATGCGAACTTATTTTTATCACGCAATCCCAATTGATTTCCCATTTCCAGGCGTAGCTCTGAAAGTTGTTTACGAGTTTTCATAGCATCATCACCACTCAGAATCAGGATCAAGTCACCCGGTTGCGCATTGAAGACTGCTTTCATCTGTTGCAACACTTCTTGTGAATAGAATTTATCAACACTTGATTTTACATTTCCGTCAGCTTCAACACGAGCATATACCAACCCCTTGGCGCCAATCTGTGGACGTTTTACAAAATCCGTCAGTTGGTCAAGCTGTTTACGGGTGTAATGAGAGGCACCTTGGGCACAGATTCCTCCAATATAAGCTGCATTGTCAAACACAGAGAATCCATATCCTTTAAGAATGTCCATGAGTTCAACAAAACGCATTCCGAAGCGCAAGTCTGGTTTATCGCTACCATAATATTTCATGGCATCTGCCCAAGGCATGCGCAAGAAAGGTTCTGTCAATTCCACTCCACGGAGTTCCTTGAACAAATGTTTGGCCATCCCCTCAAAGGTCTCAATGATATCTTCCTGCTCTACAAAGCTCATCTCACAGTCGATTTGAGTGAACTCCGGCTGGCGGTCAGCACGCAAGTCTTCATCACGGAAACACTTCACAATCTGAAAATAACGGTCCATTCCGGAAACCATCAGGAGTTGCTTCAATGTTTGTGGTGATTGTGGAAGAGCATAAAATTGCCCCGGGTTCATACGGGAAGGAACGACGAAGTCACGGGCTCCTTCAGGAGTTGAACCTACCAGCATGGGGGTCTCTATCTCCAAAAAGCCTTTGCTGTCGAGATAACGACGTACTTCCATGGTCATACGGTGGCGCAGTTCCAGATTCTTGCGTACGGCATTACGTCTCAAATCAAGATAGCGATACTTCATGCGCAAGTCATCACCTCCATCCGTATTGTCTTCAATGGTAAACGGAGGAGTCAATGCTGTATTCAATACGGTGAGAGTATTGACAATAATTTCAATATCACCTGTTGGAATATGGGTATTCTTATTGGAACGCTCATTGACGGTACCTTTCACCTGAATGACGAATTCACGCCCCAGACGATTAGCCTGTTCGCAAAGTGCTGCGTTATTTTCTTCATTAAAAACCAACTGTGTAATGCCATAACGGTCACGCAAATCAATAAAAGTCATACCTCCCATCTTGCGTGAACGCTGCACCCAGCCGGCAAGAGTTACTTCTTTACCTGCATCGGAGAGTCTCAGTTCTCCACATGTATGTGTTCTGAACATTGCGATTAAGTTTTTATGTATTTTCAATTTGCGGACAAAATTAGTGAAAATAATAAGGATGAAGCATCATCCGTTGGGAGAATATACGGCTAACCTACAAAAAAGCCTTAAAATAACTTCTACTCAGATACTTTTTCAAGCATAAAATAAGCCTTGCATGTATAAAACGTAACATGCAAGGCTCATCAAGATTAATTATCCGATTCTATTTAGTTAGATAGATAGTTCATTCAAGACATTAATCAGTTCCCGATCAATGGGCTTATTCCGTTTAATAGCCTTATTGAAAGGAACATAAACAATCTCATTGTTACTGATTCCGATCATCACATTACGCTGTTCCTCTTTCAGAGCTTCAATGACTGCTACTCCCAGACGGCTTGCCAAGATACGGTCAAAGGCGCTAGGGGTACCTCCGCGTTGCAAGTGTCCGAGGATTGTCACACGTACATCATATTGCGGATACTCCTTGCGTACACGTTCTGCATAGTGCATGGCACCACCGCTTTTGGGACTTTCCGACACGATTACGATACTGCTACTCTTGCTTTTACGTACACCACGACCAATAAATTCCTCCAACTGGTCAATATCGGTTTCGTCTTCCGGGATAATGGCAGCTTCAGCTCCTGAAGCAATGGCACTGTTTTGTGCCAGGAAACCGGCGTCACGTCCCATTACCTCTACAAAGAAAATACGATCGTGTGACGTTGCTGTGTCACGTATCTTGTCAACACATTCGATAATAGTATTCAAGGCTGTGTCATAACCAATTGTGGAGTCGGTTCCATACAAGTCATTGTCAATTGTACCAGGCAATCCGATACAAATCATATTATGCTCATTGGCCAACAGTTGGGCTCCCGATAAGGAACCATTTCCACCAATCACAACCAGTGCATCGATTCCATGTGCCTGAAGATTCTCATAAGCTTTCTGACGTCCTTCAGGAGTCATGAATTCTTTCGAACGCGCTGTTTTAAGAATGGTTCCGCCACGTTGTATAATATTGCTGACACTCTCTGAGGTCAAGTCTTTTATGTCATTGTTAATCAATCCCTCATAGCCCCGATAGATTCCTTTTACTTTCCATCCGTTGTAAATGGCTGAACGAGTCACCGCACGGATTGCTGCATTCATTCCCGGAGCATCACCCCCGGAGGTTAAGATACCAATACATTTAATTGTTCCCATGATGTTCTTTTTACCTATGAATAATTTGTTTAGATGCTGCAAAAGTAGAAAAAATAGTTGTACGCATGCAAGAATCTTTTCTAATTTAGAAGCTGTCTATACCTTATTTAATATATGTGTAATAGGTTGCAACAGTCTTTTAAGTTCAGAATTTAATCTCTTCCAATATCTGAAGGATACGTTCTGCCGTACGTCCATCCCAGCGTTCCGGAAGGGAGCCTGTTTTCCACTCTCCTCTTCTCAGAACCCGGAGGGCTTCTGCCAGTTCTTTCATATCCAGACCTACGGCAACGTTGGTCCCCTGGTTTACTGTTTCAGGATGTTCCACATAATCATGTAAGGTAATACAAGGTATTCCGAGAAACGTTGCTTCTTCCGCCACATTGCCTGAATCTGTGATAATTCCGGCTGCATGTGCTTCCAAATAGCCAAATTGCAAATAAGGCTGGGGAGGCAACAAATGAAGGCGGGACAAATCAAGATGCAAAGAACGTATCTTATCTGCTACATACGTATGAAGTGGAGTCATGATTGGCAAATCCGTCTCCCGCAAAAGAGTTTCCAACAAATTCTGCAATGTTTCCGGCTCATCGACCACTGCGCGTCGGTTCAGAGTGAACAACAGGTAGGCTCCGTCAGTGATATCAGCCGGCATATCGGGACGCACGAATCTCTGTCGATTGTAACGCAATGTATCAATTAGGAGATTACCTACGAAATAGACATGGGCCTGTTCTGTCCCCGTTTGATTCAGGTTGCGATTGGAATTCATCCCCGCAGTAAAGAAATAATCAGATAATCCATCTGTAATCATCCGGTTAACCTCCTTGGGCATATTCATATCAAAGGAACGGATTCCTGCAACCAAATGCGCTACTTTGATGCCTTTCTTTTTTGCTACGATGGAACATGCCATGGTTGGGGTCATATCATCGACAACCATCACCAAGTCTGTAGGGTGAGCATCCAGGTCATGTGCAAAAGAAACCAAGATTCCCGCCAAACGTTCAAAGAAGTCCGTTGCTTCCACATTGAGATATACATCGGGAGCATCCATTCCCAAATCCTCAAACAATGTAGAGTCCAAACTTGCATCCTGTCGTGAACCGGTGTAGACCAAACGATATTGAATATCTTTGCCCTGAGCCTGTTCAGCTCTGATTGCACGTGCTAAAGGGGCTATTTTCATGAAATTGGGACGTGCGCCGGCAATAATCGTAATCTTCATACTTAAAAAATGAATATTTAGAGATTTACAGTACTGCTGAATCCTTATAAATTATAGGAGAGCTAATAGCCCACAAATGTAGAGTATTTTAAGTAATCAAGCAACATTCACAATGCACTAAATATCATTTAATAAGCAGGCAGACCTCCTTGTCTGTTGCCAATCTGGTATTGTCCAGCTTATCATACGGCAGATAAAAAAGTGTATATTTGCACCGTATAACTAAAAAGATTGTAACAAAAATGATTAACGGACACGGCGATGACATCCATCACTATACTCATCCGATAACAAGTAATTTCAGTTCCAATGTATACTGCGGAATCGATCATCAAGAGTTATTCCAACGACTTGGCTCGAAAATTTCATGCCTTTGTAATTATCCTGAACCTGCACCTGTCACGTTAGAAACGGCTTTTGCTGATTTTTTTCAGGTAACCGGGGAGAGCGTATGTGTCACCAATGGTGCAACAGAAGCCATTTATCTCATCGCCCAAGCCTTTCGCGGGCGCAAAAGCGCCGTATGGGCACCAACTTTCAGTGAATATGCGGATGCATGTCGTTTGCATCATCACAAGATTTCCTATTTCTACACCTACGATAGCCTTCCGGCAGATGCTGAAGTCGTATGGTTGTGCAATCCGAATAATCCGACAGGAGAAGTGCGTACCTTGTCCAAATTGAAAAACTGGATATCCTGCAATCCTCACAAGCTTTTCGTTATAGACCAGTCTTATGAGGCTTTTACCTTGCATCCGCTGTATAGCGTTTATGAAGCAGCAGCTCTACCCAATGTTCTTTTAATTCATTCCCTGACAAAGCATTTTGCTATCCCTGGTCTTCGCATTGGGTATTTGACAGGACACCCGAAGATATTGCGCGATATACGTGTGCAACGGATGCCATGGTCAGTGAATGCTCTGGCTATTGAAGCGGGGTTTTATGCATTGGAACAACATTTGTCTCTTCCATTTGACTTGGTTGGCTATCTCAACGAAAAAGAAAAATTTGTAAATGCCTGGAAACAGACCCGAATGGTAGATGTATGGGACAGTGATACCCACTTCTTTTTACTTCGTTTGCGTCAAGGAAAGGCTGCAGCACTCAAAGATTTTCTGGTTCGTGAGTATGGAATATTAATCCGAGATGCATCTAATTTCCGTGGACTTGACGAAAGTTTTTTCCGTCTCGCCACCCAAACACCCCGTGAAAACAAGATGCTTATCCAGGCATTTATGCACTGGTTGCAACAATAATATTCATTTTATGTATATCCTTACACCTATATTATCCCTGATTACAGGTTGGAGTCTTGATAAGATTTTTGGAGATCCACCTGCGTTGCCCCATCCGATCGTTGGCTTTGGCAAACTGATTGCCAAAGGAGAGCGTTGGCTGAATCGTGGAAAATTCCGCCTCCTTAAAGGAGCTGTCATGGCTATAACCTTGGTCTTAGGCATTTATATATGTACTTATACGGTTTTACAGGCAACTCAGGAAGCTGGTTGGCCATGGCTTTATTACCTGCTGTCCTCTGTCTTGGTATTCTATTGCTTGGCAGGTACTACACTCATTCGTGAAGTCCGTGCCGTATTCCGTGCCGTAGAAAGGTCGACAGAGGCAGGAAGAAAGCAAGTGTCCCGCATCGTTGGTCGTGACACCCATACGCTATCTTCTCAAGAAATACGAACGGCAGCCCTGGAAACATTGGCCGAAAATTTGAGTGATGGTGTTGTAGCTCCCCTATTCTGGTATCTGCTGTTAGGAGTTCCCGGAATGATGGCATACAAGATGGTGAACACACTTGATTCCATGATTGGATACAAGACGGAACGCTACAATCTGTTTGGGCGTATTGCCGCACGTATGGATGATATGGCAAATTACCTGCCGGCACGTCTGACTGCCTTGCTGATGGTCATTGCCTCCGGTCATCTGCAGCTTTTTCATTTTGTAAGGCAATATGGGAACCAGCATGCCAGTCCCAATTCCGGTTATCCGGAAGCAGCGTTAGCCGGCATCCTGCAATGCCGTTTTGGAGGTCCGCACGATTATTTTGGCAATACGGTCTGGAAACCATACATTGGTACCCAAGAGCGGCTTTTGACGACCGTAGACCTGGAACGTTCCCTACAAATCAATATTCGTGTAGAATGCATGATGGTATTACTTGTAGTAGCCATACAACTGGTAATGTATCTCTAGAATATGGGAGTGGCTCCGGTACTCAAAAATGACATTACTCAGTAGCAAGAATAAAGATAACACATGGAATGGGCAGAAATAATACGAAAAACGCCGTACCCCAATTGGATACGACGCCTTGTTGCATACCTCTTTATTTCCTTTGGATAAGGCTTTCATTGTAACCTTATCAAATCAGTTACCCAACTACTTATTATGAAGATAGTTCGGGAGTTGTTCTACACGAACGTTCATGGCTATAATCACGCCATGCTCATCCAGTAGATAGTTTTTGAAGCCTTTGTCCAAATGATAGAGACTAAACAAATTCGAAGCTTCACCGTCAGGTTCCACGAAATAACGGGCATTTCCTAAACGGTCCTGTTTGAGGGTCTCGTCAAATATTGACTGATAACGGTCAAATGAGACTGAGACCATCTTTACATTTCGTGGCAAGTCATTGAGCGCATGGTCCAGCAACATATTGTTCACACGTGCCGATGCATCATAACTTGCCCAAAAGCTCAAAAGCACATAGTTACCTTTCAGTGCTTTAAGACAGGCTCTCATATTATGCTCTTCAATTGAAAAATCGGGAGCTTTGTTTCCAACACTCAGTCCGGTTGTTGGTTTGTCTTTATCAATGAAAGCCGTTAAGGAAAAAAGTAATACTGCAACAAAAATCCATCTTACATGTCTCATGCAATATGATTTTAGTTCATACTTATCCGGACCTGCCCTAAAAGATGACAGTGATTTCCATCCGGACTATTACCTCTTTATCCTCTATCACAATAACAAGAGATAGAAGATATCATAATTATGAAATCCGGGCACAAAGTTCCAACATATTTCGCTAACAGACAAGCATTTTAAAGAAAATCATGTTTTATAACATATATTGCGCCTTTTTCAAGGAGCATTTTCATTCACTTCCGTCCGAAATAACTACTTTTGTTCATTCTAAACCATAACCACTGAAGAAAGATATGAATGACATCAATACAGAACTTATCCTAATTCGTATTACCGGATTGGATAGACCTGGTTTAACTGCCTCTATGACTGAGATATTAGCTCGATATGATGTAACAATTCTAGATATTGGACAAGCAGATATACACAGTACCTTGTCGTTAGGTATTCTCTTTAAGACACGTGAAGATCAATCGGGCAATATCATGAAGGAGTTACTCTTTGAGGCCTCAAATTTAGGGGTTAACATTCGTTTCTATCCGATTTCAACCGAAGAATACGAGAATTGGGTAAGCCTGCAAGGGAAGAACCGCTATATATTGACATTATTGGGCCGTAAACTTACTGCCCGGCAAATCGGAGCTGTCACTCGTATTTTGGCAAATCAAGGACTGAATATTGATGCCATCAAGCGTTTGACCGGCCGTATACCACTCGATGAGAAGGCAGCCAGCACGAGAGCTTGTATCGAATTCTCAGTTCGTGGAACTCCGAATAACAGAGCACAGATGCAAGAAGATCTCATGAAACTGTCGCGCGACCTGGAAATGGACTTTTCTTTTCAGTTGGATGACATGTACCGACGTATGCGCCGCCTGATTTGCTTTGATATGGATTCAACGCTTATCAAGACAGAAGTTATCGATGAACTGGCAGATCGTGCAGGAGTCGGAAAGGAGGTTCGGGAAATAACCGAACGAGCCATGCGGGGTGAAATTGATTTTAACGAGAGCTTCCGTGAACGTGTTGCACTGTTGAAGGGGCTTGATGAATCCGTCATGCAGGACATTGCCGAGCATCTGCCTATTACGGAAGGAGTGGAACGTCTGATGTATGTTCTTAAACGCTATGGATATAAGATTGCAATTCTTTCCGGAGGATTTACCTATTTTGGCAATTACCTGAAAAACAAGTTTGGCATTGATTATGTCTATGCAAACGAGCTGGAAATTGTGGATGGCAAACTGACAGGACGGTATGTAGGAGAAATTGTGGATGGGCGTCGTAAGGCTGAACTGTTACGTCTGATAGCACAAGTGGAAAATGTAGATATACGACAGACGATTGCTGTAGGCGACGGTGCCAATGACCTTCCGATGATTTCGTTGGCCGGATTGGGTATCGCCTTCCATGCCAAGCCCAAGGTGGTTGCTACTGCCCAACAGTCAATCAATACCATAGGCTTGGACGGTGTCCTATATTTCCTTGGGTTTAAGGATTCCTACTTGGATGAACGTGGAAAAAGACTTTCTTGATCACATTATAATAAACACATTCTAAAAACTTTTAATCAGAAAATAATCTATGAACTTTTCCGACCTAGACCTAGAGGATTGCATTCTGGATGCGCTGGATTCGATGAATTTCCGCGAATGCACCCCGGTTCAAGAACATACAATTCCCATTCTATTGGAAGGGAAAGATCTGATAGGTGTTGCTCAGACAGGTACTGGAAAAACGGCAGCCTATCTCCTGCCCGTGCTGAATCAGTTAAGTCGGGGTACTTATAAAGAGGATGCCATCAATTGTGTGATTATGGCTCCGACCCGTGAATTGGCCCAGCAAATTGATCAGCAGATTGAAGGGTTTTCCTACTTTATGCCGGTTTCCAGTGTTGCCATTTACGGAGGAAATGATGGAATACGCTATGAGCAGGAAAAAAGAGGGTTAGCCTTGGGAGCCGATATTATCATCGCAACTCCTGGACGCCTTATCAGTCACTTGAATTTGGGAAATGTCGATCTCTCTGAGGTTTCTTTCTTCATTCTCGATGAAGCCGACCGCATGCTTGATATGGGGTTTTATGATGACATTATGCAGATTGTCAATCGCTTGCCTAAGGAACGACAAACGATTATGTTCTCTGCAACCATGCCTAACAAGATTCAGCAGCTGGCACAGACCATACTCCATGACCCCGTAGAGGTGAAACTTGCTGTGTCCAAACCTGCCGAAAAGATTATACAGACCGCATACATTTGCTATGAACGGCAGAAATTAGGTATCATCCAATCATTGTTTGCCACAACCAAGCCGGAACGGGTTATTATCTTTGCTTCATCCAAACTTAAGGTGAAAGATGTCACCCGGGCACTGCAACGCATGAAACTGAATGTCGGAGAGATGCACTCTGACTTGGATCAGAAACAGCGTGATCATATCATGCATGAATTCAAGAACGGGCGTATTGACATATTGGTTGCCACTGACATTGTAGCGCGAGGTATTGATATTGATGATATCCGTTTGGTGATTAACTATGATGTACCTCATGACTGCGAGGATTATGTACATAGAATCGGACGTACGGCTCGTGCCAATCATGACGGATGCGCCATCACATTTGTGAGTGAAAAGGAGCAAACGAACTTCAAAGCGATTGAAGACTTCCTGGAGAAAGATATTTACAAGCTACCTCTTCCATCCGAATTAGGTGAGGCTCCGGAATACAAGCCCACAACTGGACATGGTGGCAGAAAAGGCGCACATGGACGTAGACGGAATGATAAAACACCCAAGAAGGGTTGTGTAGAAGAAAAACCTGTAGGGAAAAAGAACGGCAATTCCCGTCGAGGTCATTCCTCTCGCAAGCGTAAGCAACAATCTTCACAAAAGCAGTCATAAAAATAAGCCCCTTGAAAACAGGAGGAAACAATACCTTCAGCTCTCAAGGGGCTTTATTTTATTCATGGAGCAGTTTACATCTCATTGTGAAGTGACATCTCCCCTTCTGGAGATATCTGAATATAAACCTGGTAGCAACTGGTCTCGTCAGGAATACATAGAGAAGCTTCATACCAAAATCCTCGGCTATCCACTCCAATAAAGTCCATATCGCCCAATACTGCATTCTGCAAAAATTTGGCGTCAACTAATGCCTCAAAGTCTTTTTTGGTAAAATCCTTGGCATAAAGTGACTTTTTCCCTTCATACACACAGATGTGAATGACATTGTCATAAAAGGCTTGTTCTATTTTTATTCCATTCTCATTATAAGATGTTTTGACGACACGCATGGTCGAAGGATTAATATATACATAACCTCGATAGCGATGGCGATCAAACATTACCACGGAATCCTTTTGAACCACACTGTCGTAAAGAGCGATAGGCTCACGGAGAACATTTAAAAATTCCAACGAATCCAATTCATACTCGGAACGATGGAGCTTGATGAGTTCACCTGTAATGGAATGATACCAGAATTTGTTGCTATCCAGCTGCATAATCCTATAAGAAACCGTATCGGTCCCACATATCATCAGTTGTCCATTGAGCACTTTAAAATAAAGCGGTTGTGACTCTCTTCCTGGATAATAGAGCGAATCACCCTCAGCACGAAACTGGACAACATCTCCACTATCGTCAGCCCAAATACCTTGCAGTGATTTTTTTGCGACAGTGTCTTCAACCACAATGGCTGTCTCAGCCGGTTCCATCGGGCGATGACAGGCACATAGACTTCCAAGAGCCGCTCCAAGAACACATCCGACTTGTATCAACTTATTCATATCCTTCAGCATTGCGTAGCCAAACGGCTTTCAGATCCTTTTCTGATGATTCATGTTCTTGTATAAAATCTATTGCTCCTATATGTTGTCCAAAATCGGCACGTTTGAAAGCTTCAACAAAATGGCCTCTTGAGTCTGTGAACACACGCGGCTCAATCAGGCATACTCCTTCTATATTTGTAGGAATGTAATTCATTGCTTTTGTTTTTTATCACACAAAAGTACATAAAACTCGTCAGGTAATAACACTCTTATTAAAGAAAATTAATCTCCGGTGCATACCCCGTTTTTCAAAGGAAAAGGCTACATTTGCAGTATGAAAGTATTGTTATTACATATTGAGAGGCTGTTGGCAGACAACGAATGTGTTATCATACCGGATTTAGGTGGCTTTATTACCTATTATACACCGGCACGGCACATTGACAGCGAAAACCGTTTCCTTCCCCCCTATCGTACCATCGGTTTCAATCCTTTGTTACGCATGAATGATGGACTGCTTATCCAATCTTACATGCAAACCTACGAAGTCAGTTATCCGGTTGCACACCAGATGGTGGAAAGTGCCGTGAATGAACTGTGCGAGGTCCTGTATAAAGAAGGTGAAGTACAGATTGGACGACTGGGAAGACTGTCTGTCAATATTGACAATACAATCCACTTTAAGCCGGCGGAAGAGCATGTTGAATCCATGAGTCTCTATGGATGGGGTGCTTTTGAAATGAGTGAGTTAAAAGACTTACGCAGTAAAAAGGTGGAAATGGAACCGATGCTTCCGCAGCATATTGACAGCAACAGAAAGAGCAATACACTAGTTATCAATATTAACCGCACGTGGCTAAATAATGCGGTAGCGATTGCAGCAGCCGTCATTCTTTTCTTCTTTCTTTCCACTCCGGTAGATAATACTTATGTGGAAGCAGAAAGTTATGCTTCGCTGGGTAATCGCGAATGGTTTGACCAGCTGCGTTCTCGTTCGCTTGCCACTACCCTATTGGCTGCGCCACAAACTCCTGTTCCGCAAAAAGAGAAGGAAACGAAAACAACGCACCCGACAATTCATGAAGAGAAAATCGAATTGGTAAGCAAATCGGTTGAAAAGACGAAGCCTAGTGCAACAAAAACAGTTGCCGAGAAGAAACCTGTTACGTCTGAAAAAAAACAAAATGCGATTGCAGCCAAAAGCGAGAAAGTGCATGCAGGAAAACTTTACCACATCATTGTGGCAAGTGTAGGCAATCGGGCTGATGCGGAAAAGACCGTGAAAGACTTGGCGGCCAAAGGTTATCCGGGAGCAATGATCATAGAACGTGACGGTCGTGTACGCATTGCACTGATGTCAGGAACGGATAAGGAAACGTTGAATAACCGTATGCTCCAACTGAGAAAGAATGACATGTTTAAAGGTGCGTGGATGCTTACAACGCGAAACTAACCTACAGAGTAAAGATGAAAAGAGTACGTTGCCCGAAGTGTGATCACTACATTATTTTCGATGAGACCAAGTATGAAGAGGGACAATCGCTTGTATTTATTTGTGATGAATGCAAGAAACAGTTCAGTATTCGTATTGGAGCATCTAAACTTAATGCCATCCGGAAAGAAGAAAAGATTGATGAGCAAGAAAATAAAGACAGCTTCGGAAGTATTGTAGTTGTCGAAAATGCATTTGCTTACAAACAAGTGCTACCATTGAAGGAAGGTGACAACGTAATCGGTAGACGCAATAAAGGCATGAATATTGAGGTGCCTATTGAAACGAATGATCCTAATATGGACCGGAAGCATTGCACAATCAATGTCAAACGGAATAAACAGGGAAAACTTCTCTATACCTTGCGTGACAATGGAAGCCTGTGTGGAACATTCGTCATGAATGAGTTGGTCGGAGATCGTGAACAGGTGCGTATTGAGGACGGAGCTATTCTGACTTTGGGAGCCACCACTGTGATCTTACGTGCCGCTGAAGAAAGACAATAATCTCGGTAACCTTATATTTTCAATCGGATATAACCTATCTAATCAATACGAACATGGCATACAGACTTCTGGTTCTTGATCTTGACGGAACATTAACAAACAGCCGAAAAGAAATTACTCCTCATACCTTGGAAACATTAATTCATGCACAGGAAAGAGGAATTAAAATAGTCCTGGCCTCAGGACGTCCGACTTATGGAGTGGCACCGGTAGCTGATAAACTGCGTTTGACTGATTTCGGCGGATACATTCTATCGTATAATGGTGGAGAAATCGTGGATTGGAAAAGCAAAGAAATGCTTTATGAAAATGTACTCGAACCGGAAGCCCTTCCTTATTTATACGAATGCGCCCAAAAGAATGACTTTGCCATTGTGACTTATCATAATGAATTCGTCATTACTGAATATCCTGATGACGAATACGTACAAAAGGAGGCCTTGTTGAATGTCATGCAGCTGAAAAAAGTGGACCATTTTCTTGATGCCATACAATTCCCTGTTGTAAAGTGCATGATTGTCGGTGATCCGGCACGTTTGATTCGTTTAGAAAAAGAAATGTTTGATTATTTGAAAGACCGGATGGGAGTTTTCCGTTCTGAACCCTATTTTCTGGAACTTGTTCCTAAAGGAATCGACAAGGCTCAGTCGCTTGCGGTCTTGCTTAAAAGGCTGGATATTGTTCCTGAGGAAGTGATTGCTTGTGGGGACGGCTTTAATGATTTGCCTCTTATCAAGTATGCCGGACTAGGAGTTGCCATGGCCAATGCACAACCGGTGGTGCGTGAACATGCCGATTATGTGACCCGATCCAATGATGAGGATGGTGTCGCTCATGTGGTGGAAGAGTTTATTCTATGAAGCAGGGTTATAGATACAAAACTGTTTTCCCCGAAATGTCATTCTGTCAAATTGTCAAATGAGGTCCTCTGAGGTGACTCCATTTTCGCACTCAGCCCGGTTGAAAGGAATCTTCTTTGCCATTTCATGTAATTCACAGATAACAGGATGCTACTATATTGATAAAACCTGGCAGCAGTTGCTACGGGTATTCCTTACATAAAGTATATTAGTGTACGAAATGCATGCCTTATGCATTCATTTCGTCAAATACAAAACAAGCATTTCCTAAGACATCCCAAGGCGGAAAAATCAGAAAACCGACTTTTGAATCGTCAAATTAATCCCTTCACAGCAGGAAAATGCGGATTTATGGGATAAAACTCAAGATTTCGTCGCATCAATTTTCCAATTTCACCGCAACGTTTTCCAGGAATCTCGCCTCAAAATCTATCTTTTCCTACAATAAAATATTAAGTTTCCCAAAATTAAATGATAGTGTGATGTATAAGAGTTAATTTATGTATACGCAAGATAAGGCTAGGGCCAACTCCCTTCTTGAAATTTGTCTGGAGATACAGCAAATTGCTATCTATTGTCTCCATTTATACACAGAATGGTATCTTTTAGAAATACACATTGTATATAAATCGGAAGCCTATAGCCTTATCCGCATATACATCTGAAATTCATTTTTCAACCTATTGTCGTGTCGGTTCGGCGTTTTGCAATGCCGTGCCTGAAGATGATTTACCTGTCACCAGATTCTTGAAAGAGGAAGGATAAGGAGTCTCAAATTTCATCAGTTCGCCGGTAACAGGATGATAGAACCATAATTTAAAGGCATGAAGAGCCAGACGTCTCAAAGGGTCATCACCATTACCGTATTTAGTATCTCCTACAACCGGATGACCAAGGTCCTTCATGTGCACACGAATTTGGTTTTTACGGCCTGTTTCCAATTCTAGTTCCACCAATGAATAACCATTGGCACGACGGATTACCGTATAGTGAGTGATGGCCTTGTCTCCCCCATTGTTGGAGAGGCTGGAATAGGTGACATAAACCTTATTATCTTTCAACCAGGAAGTGATGGTCCCATTATTTTTTTCAACTTCTCCGGATACCACAGCCACATAACGGCGATCGGTTACAATCTCCTGCCAATGATCCTGCAAGTTGCGTTTTGTTTGTTCGTCCTTTGCAAATACCATCAGTCCCGACGTATCCTTATCCAAGCGGTGAACTATGAATATCCGGTGCTGTCTGCCTGAACGTTGTACATAATCTGTCAGGATAGAATAAGCAGTACGCTCCTTCTCGCGATTAGTTGCAATGGAGAGAAGTCCTTCACGTTTTTCTACTACAATGAGATACGCATCTTCATAAACAATCTTCAACAGCGAACTGTGGAATTCTTTTTGTCCCTTTTTCTTACTGATTTGTACCTTCATCCCCGGCTTTAAGGCAAAATTATACTGCGTAGTGATCACCTGATCAACATATACCGCACGCCCGGTCAGCAATGCCTTTACCTTGTTCCGGCTAATACCTGACATGACTTTCAAAAGAAAAGTCATCAACTCCTCCGGTTCATACACATTAAACGTCGTATATTGTGAAGCCGCACGGGGGCGCTGTGGTATGCGGTCTTTGGTTGTTCTGCTCATACAATGCGATTTAGAGTACTATTAAAATCTCGGTTCATTATTTTCTTTTCTCCAACAACACCACATTCTCAACATGATGAGTGTGAGGAAACATGTCAACAGGTTGAACTGCCTTTACCTGATAAGATACATCCAATAGTTGCAAATCCCGTGCTTGAGTGGCAGGGTTACAGCTGACGTATACAATTCGCTCTGGGGCAGCAAAAAGTATGGTATTGATGACATCGGAATGCATACCGGCACGTGGAGGGTCTGTAATGATGACATCAGGACGCCCATATTGCCTGATGAAGCTTTCCGTAAGGATATCTTTCATATCACCGGCAAAAAACAACGTATTATCGATACCGTTTACCTGCGAATTGACTTTAGCATCCTCTATGGCCTCAGGTACATATTCGATACCAATAACCTGACGTGCTCGTCTCGATACAAAATTCGCAATCGTTCCAGTTCCGGTATACAAGTCATAGACTAATTCTTTTCCAGTCAGACCAGCAAATTCACGTGCAACCTTATATAATTGATAAGCTTGTTCACTATTGGTCTGATAGAATGATTTAGGACCAATCTTGAAGCGAAGACCTTCCATTTCCTCATAAATATAATCATTCCCCTTAAAGGTATGAACCTCTAGATCAGTAATAGTGTCATTGCACTTATTATTGATAACATAAAGTAGCGATGTAATTTGCGGAAAGGTTTCCCCTACATACTGCAGAAGGTTGGTCATCTGTGTGTGCTCAGTTTCGTTGGTGACACAACATTGCAGCAACACCATCAGCTCTCCCGTCGAAGAAGTACGTATCATGAGATTTCGCAGCAGCCCACGTGGCTCGTCACTCTTGGCGCGGAAATTAAAGAATGAATAATCATGTGCATACGCATAATCCCGAATAGCATTACGTATCTGATTGGAAATATCATCCTGCAACCAGCATTTTTCAATAGCGAGCACTTTATCGAAAGCGTTCGGGATATGGAAGCCAACAGCATTCATCTGTTCATAGACCACATTCTGGTTCACTTCTTCTTCCGTCAGCCAACGCTTATTGGAAAACGTAAATTCCAGTTTATTGCGGTAGAATACAGTCTTCTCAGAGCCTAATATAGGGGAAATCGGAGGCAATTCAATCTTCCCAATCCGCGTCAGGTTATCCTCTACCTGCTGTTGCTTATACTTGATTTGTTCCTCATAAGGAAGGCATTGCCATTTACATCCTCCGCATATACCGTAATGCTGACAAAAAGGAACTGCACGCTTGGGGGAATATTCATGAAAATGTACGGCAACAGCCTCTGCATAATGATGCTTTTTGCGTTTCACCTGCAAATCGACGACGTCTCCCGGTACCACATAAGGTACAAATACGACTAAATCATCTACACGCGCCAAGGCCTTTCCTTCTGCTGCGACATCGGTTATCAATACCTTTTCCAACAAGGGCAGCTGTTTTTTCTTTCGAGCCATTCTTAGTCAATCTAATGAAAATTTTCGCAAAGATAGATATTTTCTCATGAGAATGATGAAAGTTATTATGAAACTCTTATTTTTTTTGTAAGGGGCCCTATTTTTTTCGACAATATGCTTTTTGTATTCCAAAGAAAGAACTAGTTTTGCGCGCGAATAACTCAAATGTGATTTTTAACTAATAGACAAAATCTTATGACCGAAAAACGAGTGTATATCTTCGGCAATGGAAAAGCTGAAGGTAGAGCAGACATGAGAAATCTACTAGGAGGTAAAGGTGCTAACCTTGCAGAAATGAACCTCATCGGTGTTCCTGTGCCTCCCGGGTTTACAATTACGACTGACGTATGCAACGAATATTATGCCATAGGTAAGGAAAGAGTGGTAGAGTTGCTCAAAGATGATGTGACAAAAGCCGTCCAA
Source organism: Mediterranea sp. ET5 (assembly GCF_023337025.1). Classification (NCBI taxonomy): domain Bacteria; kingdom Pseudomonadati; phylum Bacteroidota; class Bacteroidia; order Bacteroidales; family Bacteroidaceae; genus Mediterranea; species Mediterranea sp. ET5. The sequence goes on along the minus strand of NZ_JAMBLN010000002.1, from coordinate 303,371 downwards.
CATATTGAAAATCTGATGAACTCTAAGTTTGGTGATGTAGAGAACCCGTTGTTGGTGTCTGTACGTTCCGGTGCACGTGCATCCATGCCGGGCATGATGGATACAATCCTCAACTTAGGTCTGAACGATGAAGTTGTAGAAGGATTGGCTCGTAAAACCGGTAACACACGTTTTGCATGGGATTCCTATCGTCGTTTTGTACAGATGTACGGTGACGTGGTATTGGGTATGAAGCCTACCAATAAAGACGATATTGACCCCTTCGAGGCTATCATCGAAGAGGTGAAAGAAGCCAAAGGTGTGAAGTTGGACAATGAGTTGGATGTAGAAGACCTGAAAGAATTGGTAAAACGATTCAAGGCTGCCGTAAAAGCACAAACCGGACAAGACTTCCCGACCGATTCGCACGAACAGCTGTGGGGCGCAATTTGCGCAGTTTTTGATTCCTGGATGAACGAACGTGCTATTCTGTATAGAAAGATGGAAGGTATTCCCGCTGAATGGGGTACTGCTGTCAACGTACAGGCTATGGTGTTCGGAAATATGGGTGACACTTCCGCTACTGGTGTTTGCTTCTCCCGTGATGCAGCTACCGGTGAAGACTTGTTCAACGGTGAATACCTGATCAATGCTCAGGGCGAAGATGTCGTTGCCGGTATCCGTACTCCGCAACAGATCACCTTGGAGGGTTCTCGTCGCTGGGCCGCTTTGGCTGGTATTGACGAGGAGACTCGTGCTTCCAAATATCCTTCGATGGAAGAGGCCATGCCTGAAATTTACAAGGAACTTGATGCCATCCAGACAAAATTGGAGAACCACTACCGCGATATGCAGGATATGGAATTCACGGTACAAGAAGGCAAACTTTGGTTCCTCCAAACCCGTAACGGTAAACGTACTGGTGCTGCCATGGTCAAGATTGCCATGGATTTGTTGCGTCAAGGCATGATCGATGAAAAGACAGCTATCATGCGTGTCGAACCGAACAAGCTTGACGAACTTCTCCACCCCATCTTCGCGAAGGAAGCTTTGGCCAAGGCTAAAGTTATCGCCAAGGGTCTGCCCGCTTCTCCGGGTGCTGCCTGTGGACGTATCGTCTTCTTTGCTGATGATGCAGCAAAATGGGCTAAAGATGGTCACAAAGTCATCATGGTTCGTATCGAGACTTCACCTGAAGACCTCGCCGGTATGCAGGTGGCTGAAGGCATCCTGACTGCTCGTGGCGGTATGACCTCACACGCTGCCGTGGTTGCACGTGGTATGGGTAAATGCTGCGTTTCTGGTGCAGGCATGCTGAACATTAACTATAAGGAAAGAACCATTGAGGTTGACGGATTAACATTGAAAGAAGGTGATTTCATTTCACTCAACGGAACTACCGGACAAGTTTATGAAGGTCAGGTGACGACAAAGGCTGCTGAAGTATCCGGAGACTTTGCCGACTTGATGGACCTTTGCAATAAATACAGCCGTCTGCAGGTTCGTACCAATGCCGATACTCCCCACGACGCACAGGTTGCACGTAACTTTGGTGCTGTAGGTATCGGCCTTTGCCGTACAGAACACATGTTCTTCGAAGGTGAAAAGATTAAGGCTATGCGTGAGATGATTCTCGCTGAAACCTCTCAAGAACGTCAAAAAGCTCTTCAAAAGATCCTTCCCTATCAGAAGGAAGACTTCAAGGGTATTTTCCGCGCAATGGATGGTTATCCTGTAACAGTCCGTCTGCTCGATCCTCCCTTGCACGAGTTCGTTCCTCACGATGACAAGGGCCAGCAGGAAATGGCAGATGCCATGCACGTAAGCTTGGACTACATCAGAAAACGTGTGGAATCTTTGAAGGAGCAAAACCCGATGTTGGGTCACCGCGGTTGCCGTTTGGGTAATACATACCCTGAAATCACTCAAATGCAGACTCGCGCCATTTTGAGCGCAGCTCTTGAGTTGAAGGCTGAAGGCATCAACTGCCGTCCGGAAATCATGGTACCGCTGACCGGTATTCGCTACGAGTTCGAAGCACAGGAAAAGATTATCCGTGAAGAGGCTGACAAGTTGTTCAGTGAAATGAATACTTCCATCGAATATAAGGTGGGAACCATGATCGAGATTCCGCGTGCAGCCCTTACTGCTGATCGTATTGCATTGCATGCTGAATTCTTCTCCTTCGGTACAAACGACTTGACCCAGATGACCTTCGGATATTCGCGTGATGATATCGCTTCCTTCTTGCCCATCTATTTGGAGAAGAAGATCTTGAAGTTCGACCCCTTCCAGGTACTTGACCAGAATGGTGTAGGTCAGCTTATCAAGATGGCTACCGAGAAAGGACGTTCTGTACGCCCCGACCTGAAATGTGGTATCTGCGGTGAGCACGGAGGTGAACCTTCTTCTGTCAAGTTCTGTCACCGTGTCGGTTTGAACTACGTAAGCTGCTCTCCGTTCCGCGTGCCTATTGCACGTCTGGCTGCGGCGCAGGCAGCGGTTGAAGATACGCTATAAAATAGCTAACTATCAGTAAGATAGGCGGTAATCCCTTATTGGTAAAGGGTTTACCGCCTATTTGTTTCTGTACGGTTTTACATGGTTTTCATGCAGAATATGCAGGAAAGTTTACCAAATGTTTACCTAAAACTAAGTGGTGGTTTACCCAAGGTTTACCAAGATAAAAGTCATAAGTTCAACAAGTTATATACTTAAACAAAGGAACCGAATAATAACTTCATAAAATGATTGGAACATGGCTACATTAAAGGCTTGTGTCAAAGCAAAACGAAAAGACGGTTTTTATCCTGTGTATATCAGGGTGATACATCACAAGAAAGTGGCTTATATGCCGACTGACAAGATGGTAAATGACAAGGGACTGACCAAAACGGGAGAGATTGATGACCCGTATGTGTTGCAGTACTGTACGGCCCGTATCGTGGAGTACATGGAAATACTCAACAAGATTGATACGGAGAATTGGACAGTCAAGGACGTTGTGGATTATCTTAAGAGTGGTTATAGCGATATCTGTTTTTCGGACTATGCGCGTAAGCACATTGACCGCATGATAGACCGGGGGCAGCAGCGCAACGCAAGGAACTACGAACTGGCGTTGCAGCACATGGAGCGGTTTGCAGGTACTACAAGGGTTATGTTCTCGCACCTTACTTCCAACTTTGTGGCCCGGTGGATACAGTCGTTGGAACAGACGCACAGGGCGAAGGAAATGTACCCCATCTGCATGAGACAGGTGTTCAAGGCGGCGCAGCTGGAAATGAATGACTACGACAACGGCATCATCCGCATAAAAACAAATCCGTGGGTGAAGGTGCAGATACCAAAGGCGGATCGCACAGAGAAGCTGGCGATAACGCCGGAGGCCTGCCGAGAGTTCTTCTCGTTTCCTTTGCCGGAGAGCAAGATGAAGCTGCCGCTCATGGAGCTTGGCCGTGACGTGGCGATGATGGTGCTGTGTCTTGCCGGAATCAACACGGTCGACCTGTTCAACCTTCGTAGGGAGGACTACCACGGAGGCATCATCCATTACCAGAGAGCAAAGACCAAGAAGTTCAGGGCGGACGGTGCGTATATGGAAATGCGTGTTCCGGCCATCATCCAGCCTTTGTTCGAGAAGTATGCGAACATGGATGAGAAGGATGATCATCTGTTTGTGTTCAGTCAGCGGCATACGACGAATGACAGTTTCTGTGCCAATGTGAACGGGGGAATCAAGCAAGTGTGCCAGGCAATGGGAATGTCAAAGGACGAGGACTATTCATCGTACACGTTTCGGCATACCTGGGGTACGGTGGCGCAGAACGATTGTGGAGCGTCCATCAGCGACGTTGCGTTTGCGATGAACCACAGCAGCGGCCACAAGGTGACGCGCGGCTATATCAAACTGGACTTCACCCCGGCATGGGAACTGAATGAAAAGGTGGTGGACTTCATTTTCTTCTCGGACAAGCCATCGGTCGGGGGACGCAAGGAGGAGGAGCCGCACTTCCGCTTGTCATACCGCTACCAAGTGCACGGCACGGCTTTCTTTCAGGGGAAAACGGTGGCAGAGCTTACCGATACAGGATTCAACAACGTGGATGAGGTGATAGCGAAGCTGGCAGGGCTATTGCCTGACGACATTCCCACACGTTCGATGATGATGTTCAGGATAGAGAACGTTGACAAGGGGCAGACGGTGGTGTACCAGCGGATGAAGGGGAAAGGATTTTAATCCTACACATTGTGGTTTATCTTTTTACGCCCACAAGAAACGCTACTTTTTTGTGGGCTTTCTTTTTTTGCCTTTTTGAACCTTCACGCGCACGCGCTACGCGCGCGATGGAGAAGAAGAAGTAGAAGGAAATATATATACTTATATATTTCTTCTCTTTTCTTTGTTCCCCAAATTCCGAAGAAAAGGGCATTTCTTCGGAAGAAATGCGGATTCCTTCGGAAGAAATAGCAATAACTTCGGAAGAAAAGCCTATTTCTTCGGAAGAAATAAAGCGGTTTTCAGACCTGTTTTTTGCCTTAAAAACGGCCTTTTTCGCCCTGTTTTTGTGTATGTTCGGAAGAAAAAGACTTTTCTTCGGAAAGAATACGTATTTCTTCGGAAGAAATGGGCATAACTTCGGAAGAAATACCCTTTTATTACGAAGAAATAGCTATAAATGGGTAAAGAATAGCGGTTTTTACCCATGAAAAAGGCGATGCCCGGAATGTAAGGCACCGCCATTGGTTATGAGCACAAATGAAAAAGAAGTCGGTCTAAAGTAGAGGGAAATAGACGGAGCTAATCTTCGTCCGAACTTTCATCGGAAGAGAGTGCGAGAAGTTTGTCCTCGATGGTAAGATGAACTTCGCTATCATCAATATTGATATTCCGAGGCATGATGATTTTGATAAACTCCATGGAAACTTTCACCCTGTCTCGTGGGTCAAGTTCCATGAAATCTTTCATCATTAACGTCATGGCTTCTCCTTTGGGAACAGTGTCATGTGCCCTAAGCCATTTCTCAATCATCTCTTTTGCCAATGCTGTTATTTTATTCGGAGTGCCTTTTTGCCTTCCTCCTGTTTTCTTTCCTCGCATTATACGTGTGTAAAAAGTTAAACCTTAGCTGCAAATATAAGGCTTTAACTTCGCCGCATAATGATAAGTTATAACAGACAGATATGGGATTAATTGGCAGCGCATTGGGAGCCGTCGGCAGCATCTTCGGCGGCATATCCGCATCGAAAGCGATGAAGAAGGCAAAGAAGAATGTACAGCAACAGATGCAGAAGAATCAGGACTGGTATGACCGTAGGTATAACGAAGATGCCACGCAGCGGGCTGATGCGCAACGCGTCCTCACAATGACAGAGGAGAGCATCAAGAACCGCAACCGCCAGGCGGCAGGAACTCAGGCCGTCATGGGAGGTACTGACGAGAGCACGGCAGCGACGAAAGCGGCCAACAACCAAGCCCTTGTCGATGCAACGGCGCAGATTGCTGTGAACGGGGAACAGAGGAAGGACCAGATCGAACAACAATACCTGCAACGTGACGCAGACTTGCAGAACCAGTTGCAGCAGCTTGAGATAGGTAAGGCACAGGCTATTGCAGGAGCAACAAGTGCATTGGGCAATGCAGTCGGTAGTATGGACTTCGGTACGGTCAAGATTGGTAGCAAGGATATTTCACTTTAAAATATTGTTATGGCAACAGAGACACTAAACACCATATTGGGTGGAGAGAAGAAAACGACCACTCCCCTTCCGATTGTGCCGAAATATGCCGACAAGCTTATATCGGGCGTAGAGAAGGGCGTTTCCCCATCACAGGCCATTCCCATTCCTAAGCAACCGACAGAACCACCGAAGCCGCAAAGAATCGGCTACGAAGATATGTTCAAGAAACTCAATCCGTACCAGCCTCCTACCGAGCAGGACTTGGAAAAGGAACGGAAAAAACAGCGGCGGGAGCAAATATTTGCCGCCATTGGTGACGGCATATCGGCACTCTCCAACCTGTATTTTACCACGCAATATGCTCCGAACATGTATTCAGGGCGCAACACGGCTTCACAGCGGGTTAAAGACCGTTGGGACAAACTTACGGCTGACCGAAATGCCAACATGACGGCTTACATCAACGGACTGATGAGGGCGCGGCAGATGGATGATGAAAATGCCAATAATGAACGTGCGTGGGAACGCCAGCTTGGTCTTGACAAGGCAAAGGCTGAACGGGACAAAGTGGCGGACGCACGTGCGGAGGAGGAAGAGAAACGAAAAAAGGAGTTGCATCCGTATGCCGTACGGGAAGCCGAGGGCAAAGCTAAGACAGCCGAAATAGCAGCCGAATATGCCGGCGCTTATGAGAAATCGAAGGTACAGAAGAACCAAGCATCTGCTATCGCTTCGCAGGAACGGGCCAACTATTACCGCAATGGAGGCGGTTCGGGTGCGAACAAGTATTACGGCAGATTCAGGGAGAAAGACTACAAGACGCAGGCAGATTATGAAAGGGACGTGCTGAATGCGGCCAAGGAGTATGGCATCCTACCCTATGAAGAAGTCGTGACAGAACGTAGTGGTTACAACGGCAACCCGACCAAGACGCGGCGGTATAACAAAGACCTTGCGCTCATCGCGGCGGAAGTGGAAAGACGCGACGCGGAAGAAAAGCTCAAGGAAAACAGTCCATACGGTATCATCATGCCGGGAGTTGGCGACAACACTACATTTCAGTACGCTGTACCTTGGAATAATGGCAATACCATGCCGGGAGTAAAATAATCTAAATCGAACAACTATGCCGACAGACAATAAAAGCACAATATGGTTGTATGAACAGCTAACCAAACAAGGATATCAAGTGGGCCGGGACGTGGACGAGTTTGACAATCTCATGCGTACAAACAAGGCTTCGCGTGAATGGGCATACACAACAGCAAAGGCCAAGGGGTTGAACGTAGGGAAAGACCAAGCCGAATTTGACAGTCTTGTAGCCCCGCAAGCAGCCTCTAGCAAAAATGAAGGCATCACTGTGCCTTTGGCTCCTCAGGAAATCGGTGGATGGGAAATGAAAACTTCCACATGGAGAAAGGAGGATAAGAATCCGGATGGAGGCAAGGAGGCGGAAGAGTCTGCCCGGATGCTGACACCTGACGAGATGAGCGACTTCCTGCAAGGGGAACGTGAATGGATTGCCGCGGGCACGGAGGATGTCATCGAGCGGTCGAAGCGGATTGCTGACAGGAACACGCCACAGGGACGTCAGGCGACACGGGAGGCGGAATGGGCCGCACACGTAGCGGGGACGCCGACGAGGGTGCTGGGTGTGCCCAAGGCTGCCGTCAAGGATGAGAGCCCGACAGGTGATGCTCCTGTGCAGGAGCAAGAGCAGGTGAAGGCGAGCGGACAGTCGCCCGTGCCTCACGGTGTGGTGTATGAGGACGGGAAGCCCCGGACGGAATGGGTGCTGCCGGACGGCTCGCTGACGACCTCGCGAATGGATGCGGAGCATGCGGAGTATGCGGCGCGTCAGGCACGGGACGAGCAACGTCTGGCGGACCGGATGCGCACCCTGGGGCTGGACCCGGAGCAGCCCGAGGATGTGCAGACGGAGTACCTGCTGAAGGAGAAGCGGCGCATCGAAGCGGAGATGGGCAAGAGAGGCAAGGAACTGGATGTGGAGTCGGCGGGGTTCTCGTGGCGTGACATGCCGCGCGGAGGCGGCGCCCTGGTGCACACGTACAACTCGACAACGGTCAACGGGCGTCTGGCGGACCCTGCGTACAAGGCACTGACGGCGCAGCTCCACCAGGTGAACGAGGGGCTTGCCGTCCTGGACGCGTCGAAGCGGAACAAGGCTGCCGACCGGTGGATCGACGACTCGTCGAACTGGGCTGCAAGGAAGGCCAAGCAGCTTGCCGCATTCGGCATCGGGAGCTGGCGCGGGCTGGCGCATGCCGTCGGGAAGGTCAGCACCTGGGACATGGGGATGACGGACATGGCGAACAATGCCATGCTGTATCAGGCTGCCACTGATGCGGACAGGCAGGGGATTGACAACATCAGCCAGGAGGAGCGCGACCTGCTGAACCTGGCGGCGAACACCAACGCCATCCAGGCGAAGTACGGGAAGGACCTGGGATACGGCTACGCTGCCGGGAACATCACGGGAGAGAGTCTGCCGTTCATGATGGAATTCATACTGAACCCGGCGTCGCGGCTGGGGCAGACCGCGGTGAACCGGATGATGCGTGTGGCTGTCGAGCGTTACGGCAAGGCTGCGGTGAAGGCTGCGGCGAAGAAGTACCTGGCGGCGAAAATCGGCACGCGCGTGGCGGGCGACATTGCCGGTGCGGCGGTCATGGCGGGCACGACGGGACAGGGACGTGTGACGGCTGACATGCTCAACCGGATGACGGGTGACGTGCAGTTCCGCGAGGACGGGAACGGACGGATCGTGTATGACGGACGCGAGGGTGCGGAGGACAGCATGGCGACCGCACTGCTGAAGGCATTCGGCGCACAGACCATCGAGAACCACTCGGAGATGCTGGGAACCTACTTCGCTCCTATCCTGGGCAAGGCCGCGAAGCTGGGACGGAAAGGGATGGAGAAGATCGGACTGGGCAAGGTGAACCGGCTGATCGACGACCTCGGCGCGACGAATGCCGCCCGGATGCTGGACGACTTCAAGAAGCGGACGAGATGGAACGGCACGGTGGAGGAGTATGCCGAGGAGGTTGCCGGCGGCATCGAGAATGCCCTGCTGGTGGGCGACAACACACTTGACACGGAGGAGGGGCGCGGTGTGTTCAACCGGGAGGAGAACATCAAGACCTTCCTGGGCGTGGGGCTGATGGGCGGATTCCTTGCCGGAGCGAAGATGGTGTCCTACCGTGGTCCGAAGCGTCGGGCGCTCGACGAGATGTCGGAAGCCGGGAAGGCGATTGACAGCGCCCTGGAAGGGAACTATCCCCTGATGGAGCAATGGGGTAAGTGGCGGAACACGTTCCTCATCGGCACGGACGAGGAGAAGGAGTCCGCACTGCGTGAAGTGATGAACAACGAGGAACTGCCTTGGGCATTCCGCAAGGGCGTGCTGGGCTTCGTCAAGGCGGCACAGAAGTACGAGGGGCTGTCGCGTGCACAGGAGAACAAGGTGGAGAACGGCGAGCAGGAACCTGCCGCACGGATGTATGACGCGAGCTATGACACCGGCTATGAGACGACCGACCCCGAGGGGATGGAAGCTGTCAGGAGCCGGATGGAGGCTGAACGGAAGCGGCTGGCGGAGATTCTGGGACTGGACAATCCGTCGGAGGTGGACGGGCACATCGGCGACCCGCTCGGGTTTGTCGAGGAGCAGCGGAAGCTGGGCGACGAGGAACGGGTGCAGGCAGCGGTGGACTATGCAAACGCCCGGTCTGCCTACGAGGGCATGGTGCAGCGCATGCGTGACGACATTGACGGGCGCATCGAGCAGAGCAACAGAATAGTAGACGAACGTACCAACCACGATACAGGCATGATACAAGGAATTATCATGAAGATACAGGATGAGAATCACAATGACCGCCGTGGATATGTACTAAGTGGTAACCTCGTAATGCTTCCAGACGGCACGGGCATCGACCATGACAAGTCGGATGGTAGCATCATCGTACGCGACGCAGACACGGGAGCAATGGAAATGGTGTCTCCCGAGGTGATATTGAGAATGGAACAGCCTGTAGACCCTGAAACGGAGAAGATGACGGCGGCGGAAGCCATACGGCAGCAGTACGGGCAACAGGAAGCCGACCGCATAGACGGAAGAGTGGCGCAGGCCTCCCCCAGCCTTTCAGCAGACGAGCAAACGGGCAGTTCCGAACAGCCGGAGTATGCCTTGAACTACGGGGTAACGCTCAGGAACGATGACGGAAGCCTGACTGAGGGCATCGTCGTCGATGCCAATTACGATGACGGTTACATGCTTGTGCAAATAGACACCCCACAGGGAGAGCGCGTCATTCCCTATTCGCGAGAAGAGCTTGACAACAGGATGCAGGAAGTGAGGAACGAGGACGGCCATACATTATGGAAAACCGGGGAAGCGTCTGGAAACTCCTCAACGCAGAATAGCAACAGTGAGCCGCAAATTATTCCTGCATCGGATGAGACCTTGCAAGCAGGTGCCAGTGTTTGGTCGGCTCTTGAGCGCATCCCGAAGGATAAGCAAGGGCAACCTCTGTATGAACAGACAGACCCGGAAACGGCGTGGGATGCCATCGTTGAGCAGACCGGAGGCGATGAGGAGATAGTCGGCGAGGTGGTTGCTGATTTGGTGGAAGAACAGGATAAGGCTTTGAAAGCTGCTGAAAAGGAATTAAAAAAAGTTCAAGAGGGTAAGCCGCAGCAGAAAAAAGGCGATGCTCCCCTGACAATGGATGAACGTATTGCTGCAAAGAAAGTGGCCAAAGAACAGCTGAGCCAAGCACAAGCCAATGTGGATGTTGCAAAGAAGCGGCTTGCTATTTGGCGGAATATTGCAAACACTCCGATCCGCAGGAAGCAGGCCGCACTTGCCGCACAGTCGAAAGCCGCCGAGGAAGCCGCGCAACTTCGCCGGGCAGAGGAAGAAAAACTCCGTGCCGAACGAGAGGAAGCCGAGCGTATACGCAGGGAAGCCTTAAACGGTGTGCCTGATTTCATTGAAGACACGCCGCAGGACGCACGGGCAAGAGGCTACCGCAGGGTGAATGGCAACAAGGTGGACCGCCAACAGGCGATACCGGCAAAGCAGGGCAACGAGGTGCAGGTGAAGTTTGACGATAACAACATCCCGACCGGGCATGTAGCCTTGATTGACGCATCGCAGTTGCAGCCGAGCCATATCAATGGTCTGCGCAATCCGTTGCACTTCATTGACGAGGCGCAGCCTAAAGAACGCAACGACGAGGCCAGCGTGATGTCGGCACGGAAGATTGCCGCCAATATCCGGCCGGAAGAAATTACCTCGTCTGTTACGGCTTATACCGGTGCGCCCACTGTAAACAGCCGTGGAGAAGTGATACAGGGCAACAACCGCAGTGCTGCCTTGCGCGAGATGTGGGCAGCACACCTCGAACAGGCTGCACGGTACAAGCAATACCTGACAGAACATGCCACAGATTTCGGACTGACACCCGAAGATGTGGAAACCATGCAGCAGCCCGTGCTGGTGAACATGCTGGACGTGACGGACGATGAAGCCATCACGTTGGGGCAATTCGTGGCGCAGGACACCGAGAGCGGCGGCACGGAACGCATCAAGCCCAAGAACATCGTGCAGAAGATGGGAAATGACATGCGCAGCTTTGCGGGACAACTGCTTGCCTCTCCGGATGAAGAAATGTCGTTCGCCGAACTGGTGGACCGTAACGGACCCGGCGTACTGAAATGGATGCAGCAGAAAGGTTACATCACTCCGACACAGTATAAGAGTGCATTCGACAGCAAGGGAGGACTGACGGCAGAAACCAAGAACGACCTGAAGGGTGTGATGTACCAGAGTATTTTCCAAAATGGAAACACCCACTTGGAGGAGATGTTCAATGCTTTGCCGGTGAAGGCGCAAAAGGCCATACTCGCCACTGCGTATCGTGACTATGACAGTCCGAACGCAGAACGGATGAATGCGGAGATACAGGACTCAATAAACGCATATTACGCGCTGTCGCAAGATGTAGCATTTGCCGGAGCCAAGAACTACAAGGAAGCGCGTATGGCAGCGGAGGCATGGAAAAGACAGCTTGCCTTTGACGATGTGACGGGCGAAAGTTACCTGCCCTCGGAAAGGTTCAGTAACTTTGCGCTGTTGCTGGCCACGATGTACAAGGGGCAGTCGCAGATGTTCATCCAAAACACGTTGGGGAACATCTTCGACCTTGTGCAAGGCACGCAGGAGACGACCTTATTCGATGAGCCGGACAACACGCCGCGTACGTTGGTGGAAGCCATCAACAAGACATTGAGCAACCTGAGAGAAGAATTATTGTTAAACGGAAACTTTATATACAATGGACAACGGAGAAGCAATGTATTGGCTGTCGGTAGTGCAGCAGGCCAACAAGGGCGACAAGGAAGCGATGGAAGTGCTCCGGCTGGAGGACGAGGAACGGACGCAGCAAGGGCTGATGACAGTAGTGGACGAACTGAAATATCTGGCGAACAAGGACAAGCAAAGGGAAGCGACAATAGCCAGCTTGAAGGAAATAGTTCGTCAAAGCAAGAAGAATACACACTAAGTTCCAAACAATCAGGAAATGGTGAACACTTCTATCAAGACGCAAGTGGGAACATAGACCTTGTGGATATTCCACAGGAAGTGTTTGACGAGATTGGATACAGCAAGGCTCCGTTCCGTCTTACCCCGAGTATGATACTTCATGTACTCAACGGGCATGGGAAAGAATTGGGCGTAAGTACAGTGGAAGATACTGTGCGTTTTGTGCTTGATGTAATGACACATTTCGACCATGTACGATTGGGATATGATGGAGCGTTAATATTTTCTATTGAAAATGGACGCAAACGTACAGGCAAAAGAGCCGTCACCATACTTATAAATTCGGATAATGGAAAGTTCTATGGATTGAAGACATCCGGATATGAGACTGTAAACGGACTGAGTAAAAGACCTTTGCTTTGGGAGAGGGGCGCGAAAAAAGAATCCTCTACTACAGATGCCGCATCTGCAAGTGTTTCCACCGGTAAGAGTCCATTAAGCGGCGAACAGTCCGGCAGCGCTTCACACCAAAGCAAAAGTCATTCAAAGAATGACGAGGCACATATCCTCCATGCTACGGACGAACAGTCTGCCGAAACTGTTGGAGCATCGCAAGAAGTGGAACAAAGCGGCACAACTACTTCCTCCCGCATGAACGCTCCTGCCTCTAATATCGTTCCTGAAACACCTGTTAAGACCGAACCTCAACAACCGAATAATGCCGTTTCGACTGGCTCTTCGCTTTCTGAAAATGAGAGGGGCGGCATTACATCTTCAGAACCCAACGGTAAGCCAACTGTTTCTTTCCACAAAGAAACTGATAAATCATCAGTTACTCAAATTATTGGCGAAAAAATTGCAAAAACGGAGGAAGAAACGGAGCAACGTGAAGCAGAACTGGCTTCGCGGGTGGAAGTAAGTGATGATGATTGGCAAGAGGGAGACACTGACAAGCCGATCTACAAACGGAGCATCATCATTGACGGTAAACATACCGCCACGCAAGTGGATCAGCCTGACGAAAACGGACATTATACCGGTTCCTATTTCGTATTCGACAACAAGCGGTTTGGGGACATTGCCGAAATTGTAGATTACATCGATAATGGTCAGGCACTTGCCACGAAGATTGCCCAAGCGGAAGCGGAAACCAATACGGAGCCTACGGAGAGACAGAAAGAGGCTGGTAACTACAAGAAGGGGCATGTACGTATCGGGCAGTTTGACATCACCGTTGAGAACCCGAAGGGCAGCGTGCGCCGTGGTGTTGATGCCAGCGGCAAGGCGTGGGAACATACGATGCAAAACACCTACGGCTACATCCGTGGCACGGAGGGCGTAGACGGAGACCACATCGACGTGTTCCTGACGAACGATATTGACGGCTGGAACGGAAGGCGTGTGTACATTGTTGATCAGTACAACGAGGACGGCACGTTTGACGAACATAAGGTGATGCTCGGCTTCAACGACGAGGCCGACGCACAGGACGCTTATCTTTCCAACTATGAAAAGGGCTGGGAATATAAGCATAAACTCGTCATGTCCTCGGTCAACCTTCCTGACTTCGAGAAGTGGATAAACAGCAGCCACAGAAAGACAAAGCCGTTTGCGGAGTACAAAAGCGTGAATAAGGCGAATGTGGCCAATGAGACGAATGCGCCGGAGGCTGGATTTGAGATTGCACCTACACAGTACACCACAAAGCGTGGCAAGGTGCTTGACATGTTCCTTGTGACCTTCGCAGAACCATTGACCAAAGAACAGCAACGGGCGGCAAAGGAACTTGCCAAGGCAGAAAAAGGATGGTATGACCGCGACAAGGGCGGCTTCATGATGCGCAGCGAGGAAAGCGCACGGAAACTGGCCGACACTATAACCGGCAATGAAGAAGTCGTGAGCAATGCGCAACCGTTGTCGATTGCCGACATACGCAAGTTAGAAGAGCCGGCAATGAGACAGGTTGATGTTGAGGGATTGATGCAGGCGATACGAGAGAACGGTGAAGCCAAGCTGAGCGAACACCATGTACCACAATCGGAACAGAAAGAGGATATTTCGACACGAGAAACACAGTCAAATCCTAAAAACAGCGGTCAGTTCGGTTTCGTGAGTGATGAACGCATGGAAGAAATAAAGAGGAGGTTGAAGATGAAACGCGGGCAGCTCAATATGGGTTTAGACCCAGAAACCATGCTACTTGGAATAGAATTGACCTTAGGGTACATAGACCGTGGCATCAAGAAGTTCGCAGATTATGCGAAGGTCATGATTGATGAAGTGGGTAATGAATACAGACCCTACCTTAAAATGTTCTATAATGGTGTAAGGGAATCTCCAGAGGCACAGGAATCCGGTCTTGCCGATGAAATGACCCCGTATGACGAGGTGCGCACGTTTGATGTGGCCAACTTCGACAAGGGACATTCTGACGCTTTGGCCACCGCTGAAATGGTGGTGCAGGAGCAGGAAGTGAACAGACAGGCCGACGAAGCCAAAGAGAAACTGATTGAACAACGTAACGAACAAAGGAGAAAAGAAGATGAACAAACAACAGCAGATACAGAAGCTATTGCAGGCCAAGCAAAGGCTGTTGCAAGCCAAGCGGAAAGCGACATCAAAGCTACAACAACTGAGCAGCAAGTAAACAAAGTAGTTGAGCGCATAGACCAGCAACTGGAAGAGGTTGACAAGCAGCTTGCGTTGCTCGGTTATTATGAGGCGGAGCCAGTGGAGAGCGACTTCAACGAGGCATACGGGTATATGCGCAATGCCGAGAAAAAAGCCGTCAGGGACGCTAACCGCCTCGCCAAGCGACTTGTGAATGATTTGGGCATTGACCCGGATACGATTGTTGACAAGAAAGGCAAAAAACGCAAGAGTTATGCTGTGGCGAATATCGCTCCGGCAGGAGGCGATATTTCCATTTATCTACCTTTATCAAGTGAAGCCAATCTTTATCTGTCAATAGGTTTGGCACCCACATACGAGCGGAATGCCTCGATACCGTTAATAGATAGAGGCAAAGGCGGACGTTGGGAAGGTGACAATCTTGAAGTTGAAAGAATCATGTACCGTATTGAGCAGCCAAATGCGAATGGCGGTGAACGATACGAGTTCAACAACTTTGCAGATTCGGATGTGACCTATTCTGATTTACTAAAAGACATTCGGAGAATATCTAAAAAGTATATTCCCGTAAAGGAGGAAATCGGTGAGAATGACAAACCAAAAGATGCTGGGAATAAGAAAAAAACAGTATTTTCGCAAACACAGGTAGCCGACTTATTCGGAGGACTGTTTGAGGAAGAAGCAAATCCGGAAGCCACAGAAAGCCAAGACAACGAGCTTCACCGCAAGTTCGCTATGACGGTCAAGAACGACATGCTTGCAGCCCTTGACAATGGCACGAAGCCGTACCGAAGCATTTTGGATTTGCGCAAACGTGCAAGCGGTCTTGGAATGGAAGTGGACAATGACGGACGTACCGACATTCTCCTTCAGGAACTTGTAGAGGACGGACTGGTGAGAGCAGCCCGTGAGGTGGTGAAACGTCACGGAAGTGACAGCAAGGAAACCTACGACCTCATCTGCAAGCTGTATGAGATGCAGCCCACCATTGCCGCACGGAGCAGCAACCGCATCAAGATGCAGCAATACTCCACCCCACTCCCCATGGCATGGAATGCGGTCCGCTTCGCAATGACCGGGAAGAAAGACGGCAAGGTGCTGGAGCCGACAGCCGGAAACGGCATGCTGGTGTTTGCTATACCCGCCGGACAAGTACACGCCAACGAGCTTGATGGCACACGACTGGCCAACCTGCGTGAACAAGGCTTTGCACAGGTGACGCAGCAGGATGCCACAGAGCCGTTCGAGGGTGGAAAGCAATATGACGCGGTGGTAGCCAACCCACCGTTTGGCAAGCGTGAGGCTGTGGACTATGACGGAAAGCTGATAAGCGGTCTTGATCCGCAGATAACGCTCAATGCCCTCGCCAGCATGAAGGATGACGGGCGTGCGGCCATTATTATTGGCGGTAACATGGAGTACGCTTCCAACGGTGGATTGAAAAGCATGAAGCCTTTCTTCACCTATTTATACGACCACTACAACGTGAAGGGCGTGGTGGACATGGACGGTAGCCTGTATGCCAAGCAAGGTACTACCTACCCCACCCGAATGATACTGATAGACGGCCGGAGAAGCGAGGAAGAACGAGCGCAGAGTGCCGTATATCCACCTGTGCAAAGTAAGGCCATCCGCAAGGGAGACAGCTTTGAAGCACTTTATGACATCATTGAAGAAATAATCAACTCAAAGGAAAAGACAAATGGAACAGAAATTTTACGTAGCCAGCAAGGGCAACTCTTACCTGTCGCTGACCAACCATCCCGGAACGCTGACAGAGAGCGACATACTGAACAACCTCGAAAGGATGATGCAGGCAGACCTGGAGGAAGAACTTCCGTGGAAAGAACTCAGGAGCCGGGCGAGGTGGTTCTACGAGGAGAACATAGAACGGATATTGGAGATGGTGAAACCCGGCGAAGAACTGGAGGAAATACCGGAGGAGGAAGCCGAGGAGTATCAGAACCTGACGTTCAGCGAGTGGAAACAGTGGGAGTTTCCACGGAGCGAGTGGGATTAGAGCCGACAAGCACCGAACAGCCGAAGAGACGCACCCTTACCGAAGAAAAAAGTGCGTACAGACCACACAATAGTGCGTTTTCCCTGCAAAGCGTCGCTCCCGCCGCCATGGTGGAGGCAATGGACCGCACCCTCTCCCTAATTGAAAAGAAGTACGGGCACATAGACGAGTTCGTAAGAAAGGAACTCGGTTATGACACGACGGACGAGTTGCATCAGGCACTTGCCGCTGAGCAGGTTGACAGCGTGGCAATGGCCATCTATCAGATGAAGCAAGGGCAGGCACTTATCATTGGCGACCAGACCGGCGTAGGAAAAGGCCGTCAAATGGCCGCACTTATCCGCTGGGCAGTAAGACAGGGCGAGAAACCTATTTTCATTACCCAAAAAGCCGACCTGTTTTCCGATATTTACCGAGACTTGGTAGACATTGGAAGCGGCGACCTTGTGCCGTTCATATTCAATTCTCCGTCAGCCAAGGAGAACAAAGGCGAGATGGTGGATGCAAACGGCAAGGTCGTGTATAAAGGATTGTCTGATGCGAAGATGAAAAAAGTATTGGCTACAGGCAAGCTACCTGACGAATGCGACTATGCCGTCCTTACCTATTCTCAAGTGAATACAGGTGACGAGGTGAGCCAAAAGGAAATGGAGGAAGCCGCCAAGAAGAATAAGACCCGTTCCAAGAAAAGCAAGAGTGCAAAGGATGGGAAAGCCACACCCAAAGCTACCTTCCTGCGTGCCATTGCCGAGGACAACTACCTGTTCCTTGACGAGAGCCACACTGCAGCAGGTTCGAGCAATACGGGTGCATACTTGCAAAGTATTCTCCGCAGCGCAAAAGCGGCCACGTTTGCCAGTGCGACGTTCGCCAAGCGTCCTGACACCATGCCCCTGTATGCCATACGGACCGCCATGAGCCAAGCCAAGGTAGAACCCGACAAGCTGATAAGCATCATCGAGAAAGGTGGAGTGACCTTGCAGGAGATAATGAGCCGCGAACTGACCAATGCCGGGCAGATGGTACGCAGGGAACGCGACATGAGCGATGTCGTGACCGACTGGAAAACGATAAACGACCCTGAAACCGTCAGGCGAGCGAGAGAGAACTACGACCGTACGATTGCTGC
This sequence comes from Mediterranea sp. ET5, assembly GCF_023337025.1. Taxonomy (NCBI): domain Bacteria; kingdom Pseudomonadati; phylum Bacteroidota; class Bacteroidia; order Bacteroidales; family Bacteroidaceae; genus Mediterranea; species Mediterranea sp. ET5. The sequence goes on along the minus strand of NZ_JAMBLN010000002.1, from coordinate 285,356 downwards.
ATTCAACGCCATTATCAAATTCCAGGAGGATTATGTCAAGCCGATGGTTGACACAATGGATAAGGAGCTTGCGGCCATGGCCGAGAGTGCGGGTATTAAGAGGGGTACGGATAAAATGGGCATAGATAACGTTCCGTTTGCCAGCAAGACCTACAACTATACCAAGCAACTCATGCTTGCCCTTAAAGTGGATGCCATAGCCAATGAAGTAGATACTGAGATTAAGGCAGGCAGACACCCGGTCATCGCATTGGAAAGCACGATGGAAAGCAGTATCAAGGACTATTCCGCAGGTGAAGTCATTGTAGAGCCGACCTTCAGTGCCAGTCTTTTGAGAGGACTTGACACCGTGATGCAATATACCATCAAGGACGAGAACGGGAAAGAACAACACGCACGTTATTCGCCTAAGCAGTTAGGCGAAGCCGGGGAGAAAGCTTACTATGAATTGCAGGACTTCATCCGGGAGAGCACCAGCGACATTTTCATCAGTCCGCTTGATGCCATTATCGAGCGTCTGCATGAAATGGGCTATAAGATTGGTGAGCTGACAGGGCGCAATATGTACGTGGAGCGTGATGATAAGGACCGTGTTGTCGTGAAGCGCAGGACGGACAAGGACAAGAAGAGGATGCAGCGTGAGTTCAACAACGGTGAACTTGACGTGCTCATCCTAAATAAGTCCGCCTCGACCGGTATCAGTCTACACGCATCTGAGAAGTTCAGCGACCAGCGTCAACGAACAATGATTATCGCCCAGCCACTCAGCGACATCAACGACTATATGCAGATGATTGGCCGCATCGACCGCACGGGGCAGGTACACAGGGGATATTACATCAACCTCGGTTTACCAGTTCCTGCGGAGAATCGCTTCCTGATGATGTTGTCCACCAAGTTGAAATCGCTGAATGCCAATACGACCACCTCGCAGGACAGCGAAAGCAACGAAGTGGAAGCTCCCGACCTGTTGAACAAATACGGTAGCCAAGTAGTCGTGGAATACCTGCGTGACAATCCCGACGTCTACGATAAGATGGGCAGGCCATTGAAAAAGAATGGTGAAAACGGCGGTACCGTTAGTATAGCCGAGCTTGACGAGTACAAGCCGCAAGAGGATGACGCACGTAAGATAACCGGCTATGTGGCATTGCTGAATACCCAAGAACAGGAAGAATTTTATGATGATGTGGTAAGGCGGTATAACGAACTCATCAAGTACCTGAACGACACGGGGAACAATGATTTGAAGATTACCGTCATGCCGCTCCGTGCCAAGACGTTGGAAAAGCGTGTGTCATCTGAAGGAATAGACCCGACCGGCACCAATCCCTTTGCACAAAACTCATATGTTGAGCAGGTTGAAATGGACGTGCTGCGCAAGCCGATGAAAGCAGCCGAGATACGCAAGACTATCGAGCAGGTTAATAAAGGGAAACGTCCGGAGGATTACATACGCCAAGTAATTTCCACCATTGAAAAGGAGGACGAGGCAAGAATTGCTGCCGAGGAAGCCCGTTACGAGCGGTCGAAGGTAAGGGCGCAGGAAGATATTGCCAAGCAGACCGAGAAAATAAACCGCCAGCAGAAACGTTCCGCAGAAGAGAAGCAAGCCGCTATTGCCGACTATGCGAAAGAAACCCATGAAAATGTGGAAGCCAAGCACAGCGACAATTTGGTTCGCCTCAACACGAACAGCGACATGTTGAAACAACGTCTGCGCATGTTTGAGGTTGGGAAGTCGTACCTAATGCCCGACAACCTTGATACTATGGCGTTTGACTTCTCCACACCGGCCATATTCTGTGGCTACAAGGCAAAGGACAGCAAGATAACCGCCTCTACCACGCTTGCTGTATTCGCGACCCTTGACGGTCGCAGACGCGTTGAAGTCAAACTATCCGATATAGCGGCACTGCGAAGCATCTACAAGACAACCAATGACAATTGGGATGCCGCGCGTTCCACAACGCTTGATAATTGGGACAGCCAAATACCAACAGGCACACGAAAGACCGGTTATATCATGACGGGGAACATCCTGCAAGCCATCGCTGACACCCAAGACGAAAGAGGAGGTTTCCCCGGCCAGCTTATCAGTTACACCGACATTGACGGAAACGTGCATGACGGCATATTGATGCCCGACAAATGGAACAGGTCTATGTTGAAAACCAGCGGTGTACCTATCATCAGCCGGTTGAAGCAGATAAAAGATTACCAACCAGTCACCAGCCATGACGGTAAAGTGGAAATAACAGGCAGCAGTTGGGCGAAAATATATTACCTAGCTGTGCCCAAGACAAAGAAAGACGGCTCCGTCTACTACGAGAACAATGCGATTCTCAACGCCGTTCATGGGCACAATTTCTATCCATACCGGGGGAAGCTGCGTGCGGACATTCCGGCAGAGAATATCGAAAGCGTGGTAAAGGAGTTGTCGAAGTTGGGTGTAAAGGTACAGGAAGAAGCTAAAGAGGATGACGTGTTATATAGGCTTGACGACTATATGACTAACGGGGAAGAGGCCAACGACTTGTTCCGAATAGTAGATGATGCAAATGAGATAGAGCGGTTGAATAGTGCCCCCTCCACTATTGAATCCACCCGTGAAGCGTCTACCATCATGGAGGATGCTGTGCGTGAGGGTCGGTATATGAAGGCTCCCAACGGGGCTCAGTCGAAGCTTGACTCCCGGCAATGGGTGCAGGTGCGCACGTCTGCCTTCAAGGCGTGGGCAGGTGACTGGGAAAATGACCCGGAGCATGCGACGGTGGTGCTGGACGAGAATGGCGAGCCGCTGGTGGTGTATCACGGTACGGATGCCGAGTTCACCACGTTCGACCCGGAGCGTGGGGACGGCGCTCACCGAGGGATGTACTTCACAGACTCGAAGGAGATGGCTGCGAGCTACAAGGGCGGCAAGCACCTGATGCCGGTGTTCCTGAACCTGCGTGAGGTGTATGAGTTTGACGGTCGTGGGCGCAACTGGGAGGATCTCACGTTGGCTCAACCTTACGATAGGAACAGTGGTGAAGACGTGGTGGAACATGCGGAGAAAGTTGTACGGATGTACCAAGCGGAAGTGGAAGCGAGAAGGAGACGTGGCGGCAACGCTGACGAGTATGCACAGCGTCTCAGCGAGCTGCGTGTGCCCCGTCTGCTGTCGGCTTATCGTGCGGTAGAGAGCGAGAAACCGGGAAATGTGTTTGCGGCAGCAGCCCGCCTGGTGAAGATGCGCCGTCTGCGCAAGGAGATGGAGCGGTACTTCCGTTCGGCTGATCCGGAACTGAGCTCGGGATTGGCAACGAGGGATGTCGACCTGACACATGATGACCGTGACGGCATCATCTTCCGGAACATCCGGGATTACGGGACGCAGGTGGAGGATGACGCTCCGCATGACGTGTACGTGGTGTATGACCCGAACAACATCAAGTCTGCCACGGGGAACAATGGTGAGTTCTCGCGGGAGAATAATGACATCATGTTCAGGGATGGTAAAAACAAGCCCAATGAGCCCAAGCCAATAGGACGTAGCATATTCGGGAACGTGTATAATCAGTTCAAGGGTAAAGTTCTTCAAGCCGTGAAATTCTTGGTCAATCACGAAAGCGGAGATTTGCTTGGAGTATTCCATAGAAATGATATAGGTGATATTGATATGGTTTGGGGCGATGAAGGTGGCGGACTCTGCCATATTCTGAACAAGCATGTCAACGACAAGGATTTCCCGAGTGTTAAGGATTTGGTATCTCGCATAGAAGACATCATAAACAAAGGAGAGATTGACGAACGACATTCTAATACCGACAAACTTGTATTGGTGAAGGATGGTTATCTTGTTACGATACGTCGTAACGTAAGAGAAAAGGGTATAAAAATAGCCGACAAGAACTGGGTTCTGACGGCTTATAATAAAGATGCACCTGCCACCACCAAGGCTCCCGTTGATGGCACTTATGGGAGCACGGCTGTCGCTCCCGGTACATCTTCTGCTGCAAAGGTAGTTGAAAGTTTCGAGAATTCAAGTGTTGAGGAAGATAATCTCCGCGATGGGGACGGTGCTTTGACCGATGATGAGTTGTCGATGACGAACGATCCCGTGTCCAAGGTATTGGGCAAGTCTGTCCGGACTGTCCAGGAGTACAAGCGGTTTGCCGAACGGGAACGTGCACGCATGATCGCTCATATACAGGAACTAGCTGAGAAGTTGCATCTTGACAATGTGGAGATTGTTACTGATGCCTCCACTCTTGAAGGGAGAAGAGGCAAAGCCAAAGGGTTCTATTCCCGTAGCACCGGTAAGATTACGATTGTGATCCCGAACCACAGTAGTGTGTTTGATGCGGAACAGACATTGCTGCATGAGGCCGTGGCACATTACGGACTAAGACAGTTGTTCGGCGAGCATTTCGATACGTTTCTTGACAACGTTTTCCGAAACGCAGAAACTGGTATAAAGGAGCGTATCAGCCAAATGGAGAAACGTTTATACCAAGCAGATATCGAGGAACGTGCAAAACAAAAAGGAGGTGGTGTATTTGCCCGTGCGGAAGCTGTGACTGAAGCTAATGAGAAACGCAGGAACGGGGACTATCGCAAGACAGCCACCGAGGAATACCTTGCCTCGCTGGCCGAGGAGACGAACTTCGAGAATACCAATTCAAGCTGGTGGAGCAAGATAAAGGAGCTGTTCTTGCGTATGCTGCATAAGATTGGCTTTGAAAACTTCTCAGGCGTAACCTTGTCGGACAACGAGCTGCGCTACATCCTTTGGCGGAGCTACGAGAACCTTGCCGAGCCGGGCAGATACCGCAGCATATTGGGAGAAGCCGAGGATGTGGCCAAGCAGAACGAACTGAAAGTAGGCAACTATACCGTAACAGATAATGCGACGCGCAACGTGGCGGAAGGCCGCGATGAGCTATACAGGGACGGCGACCCCGAAATACATGAGCGGACGTTGGCACGCGACAGATACGAGCAGCGCGTGAAACGCGGCGTGTACCAGACGCAGGAAGCCTTGCAAGACAGTATGCTCGGACTGCGTGAAGCGATGGAAGCCATACTCAAAGGAGAGGGCAAGAAGAAAATACGCATAGAAGACGTTGACGGCTTCGAGAATGCCTATTTTGGCGAAAACAGGCTTTCCTCGGTGAACAAAGCAGAAGCCGACGCTTTCGCACATACTTTGTTCAAGCCTTTGCTCGACGAGGTGGCAAAACTTGCTCCTACCAAAGAAGCACGAGAGGAACTGACCGACTATATGATGGCCAAACACGGACTGGAACGCAACAGAGTGATGCGTGAACGTGAGAAAGAGAAACTGATTGCCAACTCCGAATTAGCCAAGACAAAGCCCCAGCAGCCGAACATCGACAATGACGACTACGACCTGAAAATGGATGCTTTCGACAAGGCTATGGAAGATTGGAACAAACAGGTAGAAGATGAGTTTGGCGACAAGTTTGAAGTCATTGACAAGCGCGACTTTGCCGGACTGACCGCACTGACCGATACCGACAACGTAGCCGATGCGGAAGCTGAAGCACAACAAATGGTTAATGACTATGAGAGCGGCCACGACACCGATACGCTTTGGAAACGCACCAACGCAGTGAGCGATGCGACACTCTCCAAGCTGTACGAGAGCGGCATGATGTCAAAGGAGACTTACGACAATATCCGCTCCATGTACGATTACTACATTCCGCTTCGCGGCTTCGACGAAAAGACCGGCGAGGAAGCATACGCCTACCTTAACAGCAAGAACAGTGCGTTCAATGCCCCGATAAAGACAGCCAAAGGACGAAAGTCGAAAGCAGACGATCCGTTCGCCTACTTGCAAAGCATGGCGGAAAGTGCCATCGTGCAGGGCAACCGCAACAAGTTGGTGAAGCAGAAGTTCCTGAACTTCGTACTCAATCATCCGAGCGACCTCGCCAGCGTGAGCGACATTTGGCTGAAATATAACAAGGTGGCAGATGAATGGAAACCCGTGTTCCCGGACAACATCAACGCAGACGACACACCATCAGAAGTGGAACGCAAGATGCAGGACTTCGAGTACAAGATGAAAGAGCTTGCCGAGCAAGACCCTGACCTGTACAAGCACGGCAAAGACACGGTGAACATACCCTACCGGGTAGTAGAGAAACGCGACCTGCGCCAGCACCAAATTGTCGTGAAACGTGGCGGAAGGGATTACGTCATCACGATAAACGGCAATCCGAGGGCAGCACAGGCACTCAACGGACAGACCAACCCCGACAACGATATGTCAGGCGCAGTTGGCGCGATACTGAAAGCCGGTGAAAGGATTAACCGTGAGTTGAGTGCGCTTTATACCACACGCAACCCCGACTTCGTGGTGTCGAACTTCATCCGTGATATGCTGTATTCAAACAGTATGATGTGGATAAAGGAGAGTCCGAATTATGCCCTGCGTTTCCATCGGAACTTTGCTAAGGTGAACCCTGTCAGGATGAAGATGCTGCTTGCGAAGTATCGCAAAAATGAACTCGACATGAGCAACGACACCGAACGAATGTTCCACCAGTTCATGATGAACGGAGGCGAAACAGGATACTCCAACATGCGTGACATCGAGAAGCATAAGAACGACATCCGCAGGGAAATACGCAAGGCCGGTGGCCAACTGCCCATCCGTAAAGCATGGGATTTGCTGGCTGAACGGCTTGACGAGGTGAACCGTGGCGTGGAAAACTGCGCACGTTTTGCCGCCTTCATGACATCGCGCGAAATGGGCAGGACAATAGACCGGTCTATCTACGATGCAAAGGAGATAAGCGTGAACTTTAACAAGAAAGGGAGCGGTGCCAAATTCATGGGAGCCACCGGACAGACCAAGTTAGGCAATGCCAGTGCATTCATGTCAGGACTCGGAAGAAGCGGTTTTGTATTTTGGAACGCCGCGATACAAGGCACGGCAAACTTCGGGCGGCAGACCAAGAGACACCCTGCAAAGGCGCTGACCGGTCTTGCCGCGATGTTCCTGCTCGGTGCAATCGTAGCTTCACTTGGTTATGGTGATGACGATGAGGACGACAAGAACAACTACTGGAACTTGCCCGAATACGTAAGGAGAAGCAACCTGTTGTTCCGTGCCGGTGACCAATGGATAAGCATACCGTTGCCTGTGGAATACAGAGCCGTGTACGGACTTGGCGAACTTATGACCAGCACGTTGAGCGGAAAAGAACACTTTACGGACGGAGAGCTGGCAGGCAAGATAGCCGGACAGGTAAGCCAGTTGTTGCCGCTTGACTTCATGGAGGGAGGAGGAGGCTTCAAGGCTTTCATTCCGAGTTCCATCAAGCCGTTTGCCGAGGCTTACGGCTACAAAAAGAGCTGGACAGGGCTTCCTCTGTATAAGGATACTCCTTATAACAAGGATATGCCCGAATGGACGAAAGCTTACAAGAGTGCGAACAAATACCTCGTGGACTTGTCAGAAACACTCAATGAAATGTCCGGCGGCGACCAATACACGAAAGGAGCTGTTGATTTTAACCCGGCACAGGTGGAATACGTACTGAACGGCTATTTCGGCGGCATTGCTAATACGATAAACCGCATGACCAAAATGGGTGAAACCCTTATTGGCCAACGTGAGTATGACCCAAACAGTTTCCTTGTGCTTAACCGTATCCTGAAAAACGGTGATGAACGAACGGAATACAAGGCTATCAACAACGAGTATTTCAGACTGAAAGAAGAGCATGACAAGTTGAGAACACGGCTAAGGAATTACGAACGGGACACCGACAACGGCGTATTCGACTATGCGGAGAAGATAGATTTCCTTTATAACTCACCCGAATATGCAAGGTATGAGATATTCGAAAGCTATCGGTCTGACATTGACGATCTGTATAACCTCCTTAAAGAAGCCAATGCCAACGGCGACAAAGAGGCGGTGAAAGACATCGAAGCCCAGTTGAAAGAAGTCAAGAAGATGATGATAAAGGACATGGACGCGACTCGTAAATAGTTAAACAGTCTCATATGCTTGGAATGGTTATTTTTGCTGGCAAAGCATAAGTAACATTCCAAGCATCCTAAAATGAAACGATATGCAGCACACGAATAAGAATACAAAACTGTTCCCGATGAGCCGAATCACACCGAAACGCGGCGATACGGGAATAGACACCGTGGCGTTCTCGCAGAAGAACTTCGGCGACCGCCGGGCATTTGACGTGCTCATGGAAGCGCAGCATTACTGGAACCAAATGGACGACTTCCGGCATAACAGGGAGCGCAACAAGCGATACACCTACGGAAGACAGTGGGATGACGTGATATGCGTGGACGGCAAGAGCATGACGGAGGAGGCATACATTGAAATGCAAGGCAACATCCCTTTGAAAAACAACCTCATCCGAAGGTTGGTTCGCAACGTGCTTGGCGTTTACCGCAGCCAAATGAAAGAACCTACCTGTACCGCCCGTGACCGTGACGAACAGAAGCTGGGTGAAACGATGAGTACTATCCTTCAATGCAACATGCAGCTGAACCGAATGAACGAGGTGAACGCCCGGACGATGGAAGAATTCCTGATTTCAGGCTTCATCGTTCACCGGAAAAGCTACGGTTGGCGGAATAACAAGGAGGATTGCTGGACAGACTATGTTCAGCCAAACAATTTTTTCATTGACAATAATATGCGAGACTTCCGAGGGTGGGATGTGACGTGTCTTGGCGAAGTGCATGACGTGAGTTTCGGACAGTTGTGCGAACAGTTCGCCCATACGCCACAAGACTACCGCAGGCTGAGAGACATCTACAAATGGGCCGCACGCAGGGAGTATATTGCCAGCTATGCCGAACGGTTCGGTTACAGCCGTTTGGAAAACTACGATTTTCTGCTGACTAATGAGCCGGGAAGATGCAGGGTGATAGAAGTATGGCGGAAAGAGCAGAAACCCCGTTACCGATGCCACGATTATCAAAACGGCGACATTTTCAAGATAGACATCGAGGACTACGCTACGGAAGTGGAGCAAGTGAACCGCGGGCGTATGCAAATGGCCAAAGCCGCAGGAATGCCTGAAGAAGAAGTCCCGCTGATCAAAGCCACGTGGTTTGTGGATGATTACTGGTACTTCTACTACCTTTCACCGTTCGGCGACATCCTGAAAGAAGGTGAAACGCCCTACGAGCATGGAAGCCACCCCTACGTGTTCAAGGCATATCCGTTCATTGACGGCGAGATACACTCGTTTGTGTCGGACGTGATAGACCAGCAGCGTTACACCAACCGATTGATTACGCTGTACGACTGGATTATGCGTGCCTCCGCCAAAGGCGTATTGCTGATGCCAGAAGACTGCCTGCCAGACGGGGTGAGCATGGAGGACATAGCGGAAAGCTGGGCGGAGTTCAACGGTGTGATTGTATACAAACCCTCGTCAAGCAGACAAGTTCCACAACAGGTTGCCAACAACTCGACGAATATCGGAATCACGGAGCTGCTCAATCTGCAACTGAAATTCTTTGAGGACATCAGCGGCGTGAACGGAGCACTGCAAGGTAAACCCGGATTCTCAGGGCAAAGTGCATCCATGTATAACCAGCAGGTACAGAACTCGACAATGGCTTTGCTGGATATGCTGGAGTGTTACAGCCAATTCACGATAGACGGTGCTTATAAGGACGTGAAGAACATGCAGCAGTTCTACGATACGAAGCGTGTGTTCAACATTGCAGGCAAGAGCGGAGCACAGATTGAATACGACCCGAAGAAGATACGTGACGTGGAATTTGACTTGTCGATTAGCGAAAGCACTTCTACCCCAGCCTACCGACAGCTTGCCAATGACATCCTGATGCAACTGTTCCAATCGCGGGCTATCAGCGTGGAACAACTTCTGGAATTCGGCGATTTTCCGTTTGCGGACGAACTATTGCAGAGCATCAAGGCACAGCGTGAGCAAATAGAGCGAGGCGGAACGCCGGAGGCCATATCGCCACAACTCATGCAACAGGCACAACAAGGCGCAAACATGCAAGCAGTAAACATGCTGCATAACGCAATGGTGGCATAAATGGTTGTACTACCTTTGTATCAGTACAAAATCAAAAAATAAGTATAAAGTTATGGATAAAAAAACAATTTGCATTGACTTCGACGGCGTAATCCACGATTACAGCAAGGGCTTTCAAGGTGCTGATGAATTCGGGCAGATGATACCGAACGCAGATACAGGCACGTCCGTTTTGAAACAGAAAGGCTGGACAATCATCATCTTCACCACGAGGAAGAAAACGGACAAGTTAGAGAAATGGCTGAAAGACCACAACATTACTTACGACTACATCAATGAAAACCCCAACCAGCCCGAAAACACGAGCGGCAAACTGATAGCCGACGTGTATCTTGATGACAGAGGTATTTGTTTCCGAGGAACTTGGGACCAGTGGCTCGTGAGAGAAATACTCGATTTCGAGCCGTGGGAAGAACGCAGGAAAAAGGAAATGGAACAATTGGCCAACTTCGGGAAAACGGAGGATAGCATTTGGGAGCGAGGCAATGAGAAAAGAATAAAAGCCGATACCTCAAGTTGGTAACATACAACAATCATTCCGTTGGCAAAAAGCACCCCTCACATGATTATGGGTATGCCATTCCCCAACGGATTATGAAAAGGCGGACAGCACAGCAATGATGCGTCCGCCTTTATTTATTCATCTGATTTTCTTAGGACGTTTTATCTTCTTACCGCCGTTCCCAACTACCTGATAAGTTACGAGCGGGTCACCAGTCAGCGTCCGAATGCCGTCCAAGTCCTGTTTACTTTTGGCTGTGTACTTCATGGCGTTTCTTCTTTTTATGGTTTCTGATGCATCCGGCATACCAGTGGTAAAACTGCTGCCGCTTCAAATTCTCCACTTCAGGGACAATGCCGCACGTTCCATTACGATAAGCCGTGAAGTAGAAGCACTCCGTTTCGAGGTCGCGCACGTGTGCATCATAGGAAATATACCCTTTCTGTTTGAGCTTGCGGAAGTTGAACCTGTCCATGATGATAAGTTTTCCCTTGCTCCCCGAAAGAGGCATTACATAATAACGCTCGCCCGTCTGACAGTGTGCGTCCTCGGCTTTCTTTACCGCCTCACGCAACCGGAGGCTTGCCTTCAATTTCTGAAATACGTTCATAACAAATCCGTTTTTAGTTTATATTGTCGCTGCCGAAACAGCCTTTTTCTTCTTCACCAACATACGTTTCGTGCGTTTCACGAATTTGGGCGGTTCCATTTCGTAGAAACAGATGTGCAGCCCGATGGCCCGTGTCATGAGAAGGTCATCATGCTTGCCAACTACCGCACCGAAAGCCCCGTTGGGCTTCTTCTCATAAACCAAATACTCATCGAGGCAACGGCGGTCACGCTCAATGTAAGCGTTCTCGCGGATGGCCTTCACGAGCGTAGAAATGACCATCGGCTTGGTGGCCACGTTGGTATGGAAGCCGTATTTGGTGGGTAGTCCTGCCATAATATCTTCTTCGGACTGCTTGCGAGCATAGAGGTTCGGGTAGACGTTCTTTATCTGATTGAGGATAAACTGCGACTGGTCGCCGTCCACGTCCCGTTCCTTGTCGTGAGTTTCGAGGGTGTTACTTTCAATGACCAGTAGGGAATTGTCGTAGAAGGCTGCAATCTGTGCCGCCTTCCATGCAAGCAAGTCGATATCACAGTGGCCGTACCATTGCGCCACGACCACCGGCTTGCCTCCGTCCGCCATAAACAGACGGTCGAAAACGACGATAACTGACCAGTCCGCCTTATTGGAGCGACCGCCCACATCGACCACCGTCAGGTAACGATTGAGTACCTTTTCCGATTCGTCCACCTCCGGCAACTCCCACACCCAAAGCATCCCTTGCCTGTCCTCTGAAAAGCGCAGGTTCTTCAGCGCATTCTTTCCCTCGTCGGCATCGGCATAGACGTCACCCACGTAGCGCGGCTTCTTGCAATAGCGGTCGAAGTCCTCGACCTTATATTTGTCGAACACCATCGTTCCGGAATGGACGAACGCCTCTATATCATCAGACGGATATTCGGAAGCCATTGAAGCATGGTCGTTGTACTTGGCACGTTCGAGGATATACCAGTTGATGGCTTCTAGCGTAGCCCCTTTCTCCCACAATGCCCAAAGATAGCGTCCGCTTTCCTCACGTGCAGAAGAGACGTTGGCATTCTCCCGATTGTCGTACAGACGGGCTGCAAAGGCTTTGATGTCGTCTAGCGGCTGTGAATATTTCTCAATGTCGAACCACGACACGAACATCGCTTCAAACTGCGAATCACCTTTCTTTGCCGCATCGTATTCACGCTGGAAGAAATTGCCCGTTCCGTTTGCCGTGCTTTCGTAGACAATCATCGTGTAAGGTCGGTAGAGGACACCCGAACAGGCGGAGCGCACGATATCCTCCGGTTTTTTCCCCTCGGTGGCTTTCCACAAGCCCACCTCGGAAAGATGAACAAGACTGTAGTCGCCACCACGGCAACCATCAGGACGTTCCGCCGTGCCAATCTTTATTTTGCAATTACGTTGCGGAACCCGGTAGATGCTGCCCGACTTGCCCACACCCACCAGCTTCGGTTCATTCTCTTTATAGGCTTCGCTCAGCTCATGAAGCATTTCGACCGGATATGCCTTGATCATGCGGTCGAACATGTCTTTTATTTCATCAGAGCCTGTTCCCTGGTGCGCAATGATGAGCGAGTTCAGACCCACCTTGTGGATAAGTTGCAGCCACGCCATGTAAATCTGTGAAGTGGTAGAGCCTCCCCACTGGCGAGCCTTAAGCAGGACTATGCGTATAGGCTTCCCTGCTTTTCGCAGCTTTTCAAGCCTTTCAACAAACCGCCGTTGCGGACGTGTCAGCCGGAAAAGCACATCGTCGCCGCCGTCCTTGTTCTTGATATAGACCAGCGTGGCCGCCCAGAAAGCGAAGTCGTAGCGGTAGCGCAGGCGGACAAACTGCTCGATGACCTTCAGGCGGTCTGCCTCGTTGTATTTGACTTCCATGCAATCTGTCAGGAACGCACGGATAGAGCCACACTCGACAAGCTGGCGAACAAGCGGCACTTTCATCATTTCGACCGGCACCCATTGCGTTTGAATGGGAAAATCGTCGATTACGATTTTCTTCCGCTCCCCTACCGAACCATATCCGGTAACGGGGTCGAACTTGGCGTAGATCTCCGCATTGCGCCGTTCGTTCTCTTTGATAATCTCCTGTATGGCCTTTTCCCGTACCGTCATCGCTTTATGTGTATTGGTTTGTTTAGCAAGGCGGCCATGAAGCCGCAGAGATAACAGTACAGATGCAGCCAGGCATTGGTGTTCGGCATGAGGAAGCCGATAGCGATGTAGAAGAGCATCCAGCATTGGAAATACACCCTACGCAGCACCTCGAAGGAGATCGAGCCGAACAAGACATAGACCACGCCCGAAAGTCCAACCGTAGGATTATCGAAAGGCAAGAATGAACCGAGCATATTTACAGGCACAGTAACGGCTATAAGATAAGCTGTGAGCATCCGCTTCCACGTAACATTGTAGAGAAACGCCAATGAAAGCAACCACCAAGCGTTCAACGTTGCATGAAGCACACCTGAATGGAAGAAGGGATATAGCAAACGCCCAGCCAAAGGGGCATGCGCATAGATGCCAACCGAATGCCAGTCGGCAATGTGGAAGCACGACAAGACCGTCTCCCCCAATGCAATCACAACAGCCGTAATCTTTTCAACTTTTCCTGCACCCATTTCTTACGAGCCTTACAAATCATGATTTTCGCACTTCCCGGAGCGAGATAAAACTTAGGTGCAGGTTGCGCCACTACAATGCAGCAACATTCCTTGACAGTGAGTTCCGGTCTCCTTTTCTTCAAATCAAGCACTCTTTTCAGTATTTCCTCGAACATCTCACGTTTCAGCGGACGCATCCCCTTCAACGGAACACCTCTCAGCATGGCGTATATGACCTTGGTCGCCCGTATTTCGCTGACCCAAAAGCGCATGGATTCCATGTTGATAATAGCAGCATACACATCGGGCATACGGATATAAGCGCAGGACGAAATGTATTCGTCATACGCCCGCATAAGGTCTTGCATACGCTCTTCGGTGTATTCCATCATTGCTCCGTGGTGCTTCATAGAATCCGTTATCTATGTTTCAAAGTTAAGTGTTGGAGCGTAAAAAGTTATACCGTGTATCCGCTTCCGTTACTCTAAATTTGCATTGTTACAAATCAAGAATCAATTAAAAATCAAGAATATGCCTGATAAGACAACAGTTAAGAGCAACCGCGACCGATACGCGGAACGGGCGAAGGCGGCACATCCCGACCGTGAATACGCAGACGATGAAGCCTTGTGGGGGCAAGTTAATGAAGATTACGACGGTTACGACAAGGAACTGGCCGGGTACAAGGAACGGGAAAAAGCCTTCTCCGACCTGTTTACCAGTGACCCGAGAAGCGCGGCCTTCCTGACGAACTGGCGCAAAGGCGGCAATCCTGCCGTGGAACTGGTGCGTATGTTCGGTGATGACTTCTTAGAGGAACTAAAAGACCCTGCCAAGCAGGAAGAGCTTGCCAAGGCCAGCAAGGACTATGCGGAGCGACTTGCCAAAGAAAAGGAATTTGACGAGCAGTATCAAAAGAACATCTCCGAAACACTGAACACCCTTGAATCCATGCAACAGACAGATGGTGTGAGCGATGATGAGATTGACCGTGCCATGGAGTTCCTCGTAGGCATCGTAAAGGACGGCATTGTCGGGAAATTCTCTCCAGAAAGCATACAAATGGCCTTCCGTGCAATAAACCATGATGCGGATGTAGAAACCGCTGCACGGGAAGGCGAAGTGAAAGGTCGGAACACCCGAATCGAGGAACGGCTTCGCCGCAACCAGCGCGGAGACGGTACCGCCAACCTTGACGGAAAGAACGGAGGCGGCGGCAGGGCAAGGGACATGCCCGACCTGGGTGCATTGAACCGCTATGACGACGGCGGTCAGACCATTTGGGAGCGCGGAGGGGAACGACGAAGACCTGTCCGATGAGAATCAACTTAAAGAAAACAGTTCATAATCAATAACCAATTAAAATCACAGAGAAATGAAGATGTTAAAGAAAAGTACAAGTTTTCTGTATCACGTGATGCTGACGTTGCTGGCATTCGTGATTGGCGCATCGAGCGGCGTGACGATGGCCGCAGCCAGCAATCTGCCCGATGCCGGTAAGACCAACGCAGGTGCGGAAGGTGACGGAGGCAGTGACTCTACTGCCGGTATTGCCACTGAGACACAGGGACGTGTGGACGGCGACCCGAATTTCTACATGGCGGACGTAGACAAGCGCATTGTCAAAATCCGCCCTATGGCAAGCCCTATCGACCAAATCAGCCGCTACGCCAAATCTACCAGTTGCGACAGCTTCGAGGTGAAGTATTACAGCGTGGGTACGCGAGAAATCAAGTGTATGACCACCGATGCCGTTACCGCCATGTCAAGCGGTGCCAGCACGAAACTTCCGGTAAGTGATGCCAACATGTTTACGCTGGACGACACTATCCGCGTAGTCGGTGTCAAGGGCGTGACCAATCCCGACACAGGACAGGCATACGACGCAGAAGACCCCAACACGCCTGACCTTGTGCTGTGCGTGTGCGGCAAGGACGCGACAACGAACATGCCGACGGTGTATGCCGTGAACGGCGCAATGGATTCGTCGAGCAAGCAACCGATATGGGTTCCATCCATTCCACAGAACACGGTACTTGTGCGCATGGGTAAGGCGTGCGGCGAGCTTGACGTGCAGACGGGGCGCTTCAACAACATCCCGATGCCCGAGACGCAGTATTGCCAGAACTTCATGATTCAAATCGAGCAGTCCACATTTGACAAGATTGCCAAGAAGGAGGTGAACTGGAGCTTCTCCGACATCGAGGAGGACGGCATCTATGACATGCGCCTTGCGATGGAGAATACTTATCTTTTCGGAGTGAAGAACGCCATCAAGCACGTGACGAAAGACGGCATGATTACGTGGTTCACCGGCGGCTTGTGGTGGATGGCAGGCAAGGATATCGAAGTAGGCGAATGGGATGCCGACAAGCAATGTGCCATCATTTCGGATGACAACTTGGTTGACATCACGAAAGACCTGTTCGTAGGCACGGGCATCGGTAACAAGCGCAAGATTCTGTTCTGCGGCTCGGATATGCTCTCCGCCTTCTCGAAAATCAAGAGCGAGAAGTTCCGCCTGAAGGAGACGGTGGAAGTGTGGAACCTGAAGTTCAAAAGCTGGGATACCGACTTCGGCGAGGTGCTGACCATCCATCATGAACTGTTCGACATGAACGGCATGAGCGACTGCGGCTTTGCGATGGATCCCGAATACCTGTCGAAGAAAACTCATGTAAGCTGGGCTCGCAACGTGCTTGACTTGCAAAAAGCCGGTATCCGCCGCACGGATGCGGTAGTGATTCAGGAGGTAAGCTGTCTGTACCTGCGCTACGCAAAGGCACACGCCCGCATGAGACTGGCCAAAGCGCCCACTGCGTAGTGATTCCGGAGATACCGGTAGTTAAACAATATGTAATAATTCAGGGAGGGAAAACCTCCCTGAATAAACCTTTCAAAGAGGATAGTATATGATAAAGCAATATAAATCAAAGACCGCAATCAGCGTCAATGTCGTACTGCCAAGCAAGAAGAGCATACACATTGCATTTGCCGCCCAATCGGACGGTAGCAGCGTGTATGTGACCGACAATGCCAACATCCAATATGCGCTGGAGCACCATTACAAGTATGGCAAGCTGTTCAGACTCGTGGACGCAAGGGACGATAAAGAGGAACCCGAAAGCCATAATCCCGAGACAACGGATGAAAATCCGGAGAGCAAAATCCGGACAGTGGAAGTGAGCGACTTGGCGGCGGCAAAAGACTTCTTGGCCGATACGTTCGGCATCAGCCGTACTTCGCTGCGATCGGAGAAAGCCATCCTCTCAGCGGCACAGGAGCATGGCATTAAGTTTGACGGACTGTAAAATCATAGAAGATGGCCATATACCAACTTGATGAGATTGCCAAGGATGTACGCATCGCACTTGACCATAACATGACAAGCGACGTGCTGGCCGAGCTGAGGGACGTGGATACCCTTTCGCTGGATGAAATCATCCAATCGAAGATTACAGAAGCCGTGACCCGAGTGCACAGCGAAGCCCCTTCGTACCTGCTTGATGGAGGTTACAATTTCGGGGATGCCGTGTATTGGGGAGAGTTAGAAAGCGGCTGGGTGTTGCTGCCGGAGGATTTCATGCGACTGGTGGTGTTCCAAATGAACGATTGGGCACGAGCCGTGTACCATGCCATCAGTGAGGACGACCCAGAATATGAATTGCAGAGTAGCCGGTTCAAAGGCATACGGGGCACTTCCCAGAAACCGGTATGCGCCATCGGCATACGTCCGGAAGGGAGGGTGCTGGAATTTTATTCCTGCAAAAGCACGAAGGCAATGGTAAGCAAGGCCGTCTACCTACCTTATCCTAGAATTGATGACGCCGGAGGTATTGAAATCTGCCGCCGGTGTTACATGGCCGTGATTTACACTGCGGCTTCATTGGTATTGACAACATACGGCGACGTGGAGAAGAGCAACGCGTTGGCCGAGCTAGCTAAATCTGCATTAATATGAGTTCGATAAGGACAACACAAGTGGATGGTGACGTGGCAGTTGGTCGCAACGTAAACATTGGAGGAAAATTCACCACACAGGGCAGCGGACATGTGAAAGGGGGCTTGAAAGTGGACGGCTGGTTGGAAGCAAAGAACGTGAAAGCAGCCAGCAAGGGCATGTTTCGTAGTGTGGAAGAGCTCGATGCCGCCTATCCCAACCCCAAAGAGGGATGGTGGGCCATTGTGGGCAAGTCGTTGCCAGGAACCATCTACGTAGGCCATGAAGGCGCATGGACGGACACCGGCGGAACGGGAGGCAACCCAGAGGTAGACTTGGATACCTATTACCAAGGGCTTCAAACTTCCATAGAGGAATGGGAGGCGACCGTGGAAGACACTCTGGATAACATGGAAGCCGGTATGGCTGAAAGGGAAAAAACGATGAACGAACAGTTGAAAACCATGTCGAAGAACATCGCCTCTCTGCAAGCCTCTCACGTGGTGCTGAGCGAATCAGCGTATACAGCCTTGGTAGAGAAAGACCCCGCGAAGCTGTACCTCGTTTATGAAGATGAGGAAGGAGGCGCAGGATGATACGTATCGGGGGACGCAAGATTGGAGCCGTTTATGCGGGACACCGTGCACTGTCAACCATCTACCAAGGTGCGCGGCTGGTATGGCAGGCCGTGCGCTCCTGCTTCGGGGCGGGCTTATGGGTGAACGTAAAGCCTTGGCTGAACGAGGAAGGCTGGAGGAATAATTGACAATCGTTTCAATTGACAATGGACAATTGACAATTGACAATCGTTTCAATTGACAATTGACAATGGACAATTGACAATCGTTTCAATGGACATCCTATTCAATTGACAATGGATAATGTGTAACGTGTTTTAATCAATCAGGTTATGGCAAAACTATATGACGAGAAGATAACGAAGGCAACGGACTGGGGCGGCGACGAGTCGACCGGCGGGTTGCCGGTGTCGGGAAGACGTGTGCAGGAATTTATCAAGGGAGAGCTGGGACGGCGTGCCGGGGTGTTCCATTACGACACGGCGAACAACCGGTACCTGGTGTTTGCCGACGGGGAGAGCCGGGACCGGTACCTGGAGAATCCGGACCTGAAGGACCTGCTGCTGGGTGCATTCGATGCGCCGTTCAACTACTCGGCGAAGATTGAGCTACTCACCCCGATGTATAACGCGGTGCAGGCAGGCTCGAAGGGCAACCGGGTGGAGTTCAGCTTCGACACCCAGAACAAGCAGGGGCAGTCGATGGGTGAGAATGTGCTGTGCACGTACACCATCCGCCGGGGGACGTACAAGCAGACCGTGACGGAACAGTATGCTCCGGGGAAGGTGGTGAGTTTCCCCCTGGATGACTACCTGAACGAGGGGACGAACCATGTGACGGTAGCCATCCAGGGAGTGAACACCCTGGCTGCCACCAGCCTGACGCTGACCTATCGCGTGGTGAACCTGAGCATCTCCTGTGAGACGGACGTGGCACGGGTGTACGACCTGAGCGAGGGCGCACAGACACTGGAGGCCGTGGTGAACGTGAGCGGTTACGGAATCAAGGTGGTGGAGTGCTATCTGGACGGTGAGCTGCTGCCGGCGTCGAAGGAAGACGACGAGGTGGTGGAACTGTCGTCGCGCCGGACGCGCTACATCCCCCTGGCGGACCTGCAACAGGGTACCCACAGCCTGCAGGTGCGGGCACGGACGAACGTGGAGGGGGAGGACTTCTTCAGCGACACGCTCTATCGGGAGTTCATGGTCTATACCGGCGCGGGGAGCGATACGCTCTTTGCCATCGAGACGACAATTCCTGCGAAGGAGGGCATCGCCCGGGAGCGCAGGCTGTACGGCCTGACACAGTACGTGCCCTACCGGCTGCGTTTCGCCAGTTATACTCCCACCCCGGCACAGTCGGTGACGATGACGGTAGCCCTGGACGGGACGGTGTGCTCGACGCTGGTGTCTGCCAACGGGATAGCCAACGAGGCGGTCATCCTGCCCAAGGCCGACGGGGCGCACACGCTGCGCCTGAGCGACGGGACCGTCACGCACGAGGTTCTCTGCGACGTGCAGTCCACGAGCATGAATATCGGGGAAATCAGCAACGGACTGCGCCTGAGCTTCGACGCGACGGGACGGACAAACCACGACGAACACCCCGAAGTGTATGAGACGGGCGGACAGCCTGCCACCCTGGAGGGATTTGAGTGGAACGAGCGCTCTGGCTGGGACGGCAACGCGTTGCTGCTCGCCGAGGGGAACTCGCTGAGCTTTGCGGAGCGTCCGCTGGGCGGCGACGTGACGGTGAAGGGGCTGACGCTGGAGATGGAGTTCGCATCGACCGGGGTGCGCGATGACGGGGCGGTGCTGCTCGACCTGACAGACAATGCCGGCACCGGACTGCTGGTGACAGCCTCCCGCGTCAGCCTGACCTCGAAGGCGGGCGTCCGGGTGGAGACTCCCTACAAGGACGGGGAGAACAACCGCATAGCCGTGGTGGTGCACCGCCGCACGGGGGAGTCGCTGCAGGGACTGGTAATGATTTACGTGAACGGCGTGCCGGAGCGCGCCGCCGCCTACCTGCCGGGAGACAGCTTCCGGTGTGAAAAGGCGCTGCGCATCGCAGGGACGGCAGCTGCGGGCATGCGTTTGCGGAGCATCCGCCTGTATGACGCTCCCCTCTCCTCGGACCAGCTGCTGAACAACTACATCCTCTACCGCGAGAGCGTGGAGGAGATGACCGCGGTGTATGAGCGGAACGACATCTACGAGGAGGGGACTACGGACTTCTCCCCCGAACGGATGGCGGGACGGCTGCCGGTGATGGTCATCACGGGTGACATCCCTCTGCTGGAGAACACGACCGACAAGAACCTGCAGACGGTGGTGGACATCGAATACCGCAACCTGCAGGACCCGTCGCGCTCGTTCACACTGAAGCGTGCCGCCCTGCGCCCGCAGGGTACGTCGTCGATGGGATACCCGAAAAAGAACTTCCGCTTCTACACCCGGCGGAGGGACGACACGGTGCTGCTGGATGCTGACGGGAAGGTGGTGAAGGACCGCCTGTATGCCTTCAAGCGGGGAGCACAACCGGTGGACTGCTGGTGCCTGAAAGCGGACTATGCGGAGTCGTCTGGGACGCACAACACGGGTGTGGCGCGGCTGTGGAACAAGGTGATGTATGATGCCGTCGTCGACGGGGAGTACCGGCTGCGCACGCAGGCCC
Organism: Mediterranea sp. ET5; assembly: GCF_023337025.1. Lineage (NCBI taxonomy): Bacteria > Pseudomonadati > Bacteroidota > Bacteroidia > Bacteroidales > Bacteroidaceae > Mediterranea > Mediterranea sp. ET5. The sequence continues at coordinate 264,377 of NZ_JAMBLN010000002.1, read as the reverse complement.
AGCAGGCGGCGGTGAAGGCAGGCTATGAGTATGACGTGCGGACGACGGTGGACGGATTCCCCATTGCGCTGTTCTACAGGATGAGCGAGAACGACCCGCTCATCTTCATCGGCAAGTATAACTTCAACAACGACAAGTCGACCGAATCGGTGTTCGGGTTTGAGGGCATACCGGGCTTTGACAACAGCCGGATGCAGTGCTGGGAGGTGCTGAACAACGGCAACCGGCTCGCGCTGTTCCAGGACGTGGAGGACTGGGATACGGGTTGGGACAAGGCGTTCGAGGGACGCTATCCTGACGGGAACAAGGATACTGCCGACCTGAAGGCATTTGCCGCCTGGATGGTGGGCTGCAAGGATGACGCGGAACGCTTCCGCACGGAGAAGTGGGAGCACCTGGACGTGTGGAAGGTGGCTGCCTACTATGTCTACCTGATGCGCTTCGGCGCAGTGGACCAGACGGTGAAGAACGCGATGTTCACGACCGAGGACGGCGTGCACTGGTTCTTCATCAACTACGACAACGACACGGTGAACGGCCTGACGAACGACGGGCGTCTGATTGTTCCTCCCACCGCGACGCGGACGACACTGGGGGCGGACGGGCAGCCGTACTATGCCGGTGGAGAGTCGGTGCTGTGGAATCGCCTGGAGGAGGATGCCGAGTTCATGGAGGTGGTGCGCAAGGTGGACAACGCGCTCTACACGGCGGGGCTGCGCTATGACAAGGTGATCGAGATGTTCGACGGGCTGCAGGCAGGACGTTGGGTGGAACGGGTGTACAGCCGGGACGCGCAGTACAAGTACATCGGTCCGTATGTGAACGAGGGCATCGACAACCTGTTCATGCTGCAGGGCACGCGGTCGCAGCACCGCCGGTACTGGATTGCCCGGCGCTTTGCCCACTTCGACGCGAAATACATCTCGGGTGGCTATAAGGCGAATTCTCTGGAGATAAAGTGCATCAACAACACGCCTGCCGGACAGGAGTTCTCCATCACCGCCGGGGCGGAGATGGAGTATGGCTATGGCATCAACAACGTGCCGCGCGAGGGGAATGTCGCCCTGCGCGAGAATGAGACGCACCGGTTCACCACGACGGAGACGCTGAACCTGGGGGATCCGATCCGTATCTATGCGGCGCCCTACCTGAAGGGGCTGGACCTGTCGGCTATGGCAGACCGCATCTCCATCCTCTCGCTGGACAAGGTGAGCGAGGAGACGCTGGGCACCCGGCTGGAGCGGCTCGTGGTGGGGCATCCGGAAAAGACGAACACGGTCCTGACCGCGCTGTCGGGACTGGGTAAGGCTACCAACCTGGAAGAGCTGGACGTCCGCGGCCTACAGGCTCTGCACACCCTGGACCTGTCGAAGCACCGGCGGCTGAGGAAGCTGTATGCGGCGGGCAGCGGACTGAGCAGCCTGACGCTTCCGGAAGGCGGCTCGCTGGAGGTGCTGTCGCTGCCGGCAGGTGTCACCCGGCTGGAACTGACGAGGCAGCCCATACTGGCAACGCTGGAGGTGGAGATGAACGGCGTGTCGTACATCGACGTGAAGGGCTGTCCCGGATTGACAGGGGACTTTGCACGCTGGCGCGACTGGCGCAAGAACAAGGCAACGGAGGATGCCGCATGCAGCCTGACGCTGCACGGGGTGAACTGGCACGACGTGGATGCCCAGGAGCTGATAGATTTCCTGTCGCTGAAACGGACGGCTGCCACATTTGACGTGCGCGGACGTGCCGCCCTGCGGGCCATCACGCAGGAGCAGGTGTCGCAGCTGTCCGCCCTGCTTGGCAACGACTGCTTCGAGCTGGGCGCGGTGTTCTCCCTCTCTGCCCCGGAGAGCCTCTTCATCGTTGGCCGCACGGAACTCAAAGCCGGAGAGTCTGAGCAATACCGTGTCGTGGCGTTCAACACGAAAGGAAAGATGGAGGGGGAAGTGGAGTTTAAGCGTAACGAATCTTCTTCCCATTTTGACATCACGAAAGACGGACTTGCTACGACCCGCAAATTCATTGGTGGAAGATTTCGTACAAGCGTCAAAGTTCTATTTAAACCTGTCGGAGAGCTGAGTATCACAAAAGTGTTTACGGTATACACAACCGGATTTAAAGGTCTAGAAACGGCAGAAATTGACGGAAGAGCTCTATTGAAGAGCGGAGAAGAAAATGTCTTTACCGCGAGCCTGGCCCCAGCGGACTATGAAACCCAGCTGACCCCTAAGTGGACATTGTCCGGAGAGGGGGCAGACACACGGTTGCAAATAGTAGACCCAACACCAACCAGTTGCAAGGTCAAGGTGCTGGATGCAACACCGGGAGAGTACTCACTCAAGCTGGAACTATCACAGGATATGGGCGGAAAAACCATCGTCAGCAATACCTTTAGTGTTACGGTTCTCGGGGAAGATATCGTGATGACTTCCGTCTCCAATCCAAAATTCATGTTCCGCATGCACCGCGCCGGTTTTTCCGCATCCCCCAATAAGCTCACGCAGGAGGAGGCGGATAAAGTAATAGAGTTCCCAGAAGGAGTCTGTAAGGTAGAATCCTACGAAGCCACGCCAGTAGAACCTATAGAACCACTACAACGTTTTCATAATTTGAGAAGGATCGGAAGTGATGCTTTCTCTGGTTTCAGAGGGAAAGGACAATTAATCATTCCTGACAGCGTGGAAGAAATACTCTCCGGAGCCTTCTCTGGCATGAACTATGTCAGCGGAGAAGTGATGCTACCTAAAAGACTACGTATTCTCCAATCAAACGCCTTTCAGGGAAGCAGCATTGAAAGTATTGCCATTCCGGAGGGAATCACTGGTATCCCCGAAAAATCCTTTTATTACTGTTCAAAACTGAAAAAAGTATCACTGCATTCAGGGGTGACGGGCATTAGTTATCGCGCTTTTAGTTTCTGCGGAATTGAATCAATAGAGATCCCATCGTCTGTTAAAAACATTTCTGCAGAAGCTTTTTTGGGAAGTTCGCTCAAACGGATAACTCTACCCTCAACCCCTATAAGCTTGGGGATGTCCTGTTTCAAAAATACTAAAATTGAATCTTTCCGCGTAACAGAAAATATTACAATGGATACAGGTATAGTAAGTGAATGTCTGCAACTGAAAGAGCTTATCATAGAGAAGAATATGAAGACCACTCCTTCTTTTATGTGCAATGGTTGCTCCTCGTTGGCTAGTGTGATCTTGTCTGAAGGGGTGAGGACTATAGGAAAAAATTCCTTTTCCAGATGTTCTTCGTTGGCTAGTGTGATCTTGCCTGAAGGGTTGGAAACTATAGACAGAGAGGCCTTCGCCGATTGTTCCTCGTTGACTAGTGTTACCTTTCCTGAAGGGTTGAAAGAGATAGGGAGTTATGCTTTCCAGCGTTGTTCCTCGTTGACTAGTGTTACCTTCCCAAGGTCTTTAACAGGTCTAGGTGACGATGTTTTTGAGAGCTCAGGAGTTGTAGAAGTGACATGGAAAAGCTTGCCGCCCCTACATCTTTTAAGACCTACGACATTTAGAAGATGTATCATTGACATAGATAATTATCACTATCCAGAAATTACTGACTATATCCCGAACTACTTCTTCTCTAATGTACGGATGAAGAATGGGACGTTCCCTATACCGGAGACGGTAACGTGGGTAGGGAGCGCTTTTGCATACGCTATCGGGCTCACCCACCTATCCATTCCGCCAGCAGCTCTCAGAAATACCAGCTTTGTTAACTTTAGCGGAACCGATATCGAAGAGATGAGGGTACCGGATGGGGTTACATCATTAGGAAGAAATTTTGCTGATTGTAAAAAGTTACGTAAAGTGACTCTACCGGAAGGTATCACTTCGTTAGAAGGCACATTTGCCGGCTGCTCTGTATTGGAAAGTATCACTATTCCAGAATCGGTCACCTACTTAAATGCCACTTTTAATGAGTGCATCAACTTAAGAACTATTATATGCAAGCCAAAAACTGCCCCCGTGTTGGAAAGAAATCCAGGCCCTTATGGGGACAGATATAGAGCGACATATGGTCATATCTTTGGATTTAACGAAACAACCTATACTGGACGGAATACCTACAACACTGGGGAAAACCGACTAATTGTCCCAGTTGAATCTAGTTGTTATACTTGGGGAGACTGGGGCGACATCCTGTTGAACAAGGAAAAATGTGGCTTCACTCTACAACAAACATTATGAGTATGTATACGAAAAAGAATCATCTTTATGCAGAGCCCGGGAAATACCTGAAGGGAACCGGCTTCATCGGGTTTGACGTGGAGGGGGATGCTTCCACCTTCACTGAACACGACATCGACCTGACGGACCTGACGGTGCGTGAGGGACTGCTGGTATGCTCCGGGGGAGACATCGTGATGGCATACCATCCGGAGTATGGATATGACGAGTACAAGCGATACTTCATCCGAATGCGCTACTCGAACGATGACCAGATAGCCATCATGCTCAACCGTGAGAACGGTGGAGAGGACCTGGAGGAATATGAACGGATGCAGGCGTGGCGCGAGTGGTCAGCCGGCATGGCAAAGAGGGTGCTGGCACTGCCTGTGGAGGGAAACGGAGGATAAATAGGATTGACAGAGGTACGTTCCGTGGATTATACATGCGACGTCGTAGTTATCAATTATCAATTAAAAAAATATGGAACATTTAAACGAATGGGTAAGCATCGTGGGCGGGATGGTATCGAGTATCATTCTACCGCTGCTGGGCGCGCTGCTCTACCACGACCAAAAGCGGCGCAAGGAAGAGGCTACAGCCCGCGCCGCCGAAGCGGACAATATCACCAGCTACGCTGCCGAGTGGCGTAAGAACTATGAGGAGGAAAAAGCTACCAACAAGGAGCTGAACGCGAAAATCGACCAGCTCTATGCCGAGAAGAATGACGACCGTGGCAGCATCCGCGAACTGATGTCTCGCAACCAACAGCTGGAGCTGGAGAACCAAGCCCTGAAATTCAAGAAGTGCGAGGTACGCGGCTGCAAGGACAGGAGACCGCCGAGCGATTACTGATTTTTTAGTTAACGAGGGGATGAGGATTTAGTTGGCAAGGAGACCCTTGTTAACTGGTCCACTGAACTTGTCTCCTCCCCCCCCCCATAAAAAATTCTAAAGACCTATGAAAGTATTGATAGACAACGGCCACGGGGCGAACACCCCGGGCAAGCGGTCGCCCGACGGGCAGCTGAGGGAGTATGCCTATGCCCGCGAGATTGCAGAGCGGCTGGAGACGGAACTGCGCAAGCGCGGCATCGAGTCCGAGCGCATTGTGAAGGAAGAGCTGGACGTGCCTCTCTCAGAGCGCGTTCGCCGCGTGAACGAATATAAGGCATCGGAGGCCGTGCTCGTTTCCATCCACGTGAACGCGGCGGGCATGGGCGACCAATGGAAGTCGGCCCGCGGCTGGGAGTGCTGGACTTCTCCTGGGCGGACGAAGGCGGACAAGCTGGCCACGTGCCTCTACGACGCGGCCCGCCTTCAGGGCTTCAAGACGCGCGAGGACAGCACCGACGGCGACCCTGACAAGGAGGGGCACCTTTATCTTCTTCAACACACGCGTTGCCCAGCGGTGCTGACGGAGAACCTCTTTCAGGACAACCGTGAGGATGTGGACTTGCTGCTGTCTGCAGCAGGGAAGGCTTCCGTCGTGGAGCTGCATGTGAAGGGGATATGCTCTTATTTACAATTGACTTAAATCCCAATCGGTCATTAGACCGCTTTAAGTCTAATGATTTGGGTTAAAACGAATGAAACGTTATGAAAACATTGCCTTGGATAATTTGCGCCACGTTGCTGGGTGCGCTCGTCTGGCAACGGTTCGGGAACATGCCGGAGCGACACGAGACGGTGTGGGACACGATTCCGGTGTATGACACTATCGTACACAACCGAATTGTGCCGCGCGACAGCGTGGTATTGCGGTATGAGTTGGTAAGGCTTCCAGTGGTGGGCAACATTTCCATGGAAAATATTCAAAAAAATGGCAACATTGACACGGGAAATATTTCGAATGATTCGATGACCGTGTCTGTCCCTATCACGCAGAAGCATTACCGGGGAGACGACTACGAGGCTTGGGTGTCGGGCTTCTGTACCCGGCTGGACAGCATCCGTCTATATCCGAAAAGATACTACCTAAAGCCCAAAGAAACGAAACCGAAACGGTGGGTGCTCAGCACCGGGGTGTCGGTGGGATGGAATCCTTCCACAAAGCAATTTGAACCGGTTGTCGGTTTGAGCGTGGGGTGGAAGATTTGGGAGTGGTGAAGACGGTATATCGAAACGAACTGTCCGGTCCACGCTTGTAAGAAGATAAACTACAGGGAGCAAAAATCTCCTATACATTTGTACAAAAACCTGACAATATGGGACTATACACATTGCGCGTGAACAAAGACATGGTGTATGAGGAAGTAGCACAGACCACTTCGTACACCGGTGCCAAAATGGATGACGTAACGGCTTACGAGCGCATCTTCACCACAGATGAAGACAAGGCGATGCTGGAACGTTTTTGGAACGAGAGCAAGAATGCCATTGCCGGAAACCTGAAAAAGTTTCTTGAAAATGAAACAGAAATGGACGGCACCTATACGCTGACATTGGAATTATCGGCATCGTTTGACGATAGCCTGTTGGAAAGCATGGAGCGCAGCCTGTTCAGCTTCTTTGTGATGAACATCACCGCTAAATGGTACACGTTTACTAATAAAAATGAGGCAACCGACTATGCGGCAGGAGCGGCCACGAACTTAGAGGACATCATGCGCAAGGCTTTTTTTAAGAAAAAGCCACGGAGACCCACATATAACTAATTTACGACTATGGCTGAGAACAAAAAGACACTGACAGTCACCCAAGAGGTGAAAGAACTGATGTATGACATCATGAACAAAGCCTACCTGACCGGTCAGGCACGAGAAGCCGGAGGCATGACCTATGAGGCCAGCTCAAACATGCAAGCCTCGGAGGACAACGAAAACAGCTACCAGTTGAGGCGAAGCCTCTCCAACGCATTCAGCAGCCTGAAAAGCCTGCTCGGTGAATACTTGGACGAGGACAAGACATCCTCAAACGACCGTATTCCCACGGAGATTGACAATGACGGGCAACTGGTATTGGCGTTCAAACTACCCTCGAACTATAACAATGCCTCCGCTGACAGTCTGGGAAACGGCATCCATGCCTACTTGGTGGATATGGCCCTGTATGAATGGTTCACCATCACGAACAAAAATGACGCAGCTGATTATCTGAACCACTCGACGGCTAGCCTTGAAACCGTGAAACGGGCTTTGTACAAGCGAAGCCGACCTGAACGTCCGACATACGCTTAAATGAAGAATGATAAATTAATAATGGTAGATTATGGCGTACTGTTGCGGGAAAGAATCAAAACATAAGGAAGTAGTCCTGACTTTCAAGCGTGCAGAGCTAATCTATGATGCGAGCAATTACTCGTATGTAGAAGGGGACATCATTCCGGAGGGCAACGAGTGCAGGCGGCACCAGGTGTTTGACATCGCACAGGATGGGAATGTGAACCGGGTGACGCGGGTGCTGAATACCGTCCATGCGGAATGTGTGGAGATGCTCTACCCCTACACCAAGGAAGAGATTCCGGACGGGCAGGAAGCGTTGGACGATGTGCTGAAGGAGCCTGAAGCCTACGAAATCAGGCTGACGCTGCCTGCAACCTTTTCGCTGACCACCTTGCGGTTGCTGGAGCAGCTAATACATGAATACCTGGTGTGCAGGGTGCTTGCCGACTGGATGAGCATCACCAACCCGGAGAGCGAAGCAAACTGGCAACGTAAGTTTACCACATTACGTAAGAAGATACAGACCACGCTGGTGTCGAGAAGCGGGAAGATCAGACGGAAGTTGAAGCCGTTCTAGGGCGTTGCTATCAGGAAAAAGCCGAGGTGCATCACGCATCCCGGCTTTTTCCATAACAATCTTACCTAAAAAACTAGCCTATAAACAATATGCTTTACCTTGGCTGATTTGTGAGCCGTGGTGTGAACTGCACGGTGCATCCATAGAGACTTTCGTGTTTGTCGAGCTGACATATGAGGGCAAGACGGAAATACTTGTATGGCGTGCCACGGAAGCCGCGCAGATATTCATCGGTACTGCTCCATACGAGATGCCAATCAAAGAGGTTACGAGAACCATAGAGGACTTGGGCTACATGGCGGCGCCGGAAATATCCACGTTGGATAATGGTGTCTATCGTCTTGAGCAAATCGGGCTGGCCCAATTTGAACGGACGTGTGACGATGAGAGCTGTTATGCCTTCTGCATCGGAGGTGGAGAAGTTTGCCAACTTATTGCCGGACACCATAGCGAGCGCATCGGGATAAGCATTTACATTGTCCGTGATTTTGCTGTGTATCATGCCCCATGCCTTAGACTTCAGGGAATAGACATAAGCATAAGTGACGGACGGATTGTATACAAATATACGTTGCCCTGTATAGTCGTAAATCATGCGACACCCGGCAAGGAACTCACGGAACGGGAGTAGTGAAACATTTTCGAGCGTTATGCGCTCCTGTTCGTTGGAAAAATGATTGAACACATTGACAAGCTTATCAGCGGCGGACAAATCGGACAAAGAAAAAAGGTCACGGCTGTTGATGCTATCGGACAGGCAGACGGTTTCCGAACCGCTGATGAGCATTATGCCCCGGTCGGTGGCAAAAAGAACGGCACTATCAATCTGCGTGATGCTATCGGGATTGATGCAGACATCGCGCGTGATGGGCTGTTTGGCAGAGTATGTGCCTGTGGAGGAGACCTCCAATGCCCAAACACCGTCCGTGGAGAAGGCATATAGGGGGAATTGGCCAAACTGACCCTGAGAAAGAGCCTTTGCCGCCGTACTGATGCCGAGGATTGGACCGGTGCCTACGGTATTAATGCCAAGCGTCGGGAAATAGAAAGGAGTATTGACTTCAGATGTATAGATTTTATTGGGGTTATCTACCAACGGCTGTTCCGCAGGTGGAACAAACGAAACATCTGTTTCAAATATAAGGTCTTGAAAACCGCTGAACCAATAAGCTCCGTTTAACATGGGGTGTTCCTTCAACGTAACTTCGGCGTACTTCTTCGTGCCGTCAGCCTCGGCAATCTGCTCGATAATCATCTTGTAGGCTGACGGATTAGGGTAATAGAGCCAATGAAACGTGGTAGCCTGTGTTGTTCCTTCGGCGACGCATTGTACCACTTGCTGCCCACCGCTGTCGTTGCAATATACATAGAACGCATAGCGGTAGTTAATTTGATTCCGGAGTCCATCCCAACGAGTGACAAGTGTCTCGGCAGGGAAAGCGTGCAAACGCCTTGTTATGTGTGCAATGTTGAGACGGGAATTATAGATGAAAGAGTAACGTGGAATAAGGGTATCGTGTTCGTTAAGAGCCTCCGTCTCGATATGCGGCTGCGTAGCGAGGTTGGGCACCGTATTTGGCTCCATCTTTACCAAGGAATCCGCTTCCAAGTCATCGGGCTTGATGGTCGCCACTTTCCAGAATATGGATGCTGAAGAGAACTTCTCAATATATTCCTTTTTCGTGATGACAGGGGTTTGTAAATGGATGTGGTAAGACTGCTTTTCGCTCGACTGCATCCAATAGTCTTCGTATTCGTTTCCCAAGATACCAAAACCGGAAGCCCGCCGATCCATCGATTCAGTGCCAGGCGTTTGGTCGTTCCACACTTCGGAATACTGCCCGTCGGACACGTAGGCAGCAATGGGTGTGGATACGTAAAAGCTAATGCCCGTGATGACGTCTCTCCACTTGTCCAACTCGGCTTTCCACGTTTCCATGTCGGGCAGATGGTAGTCCAGTGCCGTGGAGAAGAAAGATACGTAAAAATTGCAATCTGCACTCTGTTCAAGCTGTGTCTCCACGTTGACCGTTCCCCCGCTGTTGGGAATCATCAGCACAGGCGGCGAGAAGAGCATGTCGCCGAATACCGTTTCATATCCCCAGCGCGCAAAAAAGGGAAAAACAAAGTGGTTACGTTCTGTCTCATCGTTCAGTAGCTTGTTCACAGAGGCTGGAAGCGATTCGTTCACTGCCGCGCGGTCTTCTTCAGTGAGATAATATCGTGTCCCAATAGGTTGCGAAACATTCTTCACGGCGGAATAGTCACCCTTTATTCCTATCTTCATAGTTTTGTTTACCAGATTTCCCTGCAAACCCAGCGTGAGGGGCAGATGCGGCATCTGCGTGCCTAGGTGAACATAAGCATCCTTGCGCCAAAGGAAATAGTGCATACCATCTGAAGCCAAGACAACAAGCGTGTTGCCGATGGCATTGTAACCATGCAGTTCCACCCCATCGGGAAAAGTGTGTAAGGTTTCCTGTGCTTGAGGTACTTCGTCGGTGAAATAGCCCAAGCGAAAGGGAAGTGAGGTAATGGGCTGCGTGGAATATCCCCCACTCCCAGCATAATAAAAGTCTCTTTCTACCTTGTATTTGAAAATTTCGTCTTGAGGAATGCTTACCGTGACGCTGTGTATGGCATCATATGTTTTGGCAGTTTGCGTTTTGTAAGTACCGGCAGGGAGGAACAGGGTCTCGTGGGTGAAATGAATGCCATCGACATCTGTCCATTCAATTTCAAGTGTCAGGTCGGAATGGAGGGGATATTGGCAGGTGACGGTCTGGTCAGCATAAACAGTAATTACGTTGTCCATACGGCCCGTTTGGCTTACGATATAGTGACGAAAAGACGAGGTCTGATGAATAAACTCCACTTTTTCTCCGTCGTCTAACTGATATACAGTCTTTGGCGGAAGGACGGGACGCAGTGCGCCGTCTTCGGGCAACATGCCCAACGACAGGGAAAGATTCCCGTCGTCACATTCGTAGTCAGACGGGATGGCTGTTAAACCGTTATATTTAATCTCTTGTATCATGGTTTTAATATGTGTTTGCATATTATAGGTAGGGCTATGCCCAAGCATGGCAAAATGACGGGCATCCCCAAACCGAGTGGTACGGAATCGGCTACACTCCCACTCTGCTCCAACATGAAACGACAAAGACGGGATGACCAAGCCCGAAAGTGATTGCTACGCGGATTGGTAGGGAAACAAGTGGCTTCGTGTCTGCCGACAACAGGGGCATGAAAACGAACGTAGAGGTAATATTCCCCCTCATCGGCCATGATGTCGAGCACATCTCCTTCCTGGATAGACAAAGCCTTGACGACACGGGCGGAAATATCGATGCGCCCATTGGCGTGAAAGGTTATGTCCGTTTTGCGCGTATTGCCAAGGATGCTTTGCATAAGCGGGGTTGTTTAATGGTTGGAACGTCTATCTGATAATACACTTTGTCTTGTGGCGTGCGCTTGATGGAAACGGATAGCTTGACCGGGTGAAATGCAGAAAGTCCGTATTCGTAGAGGATGCGCCCGACTGATGGGCAGAGTGTTTCAAAGCCGATACAGCGGTACTTGCCGTTGTACTGGATTTGGCAAAGCTGGGTAGGCTGAGCGATGCCGTGATTTGCCATAAATCCGAATGTGCCGGTTCCCGGTATGCGGAACATGAACACGGAGGTATCCCTGCCCTCCTCTGCGTTGCTCCTGATATGCTGGAATAGACGTTTGGAAAGCGTAAGGGAATTGTCAGCAGGGTCGGCTATCACGTAGTAACGAAGCGACTGCCATTTGCGTATAAGCTTAAAGAATATCATATTGCGAAAATAGTCTATTTAGGCAGAGCCGGAGGTTTATGTTTTAACGACCGGCTCTGCAACTGTTATTAGTATTCCTTGCGTGAGCGAAACGAGATGGTCTCAATATATCGGAAGGACAATGTACCCATCAGGCTATCCCGGTGCTTATCTGCATCTTCCTTAGTTCGGAATATGAACGAGCAAATCTGCATTTCGGCAGTGCCTTTCGTACCTACGATGTTGGCGTAGTACTTACGACCAAAGAGAAAGGCGATGATTTCTTTCAATACTGTAGTTTGCATAATCACTTTATTTTTAGGTTTTCTATTTCAATGAGCATATTCTTTTTCATGATTTTTAAATTGCTCTGTTATTTTATTACTCGCATAAACCGTGATAGGGGGACATACAGCTATATTCGTCCTCCGATTCAAACATATCAAGCTGTGCATCATTACGATTTACGTAGTCAAACACTTCTTGCACCGTTGGATATTTTCGATTGGTACAAAACCTTCTAGGGATATAACCAGGGGAGAAAAAAGAAGAGCCTCGTTTTGTTTCACGATAACTTCTCTGTTCGGCTTCAATCAATCGGTTTGCTGCCCAAGTGTCCTTAGAAATCAGCTGTACTTCACGCTTGCGACACATAATACACGGGAAACATCCTACACGGGAAAAACCTCTCCGGTATAGTTCATTCGGCTGCTGGCCGTGATCCAATATGTAATCAATTACCTGTTGTGCATCCCAGTTAAATATCGGACGAAGTACCAAAGCATCATGCGTCTTACACCAAGACAATACATCCTTCTTTCGGTAAAGCGATTTACCTCTTGTGTCTCCGAAGTATTCTTTAAAATAGGCACATTCGGCATCCATTGAAGCCCGTGATCGGCTTTCTTTTGCTCTAATTCCTTGAATGACAATCATACTCTCATCTTGCAAGAGCATCCAGTCAATCATGGGAATTATTTTCAATTCGCGAGTACAGAACCGACTCTGTGAAGAAGGAAATCTGTTACGCTTAATTGCCATATCGACAAAGTCGGTGTATTTCTTTGACTTTAACACTGTCAAATTCACTCCAAGTTGTTCAGCCACCTCTTGGACGTGTTGGTAGGTCAATGGGTGTTCCCAACCTGTATCACAGAACACTGCTTCCACATGTTTCACTCCGTAGTTTTCAACAGCCCATATAAGACTGGCTTGACTGTCCTTGCCACCGCTCCAACTTACTACTGCTTTCATTTCTCACCTCCTTCCACAGTCCTGTCTGCGATTGATAGTTCCTGGAGAATCTTCTTCACCAATCCGTGAAGGGGCAGACACCAGTCCTGTGCGATGTCACCGAGACGGTCGTCGTAGTGGTTCTCACGGACGTAATCCTGGACTTCGTCGCAGAACTGCTCGTCTGTCAGGCCTCCTTCACGGTCTGAGAACATATGAAGTGCGTGTGCATCCGGATCTGGCGATATGTCGAACGGTGACACTGGGATGTGACCTTTGGCTTGGATTACTCCGGAGGCGTAAATGCAACTGGCTTCGACTTCTTCGATGTCATGGCCGGTGATTGGGAGACTGATATATATTTTCATCATTATTCATTTTACAAGTTCAAAGTCGTAGACGAACACGTAGGGGTTACGCTCCCATGTTCCTTTGCCGCTCACCTTGTCAATGAGGGCGGCAAAGGCTTCACGGGGAGTATGAAAGTTTGTACAGCCAAATCCTCGCCAATATCCTAATCCGCGGACACAATAGTATCTGGTTCCATCATATTCATATTGGCGGGTATTCAATTCAACTCCTTCTTTGATACAATCCTCGTTCGAAATGTCCTGTAGACGCTCTACTCGCACATCGGTTATGCGGATTTGGTGTGGCATTAAACTACTAACAACAAACATTTTATTATTCCATCCAGCGTTCGTGCTTCCTACTTTTTGGGATATAATCTCCCACATGGGCACTCCTTCTTCATTTATTCCGCCACAATCACGATAACTTTGCGCCACGGCAACTACTTCACAAACTCGAAAAGGCAGTTTCATTGTGATAAGACTTTCCCCTCCGTTTGCTATGATTTGCACTTCATCACCCAAAATACCAGCACTCTCTATTTCATCGGCTGGAAAGAGCGGTTTGCCTTTCATTATCCGCCTTGTCTGCGTCTTGCGACCTTCAAGCACAGCTTTCGTAAGGTCGTATTTGTCTGAGAACATAATTTTTTTCATGATTTTCTTATTCCAAAAGTTTATGATATTGATTATCGTTCAGGCTTTCTTGCATACATCTTACGGCAAGCAACGCTACGTTCATGGCTCAATCCTGCTAATGGTTCTGAAAGACGTTTCGTTGCCGAAATCGACGATGCGCATCATTTCTCGGAAGCGGTCGGCAAAGCGCTCATCGTAATACGTCCGTATCTCGTCGGGAGCGAGGTTGCTGGTGGCGATGGTGCAGAGTTGTTCCTCGTAGCGGTAGCCCACCATATCCATAGCGGCGTTGACATATTCGCCATAGTTGAGGCTTTCGCGCGGCTCTGTACCGAGGTCATCTATGCAGAGCACTTCCACATCGCGCAGACGCTTGTAACGCCCGACATCGGAAGCATTGTCACGGGTGCGGTTGTTGTAAGACTTGGCGAGCAAGACCAGTTCTTTGGCCGTAATTATCTCGAAGCCGTAGGAAGGAAAGCGGTCTTCGCGTGTGCTGTATCCCTCATCGGAGTGAAGGTAATTGTAGAGCGACTTCATGGCCTTTACCAGCGTAGTCTTTCCGTTGCCCCGGTTGCCGCAGAGGAATAGGCCAAAAGTGGTATCATCAGACGTGAGCCACCGGGCAATATCGGCGATATGATTCAAGTAAGCAGCAGAAGCCATAAACTGGCGATGACGCAACGCCACTTCGGATTGACAGGCGGCAAGCAGGAGGACGTAGACCTGACGCGCGGTATAAGGAAGCCTAAAACGAGCTACCATACGTTTTCTGCTCATCAGGGACGAGAAGATTTCCTTTACGTCTATTTCTTGATTCGGTTCTATTTTTAACATCGTTATTCTGTTTTGAGACCACTATGCGCAGCCAGTTGTTGAAATGTTGTTTGGCATCAGTAAGGCTGTCGTGCCTTTCCCTACCATCGGAAGCGCAGTGAAGCCGGAACTCATCGAGCTTGGCGCGTAACGCCTCCACATCCATGTGGTGGAGCACCTGAAGCTGGTCAAGCCAGGCGGCTTCGGCTTTCAACGCCGCTATCTCTTCATCAAGCGTGAGCGAGTAAACCGGGAATTGTCCGGCAGGTGGTTCACAGGGATTGGCTGTAGCCTGTTTGGGGTTACGCTTTTTCGGTATGTCCTTACCGGATTGTCCACTACCCATGTTGTCCATGATGAGGTTATAGACCGTGACGGTAGCCACACGCTTGCAAAGACGGTTGATATTCATGTACCTTACCTGTATTCCTTTCGATGTCAACACGCTTTCGGCCTTGTATAGTTCCTTAGAGAACAACCCGATGTTCAGGCAGCACGTGATGACCTCGCGTATATACGCCTCGTCATACCCAGTCTGTTCCGAGATTATGAAGGGCAGCTCTTCGTCCCACCTGATGTAATACCCATCACGATAGATAAGACATAGCAGGAGAGCATATACGGTAATAGCCTTGCCACCTTGATACTTGATTAGTTTCCTAATGCGCAAGTCCTGAAAAAAGTCGATATCGAAAGGGAAATATCCCAAACCTTGCTTTGCGGTACGTGCCATATTCATTCACAGTCATTTAAGAAGGCCGTCACCTCGCGCATGAAATCATCGAGCGAGCGACAGACCACGTATTTATACTCATCGTTTTCACTGATAACCGACTGCCACCAACGCTGACTGGCGCTTTGGCGACCTCGCGCCGTTTTCATTTCTATGAGCAGCGCGCCGTAATGATGATTGCTTTTGAGGAGGATGAGGTCGGACACACCCGGAACCACACCCTCGGCCTTCAGCTTGGCACCAGTCACGGCATCGCGCCGCCCGCCGTTGGGCACGGCGAAAAGCCTTCCCCGAAGATGAGGATACTTGAGGTTGAACCACCGCACGCAGGTTTGCTGTATACGGTGCTCCTCGTCGGAGGGAGCTTTGCGCCGTGCCCCAGCGTTGGAGCGGGCCAGCATTTCGTCAAGCGTCATCCTGCGTTTCATGACCGTGCGTTTTGTCAATCACCACATCCTTGCAGCCCGGCACGCTGATGGTGACCTTCTGCCCGTCGGGAATACTGTCTATGAAACGCTTGGCGGCACGCTGGCAACTCGGAGAAGCGGCGACAGCTTCCGATGCCTCTTGAAGAACCTTGCCTTCGTAAGTCTGTGCCTTGCCCATGAGAGCGTCAGGTGCATAGAGGAACACATCCATGATTTTGGTTTCCTGCAACGCCTCGCATTCCCAGTCGGCCAACGAGCCGTGCATGAATTCCGTGAGGCGGGAACGTGCATGGTCGATGTCGTTTGCCTGAATGAGGTAATAGAACGCCTGTTTCTTCTCCTTACCGGTCTTTTCGTCGAGTGTCATGAAGTTGACTTTGGCCTTATACCACTTGTCGCCACCCACGGTTTCTACCAGTTCGGAATAGTTAGTAATCTTTTCGGAAACCACAGCGAACTCGCCGCTGATGAAGGCGGACATTTCACCTATGATGCGGCTTTCGGCCTCTGTAAAAGAGATCGCATCTACGATATACAGCTCCGTCACTTTCTTCTGCATCCCATTTTCAAGAGTTTTTTCGTAGCGGATGCCACATTCAAATAGTTTCATTTCATCAGTTTTTTAAGGTCACTACTCGGTTTGAAGCTCACGGTACGGTGGGCAGGAACGATGCACGTTTCGCCCGTGGCAACGATACGTGCCTTTTTCTCCTTGGCGAAACGGACGGCGAAGGTGCCGAAGCCACGGAGGTAAACGTTATCACCGGATGCAAAAGCCTGCGAGAGAATCTGCATCGTGCTTTCGACGGCTTTTTTCGCTTCGGAACGGCGGAGGCCCGTCTGTTCCGAAATCTGTTCAATGAGTTGTTGCTTTGTCATTTTCTTCATTTTTTGAAAGTTTGTTATTCAGTTTCTTACTTAATCTTCTCAGCATCTGTGCCCGGCATGAGGAGCGCAGCCCCGTCTGGGTATCGTAGAGCTTGGCTGCATCATCGAGGTATTGGATGATTCGCCGCACATCGGTCTTGCATACATCCATATCAGTCTGAATTTAGGAACGATGAAACCAATTCGTCGAAGTACATTTCATCGGTGGGAATGTCATCGTCGGAGCTCATTATCTCTGCGGCGATAGACTTCTTCTGATGAATGAGCGAGTAGATGGTCTGGTCGATGGTGCCACGTCCAAGCAGGTAGTAGCACGTGACGTTGTCACGTTGCCCGATGCGGTGGGCACGGTCTTCGCACTGGCAGCAGTCGGCATACGTCCAAGCGAGTTCGACGAACGCCACGTTGGAAGCAGCCGTAAGTGTCAGTCCCACGCCAGCCGCCTTGATGGAGCAGATAATAAGCTGCACGGCAGGATTGTTCTGGAAAGCATCGACCGCAGCCTGTTTGTTTGCCGTATTGTCCCGACCTGTCACGGTAACCGATTTTGGAAATGCCTTTTTCAACTCGTCCACAATGTCGTGGAGCGAACAGAATACAATCAGCTTCTTGCCACTGTCCAAAAAGGTCTTTATGAAGTCCACAGCCTGTGCAATCTTGCCTTTGGTGGCCAAAGAGCGCAATGTCATGAACTTCACCAAAGCTTCCATGCGCATCTTCCGGCGAATCTCCCAGTCGGAGCATTCCGTATATTGCTTCAGATATTCGGCGAGGTCGGCAGCGGCAAGGTTGTACTCCGGCGCGTTGCTGATGTCCACATACAGGTCAACGCGTGTCTTATCGGGAAGCTGTGGCAGCACCTTTGCCTTTTCGCGGCGGATCATGCAGGTATCATATAGTCTGCGGCTCAACACGGAGAGCGGAACGGCAGGTTCGGCGTCCTTGTCCTTGGGGTCAGTGCAGTAGTCGGCCTTGAACTGTGTAGCTCCGCCGAAGTCCTGCAAGCGACCCATGATAGAGAGTTGCGACACCAAATCTTCGGGACGGTTGACAACCGGCGTTCCTGACAAGAGGATAATCCACTCTTTACCGACGGACAATCCTTTGGTGAAGATGGTCTGCTGTGCCGACGGGTCTTTCACGCGGTGCGACTCGTCGATAATGATGGACTTGAACATCTTGATTGGCGGGCAGAACACCACATCTTTCAGCCGGAACGACTTGCCGCCCCGTATGTCCCACACAAAGTATTTGCGGAGACTTTCGTAGTTGACAATCGCAACATGGTGCATGCCCATGCGGAGCAGGTAGGGCCAAGTGGTGCGCACGGCATTGTCAAGGACAAGGGCTGACTTGTCGGTGAACTTCTCGAACTCACGCTGCCAGTTTATCTTCAGCGACGAGGGGCAGATGACGAGACAGGGGTAAGCGCCCGCCGTATCGACGATGCCGATGCTCTGGAGGGTCTTCCCCAGGCCCGGTTCGTCGCCGATGATGAGGCGTTTCCTGTCCAGCCCGTAGAGGATGCCTTCGCGCTGGTAGGGGTACGGCTCAACGCGCAGATGATGTTTCAGTTCTTGCATGGCTTGTATCTCCATCCGTTAAGTTCGTAGACACGGCGGCGGGCTTCCTCGCGGTCGTAGTAAACAGGCTCTTCGGGGACGGCGGCAAGCGTGGATGCCGTCGCCGACACGAAATCGTAGCGGTAAATGCGGAACACCCGTCCGCGAGGCATGTAGCAATATTGTCCTACTTTCGGTTTCATAATAGTCTTATTTAAATCGTTCTATTTCGTCGAGCAGGTCCTGACGGTCAAGGCCGTTGATGTAGCGATGCAGGACAAGGTCGATGCATTCGTTGTAGAAGTCCTCGAAATCCTTCTGGTCCATTGCCGCGAACGAGATGCTGAGGTATTCGATTTCGAGTTCACCATACTCGTTCCGGTTGCTGGTGAAGTAACCGAGGTCGCGCTTGAATCGGCGCAGCATGTCCTGCTCGTTGCGGATGTTCCATCGCTCGACGAGCGGCAGGGGCAGGTTGTCGAAAGTCAGTCGTAACAGGGCGAAAAACTTTTTATGGAACTCGTAGTTTCGCGGAAGGCTGACGCGGCAACGCACAGTTGAGCCTACACGCAAACGCTGTTTCAAATCTTGGTCGCTATCGTAGAGCGGAACAAGACCATACGGAGTTACGCGGCAATAGATGTCCATAGCTTCATGCAGTTTGAGGGGTTAAGAGCCACCATTGAAAGGCAAGCTCCTCGTACTTCTCCCGGCCGCGTGTGTAGATGGCATCGTCCCGGTTGATGAACTTCTTGAACACCTTGCAATTCTTCTTGCTGATGGCGTAGATGAAATCACGGTCGGAGTGAGCGATGTCCATATACCATGCCCGCGAGCGGTCCCAGTCGAAGAAGTCCACCGCCTCGTCGAACTCCGCCTGCGAGCGGGCGAAGGTAGTTTTCAGGTCGCCGCCGAAGCCGAATGCGGACAGGTACCAGTCCCACTTGCAACGGGTATCGAGGTGGAAGGGCCAGTCGCAGTAGGTGAACTGCTGCCCGTGGTTGACCATGAAACGTTGCGTGTCCGCCAGTTCGAGCACGTTTGCCAGGAAGGGGTCGCGCCGCGCCTCCATGCGGAGAGAACGTTGCATCTCGCGGGCGTGCCGGAACTCGTCGTCGGTGTACTGCACGTCGTCGACGGTGTAGCGGTAGTAGTCCACCCGTGCCGGTTCGGTGATGAGCGCATCGACCAACGTGCCGAAGCGGAACGCCGCCTCGCGGTTGCCGAACTGCGGACGTGGGTGGAGGATGTCGCGCAGGGCCGTGAGGTCGCTGTTCGACACCTCCGTCCGGTTGTAGTATTCATCGGGGTTATGGTTTGCCATGATTACTTTGCTTTTACTTCGTCGACGTATTCAATGCTCTCATTCTGAATGAAAATCTCGTCCTTGTTGGCTAATTTCTCGCAGAAGGTGATCTGCTTCTTGAACATCTTGACCAGCTCGTCAACAGGCAGGTTGCAGCCCTCCTTGCTCCACCACAGGGAGATGACGGGCATGATGCCTTCGGGGTTGAGGATATTGATTTTCTTCGAAACCTTTGCCTTGGGCCGGTAGGTGGAAGCTGCTGCCTGACCGTTAAAGAGGGAGGTCATTTCAGCCGTCTTGCGTTCCAGTTCCGCCTTGCGCTTTTCCTCCGCCTCGCGTTCGGCACGTTCCTTCTCCATGCATTCGGCCTCGGCGCGCTGGCGGGCTTCCATTTCGGCTTTCATTCGAGCCGCTTCCTCGGCGTTTGCCTGCGCTATCTTTTCGAGGTTGGCACGCTTGGAGGGGAGACGGTCGATGGTGTAGTCCACCGTATTACCTACCTCCGCCAGATACTGGTCTGTCAGCTGTTTGCAGAGCTTCTGCTTCACCTCCTTTTCGACGTCAGCCACCTTGATGCCTGACGGTATGCGGCAGGAGGTGTGGAGCGTGTCAATCCATGCAGGAACACAGTTGTCGGTCGTTCCCTTGATCAGGTGTAATCTCTTCAGTGAGCTGTCGTAGTTGTCGAGAGTCAGGCCGTTATCAATGTCATTGATCTGGTTGATCGTGTCGTTCACCATTTCCTTGAACTTGCGCTTGAAGTCGTCCTCCACGTCCAGGCGGAACTTGCGCAGGGCTTCCTCCGCCTGACGGCGTGCCATTTCCTCGCGCAGGCGGCGTTCCTCCTCGGCGCGTTTCTGCGCGGCGTACTGGTTGCGGAACTGCTGGAGGTCGTAGGCAACGGTGCCGGGCCTGGAGGGGTCGACCTCGTTCTCCAGGGTGGTGAAGGCGGAGCGTACTTCGTCAAACAGCTTGGTGACGGGCGAGCGGCGTTCGTTCATGGCCTTGAGGGTGCGGCGAGCCTTCTCGATGAATGATGCCGCCTGCTGGTCGAGGGTGTCATTCATACCCTGCGTCCGCACGGTGTTGAGGATGGTGAGGCCGAAGCTGATGCAGCGGTCGTGGGATGTCTTGTTGTCGTTGTAGGACTGGGGGGCAGCCTGTACGATGGTTTGTATGTTTTCGGGCCGGATGATAGCCAATTCGTTGTTGTTCATATTGTTTTCTTTTTTAGGTTAGGTTTTGCATAGTCAGAACACGTCATCGTTGTTTCCATTAGCCGCAGGGTCTACCGTAACCCCGGCAGACACATCGGGAGCCGGTGCAAACGACTGCTCCTCTTGCGGCACAGGCGCATTGCCACCGGACATGCCGCCGTAGGGGTCGAAGGACGTTTCGGGCTGGTTGTTTTCTTCGAGGACTTCGCTCTCGAGCTGCGTGCCTTTGCCGATGGCTATCTTGGGGTACGTTTTGAAAGCATGCTTGATGCACTTGGCCTTGAGGAAGCCGGTGTCAATCTGGCCACCTGCGGAGGTATAGAGCTGATTAGGGGTTTCGACGTATCGGCGCGCATCGTTGTCCCAGTAGCGGTTGGCCTTGCCGGAGAAGTCGGAGAGCCGTTTCCAATCCTGCTCGGTCATCACGGAGTAGTCTACCGTACCGTCGGGGCGGGTGATCTTGAGAAAGCAGGCAATGATGCGGTCCGACTGACGCGGGATGCGGCAGCAGTAGTTCACATACTTGCGTCCGTCCTTCTCGCCGAACTCGAAGCCGTCGCCCTCGTAGACGATGACGGGGTTGTCGGCATGGAGTATCTGCCCTGCCTTGGCACGGAGCACCAACTCACCGTAGCCGGAAATGGTGAGGCTGCAACGGGATTCGTAGATGTTTTGGCCTTGCTGGTTCTTGCCGATGCAGTAGTTGCGCGGGAGGAGGTAGCAGAGCGCCTGTGCGCCCGGTTCGAGCGAAAGACCACGGACGGCAAGGTCGATGAATGCAAGGAACACAGACATTCCCGTGCATTTACGCAGGTTGTCTTTTTCACGTAGCTGATTGTTGAAATACATTGCTTCACGCTCATACGCGCCCTCGCCGCCCTCTTTCCAAATGGCATTGTAGACGTTGATGAACTGCTGGCGCACGTATTCGTTTCGTACTACTTCGGTAGCTTTGAGCGACGCGATGATGTGCGCTTGGTTTAATGTTTCTTGATTGTTCATAATCTTGTTATTTATAGGGTTATAAATCGAAATAATCTTGCTGGGTACGTTGCGCTTTTCTCAATTCGGTGACAAAGTATTCAATCTTACCTGGTCGGATGAAAGGATTTACTTTTCCTTGTCTTTTCCAGCGGTCCACATTGCTGCGCCCGAACATTGCATACGCTTTGTTTTGGCTGACCATTTCAGGTTCGTCGCGCTGCTCCTTGAGTTGGCGTACTACTTCGGATGCCACATCGCGGACGAATGTGGCGTAGGTCACGGACTTGTCGGAGAAATCGAGAGTAAGCATGGCAGGACACATTTAGGGGTTTTCACGAAGCTCTTTGAACGCGATGCGCAGAAACGCCCACGAGAGGGCGATGAACACCAGGCACGTGAGATAGCCGAGGAACGAGGTGACGTGCCCCATAGCGATGTGGCCTATTACGCTGGCGATAACGCAGAGGAACAGCACGGCGGCGATGATCAGTTGAATGAATGAGAATGTTTTGTCCATAATCTTTTTGTTTTAATTTTCTTGTTCCCGCCCCGGTAAGCTCACCCGGGCTTGGAAGACGTGTCTTCGCGGGGAATTCTTAACTTTGTGGTGTCTAATCAAAAAATTAAGAACTATGTGTAAATTTGAAAATGCAGCAAAAGCCTTGTTGGAAAGGGTAAAAGAATGTATATCCAATACCACCGAAAGTGAAAGCTATTTCTACGGCAAATCAAAGGAAGCAGATGAGCTCGCTTTGGATATAGAACTACTGCTATATAGCTTTGACCCCAAAATTCCATTGTTACCAATAGTGAGCGCTATGCGCGAATGGTGCAAGGGATATGGGAATATCTACGGCAAAAGGCACTTCGAGGAGCTTGAATCTGTCCTGAAGAAATTCATTACCGTGATTGAGCTTCGCAGTGAATCTTAGACAGCATTCTCTCCGTAACTTCATCAGGCACGCCGCATAGCTTGTTGACGTGCCTGTATTGCTCCATTATCATTTCAGGAAGATTGTTGAGGTTCGAAACATGCTTCAAGTCAAGATTTGTAATCTCAATCGAAACTGTCTGTCCCCATTCGCTTAAGGGTTCATTATTCAGGGTGATTCTTATTTTTTCCATAATTCATGATTTTTATTATTACTGTACACGTGTAACTGTAACAATGCGACGCTTTTTGTCGCTCTCGGTGGTGTACTTTCGGTTGAAGCGGAAACTCAACGTGCTTGCCATTGAGCGCACGGAGGTGCATCTTGCCGCCGGATATTCCCTTACTTCCCCGACTTTCATTTGCTCTAATTCGCTTGTAAACGTCTGTTTTTTCGGCATTTTCTTCTTGTCTTTAATGATTAATGTTTAACTTTATGGTGCAAATATAAGCATTATGAGAATATCATAAAAGCAAAATGCGAATAATTTATTCTCAATTCGAAATTTAAACCTATTCAATATGGAAAAATCAGACATGCTTGAATGTATAATTAATTATTATACAGACGGAAACAAAGCCCGTTTCGCGGCTATCATTGGGGTTAAACCTCAGACCATTAATACATGGAGTGCTCGTAATACATTTGATGCCGAATTAATATACTCAAAATGCGAAGGAATATCAGGAGACTGGTTGCTCGGTAATGGTGAAGGAGAGATGCTGAAAACTAACAATTCAGCAACAGCCACTGGCAATGGTTCCATTGCTGTAAACGGCAATAATAACAGCAACGTGGTTGCGGGTGGTGAGATAGCACTTCTTCAGGAACGTGTGAAGGCACTTGAGGCGTTGTTGGCGGAGAAGGAAAGGTTGATTCAGGTATTGATGGAGGGGAGGAAATGAAAACGAGACGGATTGACAATATGATTTCTATATTATTTCTGTTATCCCTATTTTTACCTATTATAGCCTATTTTAATTGCAAGCATCACGATTGTATAAATGATGAATGCATGAGAATCTTTTATCGAGGCAAACTTGGTATATGCGTGGAAAATGCCATTGACACTACGTGTTTGACAATGGCAATTGGAGTATGGTTTATAGCCTATGGAAGTGCCATTGTTTGGTCAAAACAGAAGAATACCGTTTCTCCTATTGTAATTATGGCTTTGATAGAACTACTCGCAGTGTACTTAGCTTTTGTGGACCCTTCGAAATGGTTATTTGCAATTTCCATGTTGATACCGTTTGTCATCATTACAATAGCAAGAAGCATTGATAATAGAAGAGTAATGGAGGAGAAGAAATGAATAAATCAACTGTCATTAAATCAATTATTGCCTTTTTTGTGCTGGTGATTCTGTACCTGTTTGCATTGAATGGCAGATACTCACACGCAGAACAAGCTGTATACTTTGATAAATGGACAAAGCAGGCATTGATATTCAATCCTGATACGGGGAGTTTTGAGGAAATGAAGTAGGCTTATGGAATTGAAAGCATTCCATAGAATTGTCAGTGATGAGTATTTCGAATATCTAATGAAAGAAGAAATAAAAATAGAAAAATTAAAAGAGACAATGAGAACATTTACCTAATATATCTAATAGGTTGATAAATAAGGGATTTTATCTGCGGCGCAGGCTGCAGTAGAGGATACTCTCTAAAAATATCTTAGGCATTGATTTAGGCTGTAATGTCCTGTATGACAGGCATTACAGCCTAAACTGTTTTTATACGGTTCGTTCATTTGACCGCATAAATTGAGCCAAATAAACGGCTCTTGCATACAAATTACATACGAAATTCTGATGCTGCGCATACAAAAGGACATACAAAAGTAATTCATTACAAACCAACAATTTATGGCAACATTTAAAGCAATCGTAAGGTACAAGAGAGCCGATGGCTTCTACCAAGTCTATATCCGTGTCGTTCACCGCTCAAAAATGGGATATATAAAGACAGACAAGTTTATCACCGATAAGCAACTTACCAAAGCTGGTGAAATTAAGGATGCGGTAGTGAATGAATTTTGTTCGCGTGAAATATTACGCTACTCTGATATGATTAATCGTCATGAGGTATCAAACTATTCAGTCTCTGAGTTGATAGAATTTCTTCAGCACTCGGATGGTGATGTAAACTTTAGTGAGTTCGCAGCTAATTTCATTGCTCAAATGATAAATGGTGGTCATGCTCGAAATGCAAAAAATTATCAGCTTGCCGTTAATCATCTTGAGCGATATTTGGGAACGACACAAATTATGTTCAGCACACTTACCTCTGTTGTTTTGAAAAAATGGATAGACAGTCTGGCAAAAACAAACCGAGCCAAAGAAATGTATCCTACTTGTGTGAGACAGATTTTCAAAAAAGCCATTATCGAGTTAAACGATGAAGAACGTGGCATCATGCGTATAAAGTTCAACCCTTGGCTGAAAATAAAGATTCCAAAATCAGATAGCACAGTGCAAAGGGCAATCAGTGCGGAAGCTTGCCGTGAGTTCTTCAACCGTCCGCTTCCAAAAACAAAGATGCTGTCTCCCCTTCCGGAGCTTGGCCGGGATGTGGCTCTTCTTTCGTTGTGCATTGGTGGCATCAATACCGTTGACCTTTACGAACTCAAAAAGAAGGACTACAACAATGGCATTATCGGCTATAAAAGAGCCAAGACCCGCAACAGCCGGAAAGACGAGGCATACATGGAAATGCGTATCGAACCATTTATCCAGTCCACTTTTGAGAAGTATTTGTCCGGCGAAGATGATGAATACCTGTTCGTATTCCACAGCCGTTACAGCAACTCCGACAGTTTCAATGCCAACGTGAATATCGGAATACGCAAGATATGCGCCGACATGGGCATGAAAAAGGAGGACTACTACTGTTATTACACGTTCCGGCACACGTGGGCGACCATCGCCCAAAATGACTGTGATGCCAACCTTTATGAAGTGGCGTTCGGCATGAACCACAGCCACGGGCTGAATGTCACCCGTGGCTATGTCAAGATAGACTTCACCCCGGCATGGAGGCTGAACGCCAAGGTCATCGACTTCATCTTTTTCAGTGACGAGAAGAGCAAGCAAGGCAAAGCGCGTGACATTGAGGCTCCGGCAGACAAGCTGTTCCGCATATCCAAAAAGATGATGATTCTCGGACGGGCCTATTTCAAAGGAAAGGTGCTTTCCGAATTTACGGACATCGGTTTCAGCAATGTTGACCAAGTGATTGCCAAGCTGGCAAACAAGCTTCCGAGCGACATACCGACCGGATGCACCGTACAGTTCCGTATCACCAACTGCGACACCCAGAAGGAAGTGGTATATGAGAGAAGCAAGGGAAAAGGATTTTAGCCCGTTTGTCAGTAAGGGCTAACACCTGACATGAGGGAAAAACACCATTCCATCCGAATACAGCACGAAGCCGTACCTGCCCTTTCGAGACAGGTGCGGCTTTGCTGTTTCGCCATTATCTTGAATTCGGCGGACGGTTTGCGCCACATCGCCCCAAGAAGATGCCGACTAACAGCAACAACCCCTTCCATTGCTCGCGCCACACCTTTGCAACCCGTTGCATAGAGAGCCAATGCGATTACAAGACGGTAAGCGCCATACTCGGTCATTCAAATGTGGCAACAACGCTCAACCTGTATGTTCATCCAAACATCCATCAAAAAAAGAAATGTATTGAGCGTATGAACAAGTTTCTTGGGATAGCAGAGCAATGAGTTGGAGTGTGCCCGCCGCCACTTTGCCACCATATCCAGCTCCACCGTTACCTGCGATGTGGAGGAGAGCTATGCCGATTTGCGGAATGTGATGACGAAGTGACAAGCCGTGGGAATGCGCGCGAGGCAAAAAACATGGCCGGGTGCATACGCTTCTCGGCTAATATTGCTAACTTTGCATCCGTTTTCTTAAAATCAAACGCCAATGATTATCACTATAGCCCGGCAATACGGGTGTGGCGCACTGGCCATCGGCAAGATGCTGGGCGCCGCCTACGGCATACCGTTCTACACGCGTAAGGGCCTGTTGGAGATGGCCCGCGCAGAGGGTGTGCTCGAAGAGATGGACGACTTCTTTGAGGAGCGACCCGTCGACGAACTGTTGTTTGCCATCTCGGCCCTCGGCCACAGCGAGGGCCCGGTGCACAGCAGGGCGCTCGACATACTGTCTGACATGATAGGGCAGCGCAACTGCATCATAATAGGCCGCTGCGGCAACTACATATTCCGCCGGAGGGCCGACCTCGTGTCGGTGTTCCTCAAGGGGCGCGAGGACGAGCGTGTAAGGGCTGTGGTCGCCGAGCAGGGCATAGGCATGGCCGAGGCGCGCGAGATAGTGCGCGACATGGACGACAGCCGGGTGCGCTACCACAGGTACTACACCCACCTGCAGTGGGGCAACTCGAGCGACTACGACCTGTGCTTCGACAGCGTGAGGCTCGGGGCCGAGCGTTCCGTGGCACTTATAAGGCAATATATCGAAGGCATTGGCATAAAGTGAGGGCTTTGTCATGAAGTATATCACACAGTTTCTGATAATACTCGCCTTCTCGTTTGCGGGTGAGGCTCTGCACGCCATGCTGCCGCTGCCCATACCGGCCAGCATCTACGGCATCGTGATGCTGTTTGTGGCTTTGCAGATGAAATGGGTCAAGGTGAAGGATGTGCGCGAGGTGAGCACGTTTCTCATAGCTGTCATGCCGGTGATGTTCATCCCGGCGGCCGTCGGACTGGTTGACTCGTGGGCCGACATTGCCGGCCATCTGGTGGCCTATGTGGCCGTGACCGTGCTTACCACGTTTGTGGTCATGGGTGTGGCCGGCTTGGTTACGCAGCGGATGATACGCCGCGGAAAGGAGGGTCGCTGATGGAACGCCTGTTCTGCGATTCGGTCTACTTCGGCGTGTGCATCAGCCTGGTGTCTTATGCCGTTGGCGTGGCCCTGCGCCGCAAGACGGGCTGGGGCTTCATGAACCCGCTGCTCGTGTCGATAGTGCTTGTCATTGCAGCCCTGCTTGTGCTCGGTGTCGACTATGGGTCTTACAGCCGCGGGGCGGCATGGCTGAGCTACCTGCTCACCCCGGCCACGGTGTGCCTTGCCGTGCCGCTATACCAGCAGGTGGAGCTGCTCAAGAAAAACTACCGCGCCATAGTGTGCGGCATCGCGGCCGGTGCCCTTGCAAGCCTCGTCACGGTGCTGCTGCTTGCCCTGGCGTTTGGCTTCGGCCACGAGGCATACGTCACCTTCCTGCCGAAGTCAATAACCACGGCCATAGGCATGGGTGTGTCTGAAGAGCTGGGCGGCATAGTGTCGGTCACCGTGGTGTCGATCATTGTCACCGGCGTGCTCGGCAACATCTTCGCCGAGAAGTTCCTAAAGCTGCTGAGGATAGAGGAGTCCATAGCCAAGGGCATAGCCATAGGCAGCAGTTCACACGCCATAGGCACGGCCAAGGCCATGGAGATGGGTGTGGTCGAGGGAGCCACGAGCGGCCTGTCGATAGTGGTGAGCGGCATACTTACGGTGATAGGCGCCTCGGTGTTTGCCCTGTTCCTGTGATGCCGGCCGTGGCCTGGCTGACCGTGGCTGCCGCCGTGGGCTCACATCGAGCAGAATAGCGTGACGAGGAACGGCACGCTGAAGTCGGTGGCCATGCCGCAGTATATCGACACGGGCACGAGCCTCGGGCCGCATGTGCGGCTTATCACGGGCAGCGTGGTGTCCATGGCCGTGGCCCCTGCAGCCGCTATGGGTGCCAGTGTGCCGAACAGCCTTACGAGCAGCGCTGCCCCGAGCAGTGCAATCATCTCGCGCACAATGTTTGAGAGCAGGGCGATGGTGCCCAGTTCCGTGCCCCGGTAGCCGGTGATGAGCACGCTCGATATGGAGTAGTAGCCCATGCCGCTGCCCACGGCGAGCCATTTGGCCGGGCTGTGGCCTCCGGCGAGCATGGCCACGGCCAGGCTTCCGGCCAGGCTGCCCAGTATCGACACGGCCGGCAGCAGTGCCAGTCCGGGGCTGAGGCTGCGGAACCGGGCCAGCATGGTGGTGTCGTTGCCTATGCCGTAGCCCACGAAGAATATCAGTGTGCAGAGCACCCCGAGGCTTATGGCGTCGAGGTCTGCCGTGGCGGGCACGGCGTGAAGCCGGCCCAGCACTATGCCTGCTGGAAAAGCCACGCGACTTTGACCCTTTTGGCCAAGCAGGATTGTCCCCTTTGGCTACAATATGATTGACCCTTCTGGCCAAAATAGTATTGACCACTTAGCTCACCTATTGTTATAGATTTTTTGTGTAGATTTGAGTGCCCGAGTCCTGGTGTAACGGGGATAATGATAAAATCTATACAAATGGATAAACGAATCAAAAACATTTTAAGATGTTATGCGGCCGGCATGGAATCAAGGAAACGGCGTCCACGTTTCATACTTCCCGTAATACTGTCCGCAGGTATGTCCGCCTGTTCCTTTCAAGCGGCAAGAGTATTGAACAGCTTCTTTCCCTGTCCGACGGGCAGTTGGATGAACTGTTCGGCTGTACGGCATCCCGGCATCGGGAGCCTTCTTCCAGGAGGATTGAACTGGAGGCCTTGCTTCCCGGATATGTATCCCGCCTGTCACGCAAAGGCATGAGTGTCCGAAAACTGTTCAAGGAATACCATGCCGAATATCCTGACGGCTATCAGTTGTCTTCCTTCAAACGGGCTGTCCGTCAGTACAAGTTTCACATCAAGGTCGTCGGTCATGTCGAGCACTATGCCGCCGACCAGATGTATATTGACTTTGCCGGTGACAGGCTTGAAGTCGTTGATGAAATGACGGGCGAGACGAAGAAAGCCGAGGTGTTCGTTGCCTTCCTTCCGTTCAGCCATTATACCTACTGCGAAGCCGTGTGGTCTCAACGCAAGGAAGACCTGATAAAAGCATGTGAGAATGCCATGCAATATTTTGAAGGCGTTCCTGCGGCTATCGTCCCCGACAATCTGAAGGCTGCCGTCACACGAAGCGACCGCAACGAGCCTGTCATCAATGGTGATTTCGCCGCTTTTGCCGAATATTACGGCTGTGCGGTCTATCCCGCCCGTGCGCGTCATTCCAAAGACAAGGCTTTGGTAGAGAATGCCGTAAAGCTTCTCTACCGTTCCATTTACCTTGAAATAGAGGGAATGACATTCTCCGGCCTGGAGGAACTCAATGCCGCCATCCATGTCTCCCTGCTTGATTTCAATGAAAAGGTGATGGCCGGACGGGAGGTGTCACGCAAGGAAATGTTCCTTCAGGGAGAGAAGGATTATCTTCGGCCGCTTCCCGTGAAACGTTACGTAATGAAAGAGAGGAAGCTGATGACTGTCGGGAAGAACTCTTACGTCTCGTTGTTCAAGCACCATTACAGCGTTCCGAAGGAGTATGTAGGCAGGCGCATGACGATTCTCTATGATGCCGGCACGGTGGAAATCTACTGTGGCATGAACCTTGTCGCCACCCATGACCGCTGTGACATTCCCTACGCTTATTCCTGGAAAAAGGAGCACAACCTGCCGGGACACTATGGCCCCTATGACAAGGACTTGGAGGAACTCTTCCGACGTGCCTCGGAAATAGACAATATCGTATTGAACTATCTACGGGAAGTGGAGCGTGCCATGCAATATCCGCCAAAAGCGTTCAGGTCATGCCGGGGTATCTTGACGTTGGAGAAAAAATACGGTCGCGACCGTCTGGTTGCGGCTTGCGCATGTGCGGACCAGAAGTTGCAATACGGGTATCAGGCCTTGCGCGAGGTGCTTGAACTGGGAGAAGACGCGGATTTCCTTCCCGATGAGGACGGGAAAGTACAGCCCGACATGACTTCCCCGGCTCCATTGACCCACAAAAACATACGTGGACGTGAATATTACAGAAAGGACAAACAATAAAACTCATATTTATGGAAGTAAACAATAAAACAGCTCCCGTTACGGGACAACAGGACCAGAATACCATATCGCTGGATTTAATGAACCGTATGAAATTGCATGGCATGGCAGAGGCTTTCAGGGAAAGTCTTGCCGGCACCACTCCGCAATCCATGACTGCGGACACGTTCCTTTCCATGCTCCTTGCACGCGAATGGGACTATCGTGCGCAGGCTGCCATTGCACGGCTTACCAAGAATGCGGCATTCCGCTACAAGGCCTATATTGAACAGGTCGACTATGCCACGAACCGGGGGCTGGATCGCAACCAGATGGAACGTCTCGCCACCCTTGATTTTGTGCATAAGGCACAGAACCTTTTAATTACCGGTTCTTCAGGAACGGGGAAAAGCTATCTGGCCTGCGCCCTCGGCCACGAAGCATGCAAAAGGGGATTCCGTACCTTATATGCCAATGCCCCGAAACTGCTCGGAGCGCTGAAAGTCGCCAAAGTCAAAGGTACACTTGAGACGGAACTCAAGAAGATTGAGCGATGCCAGTTGCTCATCCTTGACGACCTGTTCATCGTGCCTCTCGACGCCAAGGAGCGTCCCATACTGCTTGACATCATCGAGGACAGGCATGAACGGAAATCCATCATCATCACATCGCAGTACCCCTCCTCCAACTGGTACGACATGGTAGGTGACCCGACAATAGCCGATGCAATCCTTGACCGCATCATACATACGGCTCATACCATAGAGTTATATGGTGAAAGTATGCGAAAGTTAAGGTCTAAGAAAAACGGGAAATTTTAAAAGGGTAAAATAAAATTGACCCCCAACACCAGGACTTTAAAGGGGCAATCATATTGTAGCCAAAGGTGGGCAAATCCTGTTTGGCCAAAAGGGTCAAAGTCGCGTGGCTTTTCCAAACGGCTTGGTAACTGAAATGGTGCAATATTCCGCACTCCGTTGCGTTTCCGGCATTTGGCAGAATAATGAAAAACTGCTCATTTCAAACGGGTTACGTTCTGTTGTTACCTATTTGCTGACGGTTGCTTTGTGGGTTTTGTTCCATTGTACTACACATTCCTTCTCCACCAGCCATCCGGCAAACCGCAACACATTCCTTGCCAGCTATAATACCAATCGCAACAACAGCGAAAGCACGATGATGACCGGTACCAGGTATATTATCAGTAACAGTTCAAACATATACTCAAATTTAAGTAAAGCCATAAGCCAAACGAGGCCATTTTTTCACTTTAAATATACTAAAAATCAACGAGATATGGAAATTTTACAGCAACTATTTCCCGGTAAAATCACTAATTGTCAGATGAATATCCATTACGCTTGCATATCAAGATTGCTTCATATCCATAGCTTGGAAGATACGGGTGACAAGTGTCGTATTTCCCAAAATTCAAGGTTGTCAAGTGCATATATTTCTGGTTATTCAAGTCTGATGAATGGATGCAAAGGAATGTAATGGACTACTTAACCACCCATAACCTTATTGTATTCTACTGAAAAATCCAAGCTCATTACTAATCTGTTAAATGAAAACCGCAGTTTCCTTTTCCCTCCTGTTGTCGGACGAGCGGATAATGTTCCCGATAATTCACGGATGGATGAATCGACATAACCACCCACCTGAAACTAGCCTAATCTTCATCCCATATATCGAAATTCTACACAATCGAAAAACATCATATACATAAATACAAAGCAAAATTCACTGGCATACCCGGCAATCGGATGTCCTTGATACCACGGTCAAAATGGTACGCTCCTTGAAGAATAGTGTTGTGCATTTTGTACGGAAGCCACTTTCCACGGTAATTTTGGTGCAAAAAAGAACCTGGAATGACATTGCCCTGCGTTGCAGGATTCTCCAAGCAAGTTGTACTTTTGTTTCATGCAAAACTCCGTTTGTTCCCCAAAAAGTAACTTGCCGGATGCCCTGCACCGGAGCGGCACCGCCGCTGTTTCGCCCTGCGAAATAAGGTAAGACAATCCCGGTTGCAAACAAACCGGAACATGAAGGAACATAGGAACAAGTACATCAAGGTAAGGATGACCCCGGAAGAAGTCCGGGAGTTCAAGGAGAAATCGGCTGAATACAAGACCGTAAGCCACTACGTGCGCAAGGCACTCGAAGAGTATTCAAACGTAAGCGTCAGGCAGCAGCTTGAACTCATGCAGGAACTCGGTTCGTTTTACCGAAGATACCAGGGCGAACTGTCCCATATAGGCGGAAACCTCAACCAGGCAGTAAAGCGCGCCAACGAGCTGGCGGTTGCAGGGTTGCTGCCCCCAAGCTATATCCGGGAAGTTCTGTTGCCGCTCATCCGGGACACACAGGAAACCGTCAACGGGATAAAAAGACAACTTGACATCCTCACATCAAGAATAAACAAGCCTTAGAACCAGACATATCACCAATCCAGATAACACCACCCCAAGATGATAGCGACCATATTACCCGGAAGCGCGGACTTTCATGCCGTGGGTTACAACGAGCACAAGGTGTCGAAAGGGCTTGCCCGGCTCATCGAGATGCGGAACTTCGGGACGGTCGGCCTGGCAGACAGACCCACTACAGAAGAACTTACCGGCTATCTTAAAAAATACAGTTCCACCAATAACCGCATCCGAAAACCCCAATTCCATGTGGCCGTCAGCTGCAAAGGCCGTGAGATGACGGAATCCGAGCTGCTGGACTTCGCGCACCGTTACCTCAAGGAAATGGGATATGCCGAACCCGGACAACCGTGGCTCATCTACGCCCACCATGACACCGACAACACTCACCTGCATATCATCACCTCACGGGTCGCCCCCGACGGCAGGAAGATAGCACACAGCCACGAGCGCAGGCGTTCCCAGGAAGTCATAGACCGTATTCTTGGCACGGACAGGCAGAAGAAGACCGCCGACGACATTGAAGCGGCCAGGCAATATACCTTTTCTTCTTTTGCCCAGTTTAAGGCAATCATGGTTTCTATGGGATATGAGGTATATCAGAAAGAAGGGATAGTATTCATCAAGCATGGCGGCAAGGTGCAGCGGCAAATTCCGCTGGCCGAAGTCGAGCGGCTTTTCAAAAGCGGCTACAGGGAACGCGCCCGTTGCCGCCAGCTGCGGAGCATCTTCAAAAAATACCGGGACGTGAGCGGCAGCAAAGAAGAGTTGCAGAAAGAGCTGAAAGAAAAGTTCGGCATCAGTCTCGTTTTCTTCGGCAGGAAAGACGTTCCCTACGGCTACATGATTGTCGACCACGCCCACCGCACCGTCATCAACGGGGCGAGGGTGCTGGCCACGGAAGAACTGCTGGACTTCGCCACCCCGGAGCAACGCTTCGCACGCATAGAGGACTACATAGACCGGCTGCTCACCCTCAATCCGAAAATCACACAGGGCGAGATTTTCCAGAAGCTGAGAAAACAGCGTGCCTATATCAAGAAAGGTGTCATCCACTTCGACGGGCAGACACGCCCGTTAAAGCCGTTCATGGCGGAAGCCATCGACCGGAACAACCGCATCCGTATCATTGAGATGTTCCACCCGGTTACCGAAGCCGAGCGCGACCTGCTCTGCAAAATCTTCAAGGTGAGCCGCCCCGACCTGGTGGAATTGTCAGGCGGCAGGCCGCAATCCCACACGGATGCCGTCAGCCGCCTGCATGAAATCTTCAATGATGTGAACGTTTTTTCCGTGCGGAACGCCCTTCATGAGGAAGGCTTCATCATCCGGAAGGAAGCGGGCGCGGCATACGCCGTCAACTTCGACAGGCACATCGTGATAGACCTTGCGGCGGAAGGGCTTGACACGGAACGGTTGAAGCCCCGGCCACGAAAACAGCAGCCCCGGCAGATACATTCCACTGGAAACGGAGGAAAGAAGATGCACCTACATGGACTGAAGGATTCCGGTGCCGGAAGCCATGCCGAAAAGCGTGAGTGGGAAGTCGGAAGCAAGGGCGACTACGACGACATTGACGACGGGCGCAACCTCAAACGGTAGCCCAGGATGGGAAAACGGAGACTCCCTTTTGTCACATTTTTAGCCGCATAGGCCATTCTTTTGCTTGTTATGTTACCCTAAACACTTCGGTCAGACAGACCGGAAACACAAAAGTGTTGTGCATTTCGTCACCGTCCTTTCCGGTGCATACTTTTGCACCGAACCAAACGACCGTGGACAAAATGATACAGACACCCGTCATCGTGACATTCGCCAACCAGAAAGGGGGAGTCGGCAAGACGACCCTCTGCGTCACCTTCGCCAACTACCTTGTGACGAAAGGCGTGCGTGCCGTGGTCATCGACTGCGATTTCCAGCATTCCATCCTGAAGTGCCGCAAGGCCGACATCAAGAAATACGGCGAGGAAGCCGTACCTTACGACGTGCTGGCCTACGAGGCCAACGACAAGCAGGCCATGACCGCGCTCATGGAGAAGCTGCACAACGACCCCAGCATAGACGTGGTGCTCATGGACTCGCCCGGCAGCCTGAAGGCGGAGGGGCTGATACCCATGTTCGTCAACTCGGACATCATCGTCGTGCCGTTCCATTACGACCTGGTGACCGTCCCCTC
The DNA here is from genome assembly GCF_023337025.1 of Mediterranea sp. ET5. Lineage (NCBI taxonomy): Bacteria > Pseudomonadati > Bacteroidota > Bacteroidia > Bacteroidales > Bacteroidaceae > Mediterranea > Mediterranea sp. ET5. Next base: position 229,049 of record NZ_JAMBLN010000002.1, on the reverse strand, counting down.
CACCGCGAGCTTCCTCCTGTTCATCGACCGCCTGCGCAAGGCCGTGGGCGGACGGATGAAAGCCCGGCTCTTCATCGTCCCCAACCTCCATGACGGACGGGTGGGCAAACGCTCCGAGCTGGAACTGTGGGAGAACACGGGGAAGACCTTCGCCAACTACGGGCTGGTGACGGACAAGATTCCCAAGCGGGCCGACATGGAACGCTTCAGTACGGTGGCGGAACTGGACATGCAAGCCGCAATCGTAAGCCCGGTATTCGACAGGATATACGCCGGAATCTTCGGCGACGACAGCCCCAAAGACATAAACCATCAATGACTATAGCGTAATGAACAAGGAATTACAAATAGACGACCTCACCAGAGGCATCAATGACGACGAATCTGCATTCAAGGGAGAAGGACAAGCGGAGCAAGGCACCGCACATCCCGGCGACAAGTGCTGGCAGGACTTCATGGCCTACCTTGAAGCGCCGACGGACGGGAACGGCAAGGCAGACCGTCTGGTATGCAAACTCGACCGCGACCTGGCCGACTCGCTTGACGACTGCGACATCCGTGGCCGCTGCCGTTCCGACCTCGTGAACGCCATCGTCCGCTCGTTCTTCGAGAACCACCTTTTCCGGCTGGCGCAATACCGCCGCGAGAAGAAATCATTGTTCAACAACTATAACCCCGAATCCCATGCGTAGAATCAACTGGACAGAAGCCATGCTCTCCCGGCTTGCCGAGCTTTACCCCGTGGAGACCACTGCACATACTGCTTATATGCTCCAGATAGGCGTGACGGCCGTGAAGGAGAAAGCTCGCGAACTCGGACTGGAGAAGCTGGTCAAGAGCCGGTGGCTGGAACGTGCCGGACACATCAGCCGCCACTTCGACAACCGCTCCTACGCCGAGATGGCCTGCGACCTGGGCATCAGCCGCACCACAGTCAGCCGCATGGCACGCAAGCTGGAGCTGAGTCGGAGCAAGGAAATGGGTTACGCGATGTCGTCCCGTGTTCGCCGCGAGATGGTCCGCCGCGAACGGCGCAGGGCAATCTTCGGGCTTGACCCCCTCACACGCCTCAAGGTCATCTCACACCGCGCCAAGGTCAGGATACGCTCCCGGCTGAAAGCCAAGGGCTACATTACCGGCGTACACCGGAACATACTGTACTTCACCGAAGCCACATGCCGGAAAGCCCGGCTGGAAGCCAAAGCCGCCAGGCTCGGACTGGCCTTCCAGCCTTTTCCCGGAGACAACACACCATTATCCAATGCCCTATAGCCATGCAGTACGGACAAATCGTTTTTATCCTTTTCGTGGCAATGGCCTGCTATTACGTCTTCCTCATCTTCACGGACATAAGGACAGCGCAGGCGGCTCAGAACGCGGAAAAGGAGAACCATACGGAAGAAGAGATAGACATATCGGACGAGGCAAAGAGCTTCCGCCCGACCAGAGTCAGCAGGGACGAGGAAAAGAAGGAAGAGGCGGTTGGCAACGGGCAATCCGAACCGGACTCACCCCAAGAAAAAGGCTTCCGCCGTCCCGGTTACCGTGAGGCCGTCATGACCGACGGCATCCTTGTGGACGACCTCATCCACGAAATCGACAGGCTGGCGGAAAGCGGCACCAGCGACCTCGGCCTGGTCATATACACCTGCGAGAACGCAAGGTGAGAATCACACGTTCCTTTAGCGACCCCTGTTCCTTCGGCGATGAAACAACCATTTAATGATTAAAGAAATGCAGACACTAAAAAGAAAATGCCTACGCGCATTCGTCCGTTTCAAACAGTCCGCGTTCGCCCGGAAGGGCACGCTCGCCCTCGTGGCACTCACCCTCGCCGCCGGCGACGTCATGGCTGGTAGCAAGGGGGCGGCGGGCTTCACCAAGGCCACCCAGGAAGTAAGCTCCTACCAGACACCCGTCTCCAACCTCATGAAGGCTATCGCGGCGGTCATCGTGCTGGTAGGCGCGTTCAATGTCTACTTCAAGATGCAGAACGGCGACCAGGATGTCAAGAAGACCATCATGCTGACCATCGGCGGATGTATCGCATTCATCGCTTTGTCAGAGGCTTTGCCGCTTTTCTTCACGTAAGGCCATGGAGGAAAACAAGAACGGTCAGGACGGCTTCCCCGTGTTCAAGGGACTCCAGAAACCGCTGGAGTTCATGGGCATCCGGGGCCGTTTCCTCACGCTGGCGGCGGTGGCCATAGGCGTGTCCTTCGTGGGGTTCATCGCCTTTTCCATCGTCCTGGGGAAACTCGCCGGGTTCGTCGCCATGCTGGTGATGGCCGCCGCAGGGCTGGCCACCATCTTCGTGAAGCAGCGCGGCGGACTGCACAACAAGAAACGGGCGAAGGGAATCTACGTCTATAAGAACATCCGGAAAACGGATTAAAGAGTATTGAAGAACTGATAAAAACAGAAAGCATCCTATGGCACAGAACAGGAAACGGGCATTCGAGGGGCTTTACGCCCAGCTGGAAGAGACGGACGGCCATGCCGTCCTCTTCTCCGCCAGGGGCGAGCCTTCGGTCATATTCGAGACGGCCAACCCCGTGCAGCAGCTATGCACGGACGCGGAGCAGTACCTGCGCTTCCAAGACGTGCTCTCCAACCTCGTACAGACACTCGGCGAGGGCTACGCCCTGCAGAAGCAGGACATCTTCTGCAGACAGGCCTACCACCACGACGTGCCGGAGGATGCGGAGTTCCTGACGCGGAGCTACTTCCGCTACTTCGAGGGAAGGGAGTTCACCGAGATACGCACCTACCTTGTCATCACGCAGGAGGCGCAGCGCGGCCAGTTCGTGCAGTACGACCCGAAGAAGTGGGCGGAGTTCCATTCCAAGGTGGCCAAGGCGGAGGACATCCTGAGCGAGAGGCACATCCGCCACAGGCGGCTGACAAGGGACGAGGTGGACGAATACTGCCACCGCTTCATGGCCTTCCGCTTCCGCCACGGCCCGTTCTCCATGAGCAACTTCAAGGCTTCGGACGAGTACCTGAAGGTGGGCGGCCGCGTGGTGCGCTCCTATCCGCTGGTGGACATCGACGAGATAAACCTGCCCTCACGCATCAGGCCCTACACGCAGGCCAGCGTCAACGGCTACGGCATCGCCACAGACCTTTTCTCGTTTCTGACAAGCGTTCCCCATGCGGATTGCGTGGTGTACAACCAGGTGGTGCAGATACCCGGACAGCGCAAGCTGCTCCGCAAGCTCCAGGCCAAGGCCAAGCGTCACGGCTCCATGCCCGACCCGAGCAACCGGATAGCCAAGGCAGACATCGAGGAGGTCTTGGAAAAGCTTGCCGTGGACAGTTCGCTGCTGGTCTACGCCAACTTCAACATCCTAGTGAGCTGCCCGGCGGACAAGGTAACGCCCGTCACTTCCTACCTGGAAACCAAGCTGTACGGGTGCGGCATCATGCCCTCGCGCACGGCCTACAACCAGCTGGAGCTGTTCACCGACAGCTTCCCCGGCAATGCCTACGCCTTCAATCCCGACTACGACCTGTTCCTTACCCTGTCGGACGCCGCCCTGTGCTTCTTCTTCAAGGAACACCTGAAGAAATCGGAGGACACGCCCCTGACCACGTACTACACCGACCGGCAGGGGCTGCCCGTCTGCATCGACATCACGGGCAAGGAGGGCAAGGTGAAGATGACCGACAACGCCAACTTCTTCTGTATCGGGCCAAGCGGAAGCGGCAAGTCGTTTCATATGAACTCAGTCGTCCGCCAGTTGTTGGAACAGCAGACGGATGTGGTCATGGTGGACACGGGCGACTCCTACGAGGGCATCTGTGGCTACTACGGCGGCACGTACATCTCCTATTCCAAAGAGAAACCCATCTCCATGAACCCCTTCAAGGTCACGGCGGAGGAATACGGGCTGAACTTCGGCGAGAAGAAGAATTTCCTCAAATCGCTTGTGTTCCTCATCCTCAAGGGCAGCACATTCCCCAGCAAGATAGAGGACATGATAGTCAACCAGACCCTCGTAGAATATTACGATGCCTATTTCCATCCTTTCGAGAAATTCACGGAAAAGCAGCGTGCAGAGTTGCGGCAAAAGCTACTTGTAGACGCCAAGATGGAGGATGACTACGAGAAATACAACCACGAGATGGAGGACATCGACCGCCTGATAAACGCCAATGACCAGCCGGAAGTGCCGGAAAGCCGCGCCCTGCTGCTCCCCTCGGAAGTCAGGCGCATGAAACTCGTCCGCCAGTGCCGTTCGCTCATGGCACTCATACGAGACAAGGCCGCCTCGGAGTCCGAAAGGGAACACGCCGCACATATCGTGGAGAAATACCGCAAGGAGCTGTACGAGAATACCATGCTTGTCAAGATAGACAAGCAGATAGACCGCATGGAGGAGCAGAAACGGCGGTTGAAGGTCAGGGAACTTTCCTTCAACTCTTACTACGAGTTCGCCGTGGAGCGCATCCCGCAAATCACTTCCCTAGAGAAAATAACATTCGACATACACAACTTCGCCGCCATCCTCAAGCAGTTCTACCGGGGCGGCGAGCTGGAAATGACGCTGAACGCCGACCTGGACGTTGACCTCTTCAACGAGCGTTTCATCGTCTTCGAAATCGACAAGATAAAAGATGACCCTGTACTTTTTCCCATCGTGGTGCTCATCATCATGGACGTGTTCCTCCAGAAAATGCGCATCAAGAAGGGGCGCAAGGCCCTGATAATCGAAGAGGCGTGGAAGGCCATCGCCTCGCCCACGATGGCGGAGTACATCAAGTACCTGTACAAGACCGTCCGCAAGTTCCACGGCATCGCCGGGGTGGTCACGCAGGAACTGAACGACGTGATAGATTCGCCCATCGTCAAGGAGGCCATCATCAACAACTCCGACGTGAAAATACTGCTCGACCAGTCCAAATTCAAGGACAGGTACGAACAGATAGCCGCCATACTGGGACTGACCCCCGTGCAGCGGCAGCAGATATTCACCATCAACGCGCTCGACAACCACGAGGGGCGCAGCTACTTCAAGGAGGTGTGGATATGCCGGGGACAGCATTCCGATGTGTACGGCGTGGAGGAAGCCCCCGAATGTTACTGGGCCTACACCACCGAGCGGACGGAAAAAGAGGCGTTGAAAACATACCTGCGGCACTACGGCACGGTGCAGGAGGCCATCACGCGCATCGAGGCCGACCGTAAAAAAGCGGGCAGCCCCAAGTACCTGGAGTTCGCCAGACAAGTCAACCAACATCAAAAAGTAATGTCATTATGGGAAAGCTGAAAAACATATTGTTAGGAACATTCCTGTTTGCCGCGTCCGCCCCCACGTTTGCCGGATGGCGCATCGTCATAGACCGTAACTGCATCGCAACGGTGGGCGCCAACCTGGCCTCGCAGAAGCTCATCGAGGGGCAGCACAACCAACGGCTGGACTCCATCGCCTCCAAGAAGCAGAAGGTGGAACTCTACACCGTGAGCATGGCCACCATCAAGGAGCTGTACAAGCTCTCGATGGAAAACATCTCCGGTTTCGGTACGGAGAGTCTTTACTACAAGGAAATCGGAAGTTGCGCCTTCGATATCCTCAAAGACGTGCCGGAACTTATTGAAACGGTGGGCAGGGCGAAGTTTACGAACAAGCTGCTTTGCCTCAATGAACTCGGCAACCTCGTAGCCGAGACCCAACAACTGGTGGGCGACTTCGTGAACATCGTGAACAACGCCAGGGTGCAGAACCCGCTCAAAGGGGAAGCCACGGCGGAGAGGAAAAGCGACGGGTACAACCTGCTCGACCGCTACGAGCGGCTGACCCTGGCCAATCGCATATATACTGACCTTACGAAGATACGCTACAAGGTGGAGGGAATGATGCTCATGGCACAGTATGCCACAGCGGACGACCTCTTCTTTGCCATCGACCCGGAGGGCTGGGCAAACGTGGTGACCATGAAGAACCGTGTCGGTAGCCTTGTCCAGTCATGGAACGGGCTTGTAGCTTCCAATTACTGAACCAGACAACAAGAGCCATGGACTATAATATAAAAGGTATAGGAAATTGCAAGGCGGTTTTTGTTGCTGCCTTTATGACAATCGCCGTACTGTCGCTTCCCGTCAGGGTATCGGCCGGAGTCATACCCAAAGACCTCCCGACTATCGAGGCCCTGATAGCCCTGCACAAGGCGGTGAAGAAGGACGAGGACAAGGCCATGCAGCGTGTGGCCGCCAGCTTCGGCGAGCAGTCGCTCATCACTAAGGGGGCCGGCAAGTTCAACGACGTGCGCACCACCCTGAACACAAAGCTGGACAACGCCCATTCCAACCTGGTGCTGGCAGGTGCCATCTCTTCCACGGCCAATGCCCTGTACCAGTTGGTGAAGGAATACAAGGACTTCACTTCAAACACGTTCGGCCATGTCAGCAAGAAGCCCTTCGTGGCGTGGTACTATGCCGACGCCAACCTGGCCATATCGAGGGAGGTGAAGCACTGCTACAAGCTCTATGCGTCGGTGGCCGCTTCCGGCATCAACCTGATGAAGGCTTCCATGGACGAGAAACTGAACCTGGTGATGACGCTGAAAAGCACCATTGACAGGGCGAGGTACATCATCGACAACGCGAACCTTTACTGCTATCTTGTTACCGATTGCGGATGGAAGCCGGACTACATCTGGGAGATACTGAACTCCGAAGTCAAGGACGAGATAGCAAAAACAATTATCAACAAATGGAACCAAGGATATGAGATATAGAGTAATAACACTTTGCCTGTTCAGCCTGTTGGCAGCCTCTGGCATTCAGGCACAAGTACCCGTCCGTGATGACGAGAAGAAGAAACAATGGCAGTCCATGGAGAACGGGCCGTGGGACTTCGCGCCCGACTGGTACTATTATTTCCTGCACAAGGGTTACTCCGGCGCGGAAATGTATTGGAAATGGGCGGGCTTCAAGTCCGGCTTCCGTGTCCGCTTCAAGGAATCCAAGTCGAACATCAAACGCATCATGCCCACACGGGTCATATCCGAGGAGACCCAGCGGCAGAAGCTGGAGAAGGTGGAGGAAGAACGCAAATATGTGGAAGAGCTGTACAAGGAGGAGCTTGTCCGGGAGGCCGACCGCGCCGTTGACCTGGTCTATCCGGCCTACAAGGACGAGTTCAACCGGATGCAGGACTGCATCACCGACGGCCTGCTCTATTGCATGACGAAAAGCGGCGGAAAGTTGAAGCCGCAGGTGGACGAACTGGGCAGGCAGAATGAAATCCTTTGCGCAGGTATTGCCTATATCCGCAAGACGGGCGTGGGCTACGGACTGGAGAACGCCAAGCGGCAGCAAGCCTACGAAGAAGCCAAAGGAAAGATGGAGGCACTCGTGAAACAGACCGCCAACCTCTGCGCCGTGGCCGCCACACATTATTAGAATTAAAATGTATTACATGAAGATAAGAATACGATTATGCAACTGTCTGCTGTTTTATTGACCATAGGCCTTCCGGCCATCGACGAGAGCCTGGACAAGCTCCTTGTCGCCATGGAGACGTTCCCCAACGTGGCCGTGCTGGGCGACGCGGTGGGACTGGCCCGTATCATCGGGCTGCTGCTCGCCCTCTGCGTGGGTTCCTACGAGTGCTGGATGATGATGCTCGGACGGCGCGGCATGGACGTAATGAAGCTCCTCCGCATCGTCGGCATCTCCATCTGCATCTCTTCCTCCTCGTGGATATGTGACGCCCTGCAGGTGCCCGGCAAGGGACTTGAAAGCGCGAGCAAGGCGATGGCGCAGGCCAAGAACAAGGAGGTGGCCGCCTTCGAGCTGAAGGTGGCTCAAAAACAAAGCGAGTACCTTGACCGGCTGCGCACCGTGCAGGATTCCATCGCAACCGCGCAGCAGGTGGCCGCCATCGGACAGGACGCCGCATGGTGGGACAAGCTCATCTACAACGTGGAGAACCTTGGCAACACCATCAACAACTACGCCCAACGGGCGGTGGTGGCCACGGAGACCAAGGTCAGCGAATGGATAAACGATGTCATCCGCTTCGTGGGAGAGCTGATTTTTCAGATGTCCTACTACGGCATCCTCGTGGCTCAGCGCATCTTCATGGCCATCATGATGATATTCTGCCCCATCATGTTCGCCCTTTCCCTCGCCCCGCCGTGGAACTCGGCGTGGAGCCAGTGGATGTCCAAGTTCCTTTCCCTCTCGCTGTGGGGCTTCGTGACCTACATGTGCCTCTACTACGTTGACTTCATCCTGCTTTACAACCTCCAGCAAGACCTCGTGGCCTACGACCACCTGCTGCACGGTTCGGTCAACTCATGGTCGCAGATCGGCGCATTGGGGCTGCAGGGCATCGGCTCCAACTGCATGTACGCCATGGGGATGCTGGTCGGCGCGTACATCATACGTTTCGTTCCGGAAGTGGCCTCGTGGCTCATCCCCGGCGGCGTAAGTTCGGGCGCGGCCACGGCGGCAGGCTCCACGGCTACGGGCATCGCTTTCATGGCTGGAGGCGCGGCCGGTTCGGTGGCCGGTGGAGCGGTTTCCATGGTCAAGCCCAAATCTGGAAGATAAAATCATAAAAATAAAGAAATATGCTCATAGAATCACTGGCACAGAAAACAAGGCTCGCCATGGTGACGGTGCTGGCCACCATAGGCGGATGCGCCGTCATCTGCGGCTTCACCGTATGGTGCTGCATCTCCCTCGTAAACAAGGAAAGGGAGCAGATATACATATTGGACGGCGACATCCCGTTCCTCGCCGAGCGCGCGCAGCTGGAGGCCAATTTCACGATGGAGGCCCAGGCGCACATCCAGCTCTTCCATCAGTATTTCTTCAACCTGCCGCCCGACAACGACTACATCAAGTGGACACTCGGCAAGGCCATGTACATGGCGGACGGCACGGCGTTGAAACAGAAGCAGGCGATGGACGAGAACGGCTTTTACTCCGACATCATCTCCTCGTCGGCGGTCTGCACCGTCATGTGCGACTCCATCGACTTCGACGAACAGGAACGGAAGTTCACCTACTACGGCACGCAGCTCATCAAGCGGCGCACCCGTGACCTGAAGCGTTCTTTGGTCACGACCGGATATGTCGAGTCCGTGCCAAGGACGCGGAACAATCCCCACGGATTGCTGATTACCAACTGGAGGACGCTCGAAAACAAGGATTTGGACTACTAAATGCAATTTGGATATGAGAATCAGAAAGAAACTTCGGGAAAGCAGGCTAAGGACGCACTTGCAAATCCGCGCATGGCTGCAACCCAAACTGGGAAAGGCCGGGGAAAGACTCCGGTTGGCCGGTCGCATCCGTCTGGCGAACATTTGGGCACGGAAGCATCCGAAAAGGACTTTTGCCTGTGTTACGGGAACATTGTCGCTCTTACTGGTATGCTCCCTTATCATGAACAATAGCAGGCCGGACGGGACGGACAACGCACACGGCATCGGCGTCATTGCCAATATGGAACCCTTGTTCCAAGGCTTCCGCACCATACAGTCGAACAAAGGCCTGCACCGTGCCACGATACAGGAGCTGGCGGACAGCGGACGGGCCATCCGACGGGAACTTGACTCCCTGATAGCCATGCCTCGGAAAACGCACGGTGACTCCCTGCGGATTGTCAGGCAGTACAAGCGGCTGGAGAACATTGTAAAATTCATCAATAATAACGGAGAACATGATTAAAGTCAATTTCAAACAACCCAAGTACATCTTCCCGGCGGTCATCTTCATACCGCTGTGCGCCCTGGTGTATTTCGTGATGCAGACTTTTGGGGGCGGCGGAGAGCCGGAACAAGCCGTGGCCACCGACCGCATCAACACGGAACTGCCCGAAGCACACGCCGAGGAAGCCGGGGACAAAATGTACGAGATGTCGCGCCGCTTCGGCGACGAGGACGCCTTTACCGCCGTGGGAGGCATTGGCGAGGAAAAGGAGGAGAAAGAGGAGCCGGGACACGGCTACAGCGAGGAGGAACTGGACGGACTGGACGCAGCGGAAGCGGAGCGCATCCGTAGGCAGCAGGAAATGGAGGAACTGGAACGCTCGTTGGCGGAGTCCAGGCGACACATCAATTCATACGCCTATGGCAACAATGCACCTTCAGACCGTATGTCTGATGGAAGCAGTGGCATGGGCTACACTTCGCAGGACGACTTCGCCCGTGACCTGGAGGAAATCCAGCGCCGCAGCTACGAGAGGCAGAAGGCCATCGGGCGCGGCCTTGGGTTCGGCAACCCGGAAGCGGAAGAGGCGACCAAAAGGCAGCGTGCCGACTCGCTGGCGAGAATCCGCAAGGAAGAGGCGGAACGAAACCGCCCGAACCTTGTCATCAAGTCTGCCGACACCAATGCGGACAAGTTCCATACGGTGGCCGCTCCCGACGGTACGGCGGAAGCCAGGCTGATACGCGCCATGATAGACCAGACCACCAAGGCCAAGGAAGGCACGCGCCTGCGCTTCAAGCTGCTTGACGACGTGACGGTGAGCGGCACCAAGTTGAGGAAAGGCACTTACCTCTACGGCACGGTGACGGGATTCTCCAGCCAGCGAGTGAAGGCTACCATCACCAGCATACTTGCCGGGGACAAGTTCATCAAGGTCAAGCTGTCCGTATTCGACAACGACGGCATGGAGGGCTTCTACGTGCCCGAATCCTCGTTCCGCGATTTCGTGAAGAACGCTAGCTCCAACGTGGTGCAACAGGACATCAACATCGAGTCCGACGGCGGCTACGGTTCCGGCATATCCGGCGAGGCCATTGCCTTGCAGGCCCTGCAGAACATGTACAACTCCGCCACTTCCGCCCTGTCTTCCAACATCCGGAAGAACAAGGCGAAAATCAAGTACAACACCATCGTCTATCTCATCAACTCGGACGATGCAAGGTGAACATGATTTGAAAAACAAATACATACTTACTTATATGAAAGCAAGAACCATCTTACTGACTTTGCTCTGTGCCGTGGGCATGGCCGCCTACGCCAACGAGAAAATCTATGTCAACCGGGATGTGACCACACACATCGTCATGCCCGAACCCATCAAGCTGGTGGACATCTCCACCCCGAAGATTGCCGGGAATCAGTGTACGGACAACATCGTCCGCATCAAGCCGTACCATGATGAGGGTGATTCCATACGGTCCGGCGGCTACACGGAGAACGAGCTGCTGGGCACCATCACGCTCATCGGGGAAAGACACATCGCGCAATATGACGTCCTTTATACCGAAGAGCCAGGACAGGCGGCCGCCATCTTCGAGGTGCCGTACACCCACACGCAGTCCTACATCAACCCAGAAGTCACCATGCCCATGTCCGAGATGGCACGCTATGCGTGGGCGGTGTACGGCAGCAGGCGCAAGTACAACCAGATCGTGACGAGGGCGCACGGGATGAAGGCCACGGTCAACAACATCTACGCCGTCGGGGATTACTTCTTCATCGACTTTTCGCTGCGCAACAAAACGAAGATTCCCTACGACATCGAGGAAATCCGCGTGAAGCTCACGGACAAGAAGGAGACCAAGGCGACCAACTCGCAGACTATCGAGCTGTCGCCCGTATTCACGCTCAACTCCACGAGGAAGTTCAGGAAAGACTACCGCAACGTGATGGTGCTGCCCAAGCTGACCTTTCCCGACGAGAAGGTGCTGCGCATTGAAATATCCGAGAATCAGATCAGCGGACGGGTCATCGTGCTGACCGTCGAATACGAGGACATCCTCCATGCGGACGGCTTCGATGCCGACATCCTGAAGGATGCAGCCTACTATCCTTATTACTATATCTCTTATTCCGACAAGCAATGAAGAAGTTTTTGAAGAAGTTTTTAATCACCTTATTCAGTGCGGTCGTTGCCATTGGCGCGTCCGCACAGGACGGCAAGCTGGCGGTAAACGCCGGCTTCCTGTTTCCCTCCACACTGAACGCGACCGTAGGTTACGAGCATCCGCTGTCATACGGAAATGCCGTGGAGCTGTACGGCGAGGCCGGTACCCATTGGCAGGAAAAGGATTTCTGGAAAGGCTACTATTGGGACGGCGGCATTGTCTACAAGCACCGGCTGGTGCGTTACAAGAACGGAATGCTCCGTTTCCGCTTCGGCCCTCAGTTCGGCGCGGTACAAAAGCGGTTCTTCATCGGGTTGGAGGGAGGGTTTGAATACAGCTATGTATTCCGTAACGGCTGGGAGTTCGCCCTGATACAGAAGAACAACGTGAACTTCCTGCACGGCGACACGTTCCGCAACGGGTTGTTGCTTGGAATGAGAATTCCTTTTTAACCACTTGTAAACAAAACAGAAGGCATGGCATTTGAAGAGACAAGGGAACAGCAGCAGATGTACAACTATTTCCGCAGTTGCATTTACATCTTCCTGATTATAGAGATTGTGATGAACCTGCCTGTCACGGCGGACAACCGCATCACGCAGTTCATTCTCGATCTGTTGGGGCGTTTCAAGGTATTCAACACCGTATCGGGCTGCAAGGTGGCGGAGCTGGTGTGCATCTGCATCGTCTGTATCGGCACCAAGGCGAAGAAGGCGTTGAAGTTCAATGTGCGCACGATGGTGGTCTATCCCGTGCTGGCCGGGTTGACCCTTGTCGGGCTGTGCTTCGTGTTCCACGGGATGTATTTCGGCATCAGCTGGTTCGGTTTCCCTGCCAACCGCATCCTGTACGCTCTCTGTTCGGTGGTGGGCACCATGCTGGTACACCAGGGGCTGGACGGCATCGCCAAGTATTACAACAACAAGGTCGGCGAAGACCGCTTCAACTTCGAGAACGAGTCGTTCCAGCAGTCGGAGGTGTTGGTCGCCAACGACTACTCGGTGAACATCCCCATGATATACTATTGGAAGCGGAAGATGCACAGGGGATGGATAAACATCATCAACCCCTTCCGTGGGACAATCGTGTTGGGAACGCCCGGTTCGGGCAAGTCCTTCGGTGTCATTGACCCGTTCATCCGGCAGCACGCCGCCAAGGGGTTCGCCATGATGGTCTATGACTTCAAGTATCCCACGCTTGCAAAGACGCTCTTCTACCAGTTCTGCAAGAATCGGAAGGCCGGCAGGCTGCCTGCCAACTGCGGTTTCCGCACCATCAACTTTACCGATGTGGAGTATTCCGACCGCATCAATCCCATACAGCGGAAGTACATCCCCGACCTTGCGGCGGCGTCGGAAACGGCGGCTACCCTGCTGGCATCGCTCAACAAGGGCGGCGGCGAGAAGAAAGGCGGTTCGGAGGCGTTCTTCACCAACTCGGCGGAGAACTTCCTCGCGGCCATCATCTACTTCTTTGTGAACTTCCACCCCGTGGGCTTCAAGGACGGTAGGAAGCTCAGGCACTTCATCCTACACGAGGGAAAGAAGCTGGAAATCGTCATCAGAAATTGGGACGACTTCAATGCCATTGACAAGGACGGCAACGTAGTGCTGGATTTTGTGGACGAAAAAGGTAATGACGTTTCCACTGACGAAGATAGGATGTTCGTGGACTTGAATGGTTACAGCTACAAAGACCGCACAGGGAAGCTGATACGTATCGACCGCTGCTGGTATGAGGACAAGGACGGCAACGTGGTGGAGCCGGACACTGTCACGGGGGAATATTCGGACATGCCGCACGTCCTCTCGTTTCTCGGCAGGCCATACGACCAGGTGTTCAACATCCTGATGCAGGATGACAAGATAGCCTCGCTTATGGCGCCGTTCAAGAGTGCTTACGAGAACAAGGCCAACGACCAGCTGGAAGGCATGGTGGGCACGTTGCGCGTCAATGCGGCAAGACTCGTGTCGCCTGAAGCCTATTGGGTGTTCACCGGGGACGACTTCGACCTGAAGATTTCCGACAGGGAGCATCCCAGCTACCTTGTCATCGCCAACGACCCGGAGAAGGAGCAGGTCATCGGCTCGCTCAACGCATTGGTGCTGAACCGCCTGATAACCCGTGTGAACTCCAAGGGGAACATCCCGGTGAGCATCATCGTGGACGAGCTGCCCACCCTTTATTTCCATAAGATAGACCGTCTTATCGGCACGGCACGCTCCAATAAGGTGGCCGTTACACTGGGCTTCCAGGAGCTTCCGCAACTGGAGGCCGACTACGGCAAGGTCGGGATGCAGAAGATTATCACCACGTGCGGCAACATCTTCATGGGGGCGGCACGCAACAAGGAGACGCTGGAATGGGCACAGAACGACGTGTTCGGCAAGGCCAAGCAGACCTCGCGCTCCATCTCCATCAACGACCAGAAGGTTTCCACCACCATATCGGAGAAGATGGACTACCTCGTTCCTGCCGCCAAGATAGCGGACATGGCCACGGGATGGCTGGCCGGACAGGCGGCGCGTGACTTCACCGCCACGGACGAGAAGATGCTGGACAGGTTCGACATCGAGCAGTCGGAGGAGTTCAAGACCACCAAGTATTTCTGCAAGACACACTTCGACATGAAGAAGATTAAGGACGAGGAGGAACACTACGTGCCGCTGCCCAAAATCTACGAGTTCAAGAATGACAGGGAGAAGGAAATCCTGCTCAACCGCAACTTCAAACGGGTCAATCAGGAGGTGGAGAACATGGTCAAGGAACTGCTGGGAATGAGTTAAGGATTTGTCTAACTGTCCTTGATAATAAATTGAATGATAATAATATATGGATATTAGTTCAACTTCATATCCGTTAAAGTCGCTTCCTTTATTTAGCGGCAGCGCATTGAAAATCATCGCCGTGCTTTCAATGATGACAGACCACTGCGCATACTATCTCATGGACGGCAATACCTGGGCTTATGAGGTAATGCGGTGCTTCGGGCGTGTCGCCTTTCCCGTGTTCGCTTTCCTGGTTGCGGAAGGATTTGCCCATACCCGCAACCGGATGCGCTACTTCCTTTCCCTCCTGTTGTTCGCTGCCATCAGCGAAGTGCCGTGGTATCTGCTGAACGGAGCGGACGGCACGCACAACGTGATGTTCACGCTGGCCTTGGGAGTGTTGGCGTTGGCCGCTTTCGAGAGGCTTCGGGAGCATCGCATCTTATGCTGTTGTTCCATTCTGCTGACGGCATGGCTGGCTGCATGGTTGGGAACGGACTATGAATGGCGGGGTGTCCTGATGATTGTGGTATTCTACCTGTTGGGTATGGTCAAGAATACGCCGGTCACTTTGCGCAGGATGTTGCAGCTGCTCTTTGCCTTTCCGCTGATGATGCACTACGGCATAATCGGTGCGTTGTTTGCTTGTGTAGTCATCTTCCTGTATGACGGCACAAGAGGTTTCATCCACGGAAACGTGGCCAAGTATGGCTTCTATGCCTTTTATCCGGCGCATTTACTGTCCTTTCTTATTATCTGTCAATCATTATTTTAAGGCTATTGCAAAATGATTCTAAAAATTGGCTAACTTTGCAATAATCTTTGCTAAGTCTGTATAGCGAAGGTATTTAATGCTAACAACCAATTTATTGAATATGAAAACATCATTGGTATTGAATAAAAATCAGATTATCACAAATATCAAAACCATTGAAAAGTATTTGATGGGTGATTCAGATAATGATTTTGATATAATGGCCAAATATATAAGCCATGGACGGGTATTCATCGCCTATAAAATAGATGGTGATTTTCATTTTGCGCCGAGTAGATTCATTGGCTATGCCAACAACACACTAGAACAACACAGACAAAATCCGGATAAACACGGAACTATAACGACACAGCATATTACCCGTATTCTTGGCCATTCCAATATATATTCACAAGAACTGGAAGATGCCTATAAAACTTATTGTGCTTGGTTAGGCAAACAATCATCTAAAAATAACAGAAGTTATTGGTGCTTAGAGGAAGAAATTCCATGGGAATCTAGCAATAATCACTTCTTTGAGGGAGGTAGAAAATTAGTGACCCATATGAAAATAGAACGTAACAGAAAAGTTGTTGCTGAAGCTAAATCTATCTTCAAAAGGAAGCATAATAACGAGTTGTATTGTGAAATCTGCGGATTCAATTTTAAATCCGTTTACGGTGAAATTGGTGAAGATTTCATAGAAGCTCATCATAAAATTGGATTAGCAACGACAGATGGTGAACACAAAATAGAGCCTTCTGATTTTTTAATGGTCTGTTCTAATTGTCATTCTATGCTGCACAGGGCGAATGTATCAACCAATGAATTAAAATCAATTATAAAGGGATGTTCACACAAAAAGTAATAGACGAATTGCAGTCTTATGTATATGCACTGGTTGACCCAAGAAATGACTGTATCTTTTACATTGGAAAGGGCAAGGGGAACAGGGTATTCCAACATACAGAAGACGCCCTTCAAGAGAATACTGACAGTCATAATCTTAAACTTGAAACTATTCGTTCCATCCATAAGGACGGCTTAAAAGTTAAGCATTATATTATCAGGCATAAGCTGTCAGACGAAACCGCTTTTTTGGTGGAATCTGTACTTATTGATATGTTGTCATACACTAAATTCAATAAGGACAATCTTCTCACTAACATTACAAGTGGTCACCATCAATGGGATGAGGGCATAAAAACCACAGAAGAATTGTGTTTATTATATGATTGCCCAAAGATATCCCCCCAAGAAGGCGAATTGCTGCTTCTTGTAAGTCTTAATAGAAGTTATAACCAATCTAAATCAACTGGCATTTATAGGCGAGCAAACGATTATGAATCAACCCGTAAATATTGGCCGGTAAGTAAATCTATGATTACAAAAATCACTTATGTCCTAGGTGTGTATAAGGGTATTGTAAGAACTGTATATAAGCCAACAAAATGGCAGACTTACAAATGTGCGGATGATGGAATGCAATTTAAGAAAACGCGTTATGGATTTGAAGGGATTCCTGTTCCTGACTCACCCTACTTAAATACTGATGTATCAGAATATCCATTTGGTAGCGGAAGTTCAATAAGATACATAAAAAGATGATAATAAGATTTTGTATCTTAAATCATTCTTAGAACCCCGATTACTTCCCGAATGTAATTGGGGTTCTCCGCGTAACCTATATCCCTGAGCCATAACAAGTAGTTTCCTCCCTTATACTTGTACTGTACCTTGGTGTAATAGGCCCGGACACTCTCCGTCCAATGTCCGAACTCGAAATATTTTCCCGTCCGTGGGTTGGTCAGGCCGAACAGATTGTGTTTGTTCCGGCATACCGGGGAGGTGAACCACCCGGTTTCAAGGATGGCCTGAGCCAATACGATTTTCGGATGCCGTATGCCGTTCCGTATGATTTCCGCATAGAGGTTGAGGATAGTCAATTCGGGAGGCATGGATTTTTGGGATGTCCTTTTGTCATCTTTTTGGCCTTTCACCTTCTTCTTTTCTTTTGTCGCCACATGGATATGCAAGGTGTCGTTTCTGACATCTTGCGCATTATTACTGATTGTATCATTCTCTTTTCCAGTCGCTTTCATCGTTTTACTTACAGAACATGGTATAAACTCCGACTCTTTGGTAATGGTATAGAACTGTGCCGATGCGCTAAAGGGCATCAGCAACAGCATCAGGAATGGCAGAATAGTGTTGTGCATTTCTTTTTCTTGTTTGGGTGAAAATACTTTTGCAGGGTGTTCAAGCGGTTTCGGCCGCAAAATTAACCCGTAAAAACAAGTATAACGAAATGGACAACAGAAATTTATCCGAAACGCTACCCTACGGGAAGCTGGCGATGCTGGGCATCGACAGGGAGAAGGCAGACCTTCTGCCGCAGGAGGTGAAGGAAAAGCTGCTCTCCGGCGAGGTCACGCCTCTCATGCAGGTTTCCATCCGTGCGCAGAACGGCAATGCCGTCACGCTGCCGCTCAAACTCCAGCTGGTGTCAGACAGGCTGGGCAACCCGGCCCTGATGGCCTATCCCGTCAGGGCGGCCCTAGAAACGCAACGCAACCAGGCTCTCGGCCTGACTGAACAGGAAGCGGAACGCCTCAAAAAAGGAGAAGTCATCCAGAAGGCCGTGGATGTGGACGGCGAAAAGACCCGGCAGTATCTCCAGCTCGACCCTGAGACTAAATCCGTCATCCACCGCCGTGTGACCGATATACAGCTGGAACAGAAGCTGAAGGACATGGAGAAGGTGAACGACATCGAGCTGGGCACGCAACAGAAGCAGCAGGTGCGTGACGGCAAGCCCGTGGAACTCAATGTCGGCGGCGAGAAGGTGTCGGTCGGCGTTGACCTGAGGGAGCCGCAGGGCTTCAAGGTCATCAGGGGCGACCTGAAGGAATGGGAACGCCAGCAGAAGCTACGCTACGACGAGCTGCACCCGGAATACCTCGGACTGGTGCAGACCGACAGCAACCGTTGGGAATACCAGAAGGTCGTGGACAGGCAGTCACAGGAACGTACCATGAAACTGCACTCCCCCAAAGAGAATGTCAGCCAAAGTCTCAAACGCTAAATCCGTCCGCTTATGGCAAAGAAACAAGAACAGGAAAACACCGCAGACATGTTGCGGCAATTCGACACGCTGAAACAGAAGCATCCCGACGCGATGCTCCTCTTCCGCAAGGGGGACTTCTACGAGATGTACCGGGAGGATGCAGTCAAGGCCGCCGCCATCCTGGCCATCACACTGACGAGCAGAGCCTTTCCCGGAGAAAAAGAACCTGTCAAGTACACCCTGTTTCCCTACCACGCCTTGGATGTATATCTTCCCAAGCTGATACGCTCCGGGCAGAGGGTGGCCATCTGTGACCAACTCGAAACTCACAAGCTGAAAAAGGATGAGCGGTCCATACAAGAAGCCGGAGAAAAGTCAAAGATAAAAGAAGAAATCATACCCAACAATACTGATATGGCAAAGAAAAAGAAAGACCAGGCCATGCAGGACAAGCCTGTCCAGACGGCCACGAATGAGGTACAGGAGAAACCTGCCCGTCAGAAAAGCACAGAACGGCAACCCGAAGCAAAGGCGGATGCCAATGTGGAACAGCAGGCCGGGGCGAAAAAGGAACGCAAGCCGCGCGAACCGCAGATGGTGACAGCCGACGGCGGCAAAGTGACCCACGGCCATGCCTACCAGGGCAAGGACAACCCGGAGGATTGGTACTTCACCGCTAAAATTGACGGCCAGCAGCTCAAGCCACAAAAGATGGACGCCGCCGACCTCGCCGCCTACCAGAAGAAGGAGCTGACCGTGCCGCAGCTGATGGAACGCTACTACCCGACGAAGCTGATGCCGAAAGTGCCGGAGGACACCTACAGGTTCCCACGGCAGATGGAGGGTGCGGAAGGAGCGGTTGCCATCGAGAAGTTCAATGTCTACAAGGAAAAGGACGAGCAGCGTCCCGACTTCGGGCGGTACAAGTTCTATGCCCAGGTGGACGGCGCAAGGATGTCCGCCGTGGCCTCTCGCCAGGACCTGAACGCCTACTTCGACCGGGTGATGACCCCGAACCAGCTCATCGAGAAGAACTTCGGCGAGCGGCTGCACCTGAAGTCCGCCTACGAGAAGTACCGGCTTCCCGAAGGCGTTGACCCCAAGGGTGTCCGTGTGGCAAAAGACCACACCGACAACAAATGGAAGGTGTACGTGGACATGGGCGACAAGGGCAAGACCGCCCGACATGAAATCTCCTTTGACGACGGCTATTCGCTTTTCAAGACCCGTACCGCCACACGCGAGCAGATTGCGGCCAAGTACCTCACTCCGGAAATCAACGGGCTGCTCTCGGCCCAGACCAACAGGCTGGAGAAATCAAACTCAATGAAAATGTAAATCACTTACTCATAACAAAATAGTATTATTATGTCAGAAGCAATGAATCACGAGGAGCTTGTTGAACTCCTCCAGGAAGGCAAGATAGGCTATCTCCGCTTCGTGCTGGAGGGCGAAAGCGAACAGGACTATCTGGAGTGGTGCCGTGCGCACGGCACGGACCCGTCGGACGAGTCCGCCGAGTTTTATGTGGAACAGACGGACATCATGCAGATGGAACGCCAGCTAATCGACGACGGAGACTATGGCATCTGGAACTAACCCGGCATCTGCCAACTCCGGCCAGGCGGCCATAGACCGCTTCGCCGAGATGATGATCGGGCGCATGGAGCAGATGAAGGCGTCCGACTGGAAGAAGGGCTGGATAGGCGGAGCGTCGGGATATGCGGGTCTGCCCCAGAACGTGGGCGGACGCAACTATTCCGGCTCCAACTCCTTCTTCCTGCAGCTCCACACGGCGGCCAACGGCTACGACCTGCCCGTGTTCCTCACCTTCAAGCAGGCGCACAACCTGAAAGCCCACGTGCTCAAAGGCGAGAAGGCCTTCCCCGTCATCTATTGGGACATGCTCGTGAAAGACAAGGACGGCAGGAAGGTCAGTTCGGAGGAATACCGGGCCATGAGCAAAGAGGAGAAGGAAGGCATGGAGGTCATCCCGTTCGTCAAGGCGTTTCCCGTGTACAACGTGGCGCAGACCAACCTGGCCGAAGTGCAGCCCGAACGGATGCAAAAGCTCATGGACAGGTTCAGGATACCCGAACTCCGCGACACGGAAGGCATGTACGCCCACGCCGCGCTTGACAGGATGGTCGAAACGCAGGGCTGGGTCTGCCCGATACAGGCGGACAAGCGTGTGGACGGGGCGTATTACTCGCCGGGACAGGACATCGTGGTGCTGCCCATGAAGGCGCAGTTCAACATTGGGAGTACGCCCGATGAAATCTACCGTGGCGGCATGGAGTTCTATTCCACCATGCTGCATGAGATGGCCCACTCCACCATGACACCGCAGCGGCTCAACCGCGACGGCATGGGCAGGTTCGGAGACCCCAAGTATGCCAAGGAGGAGCTTGTCGCCGAACTGACGGCGGCGATGATAAGCCATTCGATGGGCTTTGACTCGAAGGTCACGGACAACTCGGCCGCCTACCTGGATTCGTGGATCGGCGTGTTGAAACAGGAGCCGAAATTCATCGTCTCGGTCATGGCGGACGTGAACAGGGCTTCGGACATGATACTCGACCATGTGGACAGGCAGCGGCTGGCCTTGAACGAACAGCCCTACCTGGCCAAGAACGACCCGCTCGCCCCGCTTGCCCCCGGCGAGGAAGTGCCCTTCAGGAACGCGGCCATCGTCAAGACACGCGGCGGCGACTACGCCATCCGTGCCTCGTATGACGGCGTGGAGCTGGGTCTGAAGAAGGTGTCGAAAGGCACGGCCCGGACTTACTTCCAGCTTACGGACTACAAGGACAAGGCGGCCTTCCTGAACATGACAGCACGCAAGACCTTCGGACCGGAGATTGCCATGATGGGCAGGACGCAGGCCGTAAGCGCCAAGATGAGTATCTAATCCAAACAAAGTAATACCGTATGCCGGACTACAAGGTAAACTTCAAGGAACTCAAGTCACGTGTCGGCGTGACCGATGTGGCCTACGCCCTCGGCTACCGCCTTGACCGCAAGGCCGGCGTGGGACGTTACATCGAGCTGGTATTGGGTGACGGACGGGAGAAGCGTGACACCATCATTGTCAGCCATCCCAACGACAGGGGCACCCAGACGTTCTTCCGCCGGGACGGCTCCAAAGGGGATGTCCTGACACTTATCCGTGAGAATCTGGGTGCCTTTTTCGTCACCGGTAAGGACGATTGGCAGAAGACTGCCAAGGTCATGGCACGCTTCGCCAATATGCCCGAACCGGAATACCATGAAGATTGGGAATACCTGAAATCAGCCAAGGCTGCATCAGCTTTTGATATTTCACGATATGAAGTGAAGCAAATAGACATGGAGCGCATTCCTCAGATCTTCCACCAACGCGGACTATCCGATGAAACGGTCAGACAATTTGCCCCATTCGTTTTTCTCATACGGGACAGACGGAACGGGAATTTTGATGGCTACAACATCGGCTTTCCCTATACCGACACGGATAATCAGGTGAAAGGATATGAAGTACGCGGTTACGGAGGTTACAAATCAAAGGCCGCTGGCACGGATTCCTCTTCATCGGCATGGGTGGCCGACCTTTCCGGCGGCAATCCGGAAGCGGTCAGAAGCGTGTTCTTCTGTGAGTCCGCCTTCGACGCGATGGCTTTCCACCAAATGAACAAGGGACAGCTGCACCCGGATGTGGCGTTGGTCTCCCTCGGAGGGACATTTTCCGACAACCAGATTGTCGGCGTGATGGACCGTTTCCCGAATGCCAAGGCTTTCGACTGTTTTGACAACGACATCGCCGGACGCATCTATGGTCTTCGCATGATTGGCCTGCTGGAGGGCATCCCGATGAAAATCAGCAAGGCGGAGGGCGGCCTGCAAGTGGGAGCCGGGGGCAAAAGCCTTACCGTCAATCCGATAAAGGCGTTGTCCTCACAGCTTGCCGCACACTTACCCATCCGTTATTGTACCGGGCAATGGCTGCCGCCCAAGGCGTTCAAGGACTGGAACGACTGCCTCCTGAACAAGCCGATAACCCCAGTTCTCGCCCCACGCAAGGAGGAACGTGACCAGAATCTGGCGGAACGGAGAAAGGGAAGCCTTAAAATGTAACGTAAAATTAAATATAGATGAAAGCAAATAGACTGAAAATGGCCGCTGGGGCGTTGGCCCTGTGGTTGGCCGGAGGTAATGCCCTTCCGGCATTCGCCCAACAGATAGATCCGGCACTGACCGGCGCGGTGACGGCACAGACGCTAGAACTGAAAAGCCTGCACGACAAGCGCAGGAAGACGCAGGAGAAGATTATCGCCGCCGAAGCCGCCGTGACTGTCGCCCTCGACCGGGTACACAGCGTGGAGGACAAGATGCTGGAATATCTCTCCAATGCACAGGGGGTGGTGCAGAATCTCTACCAAATCAAACGAGCAGGGGAACTGGTGACGACCGAGATACCGCAGAACTGCAACCTGCTGCTCAAATCGGTGGGGAGCAACCTCAAGGGCACGGCGATAGCGGCCATCGTGTCGGACGAGCTGACGGACGCGGCCACGCAGATGGCGGCGCTCTATCCTTTCATGAGGCAGCTCGTGACTTCGGGCAGCTACGATGTGGCAGGGGCTGACGGGAAGAATGGGAAGCACAAGGTCAACCTGCTGGACTCTTCGGAACGCTATTACATCGCCAACGAGGTGGTGACAAGGCTCGAAGCCATCAACACCGACCTGTTCATCCTGGCATGGCAGGTGCGCACGCTCTCGTGGAACGACCTCTGGTTCTCGCTCGACCCGGAAGGATGGGCCAGCGTGATGTCCGGCAAGAACATCATCGGCGGCATCGTGGCAGACTGGAAACGTGGGTTCAATTAGAAAACAATAAACGAATAAAAAATGGAAACAGAAAAGAAAATCATCGGCCGCTGCCCCTTGTGCGGCGGCAACGTGGTCAAGACCTGCAAGGGGTACCGCTGTGAGCACAACATAGGCGACAACCCTTCTTGCGTACTGAACATCAACGCCATCATTGGCAACCGCAAGATGGCGGACGCGGAGATGGCGGAACTTTTGGAGAAACGCCGCATCCTGCTGGACGGTTTCGCCTCCAAGGAGGGCAAGACGTTCCCGACCGTGCTGGAGCTGGCCGACGACGGCAATATCCTGATGCAGCCGGTCATCGGCAGGTGTCCGCATTGCGGAGGGGAAATACGTGTGGGAAGCCGGGCGTTCAACTGCTCCAACTATGCCAACCAGAACGCACCCTGCTCCTTCGCCATCTGGCGCAACATCGGCGGCCACCAGCTCACCTTGGAGGAAGCCGTGGAAATATGCGAGAAGGGCATCACATCTTCGGAGCTGGAGATGTACCGGGAGGACGGCAGCATCTACCGCAAGCGGCTCGGCGTATCGCCGGACAAACTTCAAATCGTGAAGATATGAGACCGGGAATGAAAATCTGGATAATACTCGTTTCCATCGTGTTGTTTTGGATCGGGGTGTTCTGCTTTGTCTGCTGTGCGGACAACTTGGAGAATCGTGCGACGGACATGGCGGAAAAGGCATTGAGGGCGTCGGTGCACAATCCCGAATCCATACGGATATTGGGCGTCAGCAAACCGGATTCCGTGTTCGGGCATACCTACATCACGCAGGAGGAGAAGATGGCCCTCTCCATGGCTATGGTTAAAATCAACAAGAAGGTGATGGAGGCTACGGACGGGCTGGAGGATTTCGACCCGGACGACAAGGAAACAGCGGCTCTGATGGAGCGGCAGATGTCGGCCATGTCGAGCCTGAGGCGGCTAATGGATTTCAGCGGCCAGCTTGACGGGAGTCCGCAACCGTTCTCCGGCTGGAAGGTCAAGGTTGACTTCGAGGGTGTGGACGCGGACGGCCAGGGCTATCATTCCGAATACTGGTTCATCCTGGACAAGGAGGCGCAGTGCGTGGTGAAGTCGTTTGAGATACCCTTGCCGTAGGGTTCATAAGGAATTTGTTTCAAAATATATGGGGAATCCCGGTGTCATTTCAATGTGGCATCGGGATTTTCCGTTTCCTGCCCCTCATGGCATCCGGCTCCGTGGGTTTTCCGATACGAATTTACGGAGGGCGTGCCGTCTGCAAACGGCGCAGGCTTGGCTGTGGCGGAAAACGCACGGCAGCCTTCCGCGATTTGTGCCAAATCGGGTATTCCGTGTGTTTTCCGCCTGCCACGTTTGCATTGTGGCACTTCCGCCCTCCGTTCCCCTGTATCGTAAAAACATCCCGGAGCTGGAAGTCGCAAGGCTTCAAACAAAAGGGAAAAGATTAGAACTTCAAAAAATCAAGCATTATGGCAATAGAACTCATTGACAGAAAGGAGAGTGTAAGCTACAATGGCAGTATTTATGAGCTTACCTTGTTGTGGGACAGGGAAAGCATCCGCAAGTGTTTCTGCGGTATGCCTCCGTTTTTTTCCCACATCCGCAAGGACGGGGCGAACTTCGCCAGCATCGACTGCTATTCAAACGACAACGGACGGTTTGCGGTAAAGAAGTTCATGCCGTCTTTACTCGCAAGGCCGGACTGGCAGGTGCGTTTCGACAAGGACATCAACACCATACCGCTTTTGGAACTGCTGGCAGGTCTGCCGATTTAACCTGTATGGATTTATCAACAAAAAAGCAAGGAAATATGAAAGGAACAGAACATTTCAAGGAGATTATCAAGGGTTATCTTGACCAAAGGGCAAAGGAAGATGAACTTTTCCGTGCCAAGTATGAAACCACGACACGCACCATTGACGATGTGGTGGTGTTCATCCTCAATGAAGTGCAGAAGTCGGGCTGCTGCGGATTTGCCGACGATGAAATCTATTCAATGGCCGTCCACTGCATAGACGAGCCGGAACTTGAAATAGGCAAGCCGCAGTCCTGCAACGTGGTGGGTCAACCACCATGTGGAACTGACGGAAGAGGAAAAGGCAGAACAGAGGTCACTCGCACTCAAACGTTACCAAGACGGGGAACTGCGCAAGTTGCAGGTACGCAACCATAAACCAAAATCTGCCAAGGCACAAGAAACCAAACTGCAACCATCACTCTTTGACAATTTTGAGCCATGAAACCGAGGAACAGATTTGAAAAGGCGGTGGCGGCTTCCAACATGAAGCTGTCAACCGTCAGCCCCAAGGCTATTGAATGGGCATTAGGAAATATCATTGTACATATTGCGTTCCGCACGTCCGGCCATAACTGCACTTGCGGTGACTGCGGAGCGAAGTTTGACCATAGGGGAAAAGGCAAGTCGGTATGCTGTCCCCATTGCGGACACCGCTTGCAGGTAAAGGACACGTTGAAGCGTAAGGAGTTGCAGTCCGTCTACTTCTCTTCCCTTGAAGTAGCGGACGGCCTACAGGTGCAGCGTGTGTTCCTGCTGAGAGCCGTATGCCGGAAAGGGATGAAGTTGGAAACGTCCTGCATGGAGGTGTGCCGCCTATGGCTCAATACAGAGGGCAGGATGGCGGTAACATCAAGGGCGAGGACATTGGGCTGGTATGTGGACAGTTTCAATTGGTGTACAGGAATTGACCTGAAGCTTTTGTCCGAGGTGCATTGGGTGATTTCCGACACATACGTTTACCCACGTTACAAGGTACTTCCCGAACTGAGGCGCAACGGCATAAAAGGCAGGCTTCCCGATGACTGCCATCCGGCAAGGTTGATGAAAGCGTTGTTGACGGACAGCCGGATAGAGACGATGATGAAGTCCAAGGACTTGCAGGCCGTGGCTTACTTTGTGAGCCGTCCGCTGGATTTGGACACGTGCTGGCAGTCGTACAAAGTGGCCGCACGGCATCATTACCGCCCGTCAGACTACGGCCTGTGGTGCGATACCGTCCGTTTGTTGGAGCAATGTGGGAAGGACATCCACAACGCCAAGTATATCTGTCCCAAAGACCTCAAAGCCGCGCATGACCGTTGGCTGGACAAAAGGAACAAGGCGGAGGAGAAGCGTAGAGACAGGGAACAGATGTTGAGAGCCAAGGCGAAAGAGGCTGACTTCTACAGGGAAAAGTCATGCTTCTTCGGGATTGTCATCAGCGACAATGACATTGAAATATCCGTGCTTGACTCTATCGAGGCTTTTCAGGCCGAGGGAAGCAGCCTTCACCATTGCGTGTTCCAATGCGAGTATTACGCAAAAAAGGACAGCGTTATCCTGTCGGCACACGACCGTCAGGGCAACCGCATCGAGACCGTGGAGTTCTCGTTGAGCCAGGGCAAGGTCATACAGAGCCGAGGGCTGTGCAACTCCAATACGGAATACCACGACCGGATTGTGGGACTTGTAAACGCCAACGCCTACCGCTTCCTGGAGGCGAGGACACCGGCATAATTCCTTGAATGTTCTTACCCCGACCTGCGCCGTGAGGCGCGGGTCGGGGTAATGTATTTCATTGATTGATATGATACAATGGTTCTGTTTCACTTTAGGTGAAACTGTGCTTCAATATTTTCATTTTTCGAAGTCTGAATGAAGCTTTCCATACATCCAGATAAATACAAACTATAATCCACAAGGAAAATATAAACTACACACCGACTTCCACCAAAAGTGAAACAGAACCGATACAAGGATTGTGCCGCTCTACTCTTCATTATTATTTTCTTCTTCTATCAGGGCATTACGATGATAACCGTGCCGTACAAAAGAGTCCACAAAAATCAATTCCTTGTACCATTCTCCATTTTCATCCTTTTTATTTTGGAAACGAAAAAATCCTCTGACAAATATTTCATTGTCATTCACAATCTTACGGAACCACCTTGAATCCATTACGATTACTTCCTGACCGCTCTCATTTCTGACCTTTTCTTTTTTATACCCTAAAATCTTATCATCCAATTTAGTGGTTGTTCCAACGGGTACGATGATTGTTTCTACCTTTACATATTTTTTGACTGCAAGATATACCATCAATTTGTTAGCCAACTTCTCATAAAATTGCTCCCGTTCCTCCTTATTTCCGGCAAACAGCTGGTCGTCTTCCGTCAATGTCGGCCACGTGTATATATGACGAACATTGTCCTTAGTTGACTCTATGTAAAAGTACATATACAGATTGCTAATGCCGCCATCTTCCCTGAATAACCACACATACAATGTATTTTCTCCAAATCCGTAAACAATCGTCCCGCAGTCTTTGGAAAGTAGTATGCCACAGACATTATCTTTGTAAAATTCTTGAAAAAGCTGATGGTCAATACCATAAAATGATTTTGCACTTTTCTTCATAACCTCCTCAAAAGAAGGCATGAGAAGTTCGGGTAAGCCCCAATCCGGTTGTGTCTGGCGGACATCAGACAAGAATTTCAGGCCGTTGGCCAAATATCCAAAGTGTTGCTTGTTGCTCAGCATGGGCACACCGAATTTTCCTTCATCTTCCACATTATCAATATTGAGCAACCAAGATATGATAGGTCGTTTGCGGATTATCATAAGCTAATTGCATTATAGGTTCAACTTGTAATGGCTGCTGTGGTTCAGTCTTTCCTGTAAGAGTTCGCCACGGTTTCTTCTAATTCTTCGTCAGGAACTTCCTTGCAAAAAATGTAATATACTGTTGTGCTGGTTGAGCTTGCTCCTCCATATGTGCCTACAAATCCGCCCCCAGTGGTAACAGATTTCGTATCGACTAATTCCCATCCTTGAAGAGACATATAATTTAATGCCCCTATCAGGGAGTTGAATTTCAAATCTTTGCCATCAGTTCCCTTGACAGTTTGCGGCTTTCTATCTGTGCCATCATCAAGTTTTATGGAATTTTTCTTGTATTCTATCTCCACATACAGTTTTTTAGCACACGCAAGCTGTGCTGTCAAAAGTAACACTGTCAATAACACGAAAATCTTTCTCATAATGAATTTAATTTAGGTGACTATATACGACAATACCCTAAATTTTGTCATGGCAAACCTTTCCTGCCTCTGAGGTAGTTACGTGGCGGAGTTTGGGGTATGCCACGCTTTCCGCTATGGCTTATGTAGTAATAAGGGTAACGTTGGGCGTGGATTAGGTGACAATAATAGAATAAATTTGTTTGTATAACAAATCTTCAGAAATAAGTTGAGATACTCCGTTATAACCAGGAAAGATTCGAGAAGCATCATATCCTAAATTGCGGAGCATAACATATAGGCAAAGAACGAATTTTGTCGGCAAAGTTAATTTGTATAGCAAAGTTTGGTCATCTATTGCTTTATTTATTAAGAATGTATCTAATGGAGTTACTTCAACCTTATTTTGTCTTTGTTCATCTGTAACAAACTCCCATAAAGTGAAAAGTCCTTTTTGTGCGCCTAAGTTTGGATTTCCATGATAGGATGGTTTAATAAATTTCAAGGGTATCATTTTACCAATGGACTTGTCTGATTCTATTTTCTTTGCATTCAAAGCCCATAAAACGATATTATCATCATTTATGCAATTTCCTTTCTTTATTTCATTCATCACACCTAAACAAGCAAAGTATAGAGATACATATATGTCTTTGCTCCAATCTAATAGTCGTGTAGGCAATCCATAATGTTGAGCAAGGCCAGTAATCTCATATAAATCTTCAGGGAGCCAAGTTTCATGATTCAAGAAAACGGAAACATCATCAATGGGGTATTTTCTGATGCGACAATTAGGCACATATAAATTTGCATCATCGCATGAATAATAGAATTTCCTTAGTATATTGTATTCTGCGGCAATTCTCATCATCTGATTTTCTAAACCATTACAATTGCCCAATCGCATTACCTTGTTTCTATTATCTTCTCTCAATGCAGATGGTATAAGTTTGAATTTATCAGAAGATTCACCTCTGAAAATAAAATTCGGATAGATAGTGTTATAAATTTCGCCACCATATGATATGGCTTTTACAAAAGAATCAAAGTTATCAAACTGGATTTCTTTTATTATATTCTTCATAATTGTAAAAATTTGCTATTTGCAAAGATACAAAATCTGCCTGACTTATAACAACTTTCAAATAACTTTCGTACCTTTGCACAGTCCTTTGGGGACAGACATTGCGGAAATAAAAAGGAAGTGCCTTATACTCGATAAATCGCCAATTTGGAGCAAGATAAAATAGAAGTTGGCTCATGTGTAAAAGTTATACACGGAGATTGAATGGCAAGATTTATAAAAGTATTTGATGTTTCCAATGAAGGCAATTTTATTGCAGTCGGTGTAAAGCAAACAACTCAATCAGTTGCCGTAGATGATGTAATTGTGGTTTCTGCGTAAAAGACTTTCCGCTTCCAGTCCAAGTTAAACCACTCTTTCATCGTTGAGTGGCAAATTAAGACTATCTTTATGAATAAGGCATATAAATACAGGGCAAATATGGTAATAGACGGGAAGAAAAGAGATACCGCCTTACTATCAAAGAACATTTTATATGCAGCTGATATACAAAAGTTGAATGACCCATTTGAAGGCTCTGTTGAATTGCCTAAATCATATGAGCATGAACATTGGGTAACTCCTATAATACAAAAGCTGTATAGCGTAGGCATTTATTCTTTGTCTAAGCCGAAAAACGATGAAACATTTCCGTGCAATGAATTACTTTGGGCGCATTATGCTAATACACATAAAGGCTTTTGTATTGAGTATGATTTAGATAAACTTTCTAATTATGCACAATCAAATTATGACATAAGTCACGTTTTACACGTTTCATATGAAGACGAAAGGCCAAAAGTTCTTGGGAATGACAATGTTATTCAAATACAAAAGAAGGTTTTTGGAACAAAATCATTAGCATGGAAGTATGAAAATGAAGTGCGTTTAGTGTTTGAAAAATGTGGTGAAAAAATTATACCTGAAAATGCCGTAACTGCCATTTATTTTGGACTAAGGATAGGTTTGGAAGACAGACGTGAAATAATAAAGAAAATGTCTGGACGTGGTATAGATTTCTATCAAGTAGAACGTATTGAGAATTTGTACCAGTTAAAAGCAACCAAATTATCATTCGATTACACACATGAGATTGTCAATTTTGAGCAAAGACCAACAGTTGATAACTATATGATTTTATATAAGTCACCAAATAAAGACGAAAACACCCTAATGGAATTTATTGAGATGTTCAGAAAACATTTGAAACGTCCATCGAATATAACAGTTATTGATGATATTAGAGCAAAGTCTATTCTGCTTAATTATAAACCGCGTAAACTTATGTTAGATGAGGAAATAGAAATTATGGCAAAACATTGGATTGCATATTCTACTTTTGATGCCCCAGCAGTCGTATGGGTATATCCTGAAAAATGGTAATGAAAGGTTGCTTAAAAAAGAGCTTCTACTATTGCCGATAGTAGAAGCCCCAATAGCGACTGATTACCTGCGTGGCAATCTTCTACAATGTTCTGTCACATGCTCCCATTTACCAAATCTGAAACGGACATAGGAGCGAACATGTACAGGCTTGTCGCAACAGCACTGGACTGTTCTTTTGTTTTGAGACAGAGCCTCACTCTAACAGTTCTAAAAGGAGTGAAGATGTCTATTATTATGTTTTACCATAATTTTAACGCCACAGTTTTCCCTTTGAAGTTTGTTAAGTATTCAAAGATGCTAATGGGATTACAAAGATACATATTTTTAAGACAACGCATAACTTATGCCTCATTAATGACAAATCCTGCACGCTTCAATATCCGAATGAGCCACACTCAGTATCCAACCAAACTACGTTATTTGCTACTTTCTGTAATTCGTCTGACGTCTTCGGTGGCAGTATGTATCCTTTTTCTTTTTTATATCCTTTTTTGGGTGAACTTTGCTGATAGGTAAATGAATTATAATGCTATAAATAAAAGACTTATCACCTTGCTTTGAGCAAAAAAATCAGTAATTTTGCATTATGAATAGCGTGACAGTTGTTATATTTATATCTTTTAATATATTCAGCATATGAACACATGTCCTAACATTTACATAGACGAAGCAGGCAATACAGGGTCTGATATTCTTAATATCAACCAACCATATTTTGTATTATCCGCAATACATTTCACAAATGAAGAATTAGCGTGCATTCAAAAAGACATTTCTTATGACAAAGAAATGCATTTTGTAGCTATGAAGAAGAGCATTAAAGGTAGAACTGTTATCAAACAAGTTTTGCAGCATCCATTAATGAATGAAGAACACATCTCATTTGAATTTGTCGATAAGCAATTCTGTATATATGCACAAATTATTGACATGACAATTGAGCCTGTTTTTCACTTTATATATAATGATGATTTGTATAAAAAGCGTGGCAATATTATTCTTGCTAATTGCTTATACACATTTTGCCGAAATCATCCAGACCAAAAATCTATAAAAGATTTTCTATCTTCTTTTGTAAATATGATGAGAGAACAAACACAAGAAAGCGTAGAAGATTTTTATTCAAATGTAGATATTCTCTGCGAAAATTCCAACGAGTACTTGACTGACATTTTGCAGCACATTAGATTAAGTCATCGTATATTAAATGATGTATTAGTTGAAGATAATAAATTTTGTTTAGATACGACTGTAACTTCATTAGTATGCATGATTGAACATTGGTTCAAAAAATTGGGAATGAAGGTAAACATAATAACGGATAATTCTAAACAAATAGCAGCAGGATTAGAGATAATAAAGCAATTGTCGCAACTTACTTGTGAACAACAGAATATTGGATATGATACGCGTAAACATTCATTTCCTTTGCCTGTTAATTCCATTACTATGGTTGATTCTGCTACAAATTTTGGAGTGCAATTAGCAGATTTAATAGCCAGTTCGATTTCATTCATATGGAGTGATTCCACTAATAAGTATAAGGATTTTCAAAACGAATTAAAAACAATGCCATTTTTCAAAATAAAAGGCTATCCTATACAACCTGCGAGTGCCAATTATTTGTCCCAAGATGTTGATGATTCAAATGATTGTAGTCCTATTGATTTTATAGTTCAAAATTTATCGAAAGAATAGTGCCACTCCCCACCGTTATCATTAGCATAACATAAACCACGCCCCTAAAAAGCGTGGCATACCCCAAACTTCGCCACGTAACTACTTTAGAGGCAGGAAAGGTTTGCCGTGGCAAAATTTAGGGTATTGTCGTATATAATCACCTTAATTTAATGGTACATTTATAATTGAATGTAGTTTTACTCATACATCTTTGAAATTCAACGGTAAATATAATTTATAGAAAACTCGTTATTCTTGTTGTAATTTTTCCATCATCCCTCCTGAAATTGATAAGATGTTGTCAATCAATAGGATTTCATTTGTCTCTAAAATGACAGTCCTTCCCAATTCATCATACTTCCGTATCACTCCGGTAATTTTGGCATACTTGCCACCGTCTTTCAACATATCAGGAATAAAATAGGTGAATGTCAGGTTGGGACGCTCACCGATATGGCTAATGGCATAGGCCATACGCTTGGACAGTATCTCCTGTTCGTCCGATGACAGTTTCCGCTTCGGAGCGGTCTGCCGTGCGGTCTCGGCTATCGCCTCGTCATGCCCGGTCAGGGCGGCGAAGGGCGCGAACTGGGCAGCACGGTTTATCATCGGCATCGGCTTCCGGGTCTTGGAAACGTGGTGCGGCAGGTGGATGATGTCGTCATATCTACTCATGGTGTCCTCCTATCTGCTGGTTGCGTTCCCTTTGGGTGGCTCCGTCCGCATAGTTCAACCCTTTGAGGATGGCGTTCTTACCGAATTTCTTCTTTATCTGCAGCACGGCCTCCTGACGGCGGCGTTCCCTGGCCAGCATCTCTTCTTCGGCTTGCTGTTCCTTTTCTAGTTGCTCATAGTCGGTGAAAAGGTCAAGCTGGACTACATGGCTGTTTGGCTGTATATCCGTCTCGTGCATAAGATGGTTTGCCGACAGGGTGATGCGGCGCACCAGCAGGTCGGGGGTTACAATGCGGTCAAACAGTCCGCCGGCCTTTTCCATGAGGATTGTTTCGGAAGAGGTCGGACGCTCCATGTTTACTGTTCCGTGAGCATGAACCGGGACTTGTCTGCCGTAGCGGTCGGTCGCTATTTTGCCTTGATACTTTTCCCGGATATCCCTGTCCGTCAGCGATTCGGTGTCATAGCCGATGGTCAGCACAAGCTGGTCGGTCACCAGTTTCTTGTCAACCAGGTCGAGTGAGACACTGTCCGCCATTTCCAGTACCACATTCCGTGCCTTGACTGCCGTATAGGGCGACTGGAGCACCTGTCCGCTGCTGACTGAGTTTGTTTCCAGACGGTATGCCTTTATCAAGTCCATAGTCACAGGTTCCCATCCCCAGGCATGGTCTATCAGCAGTTCCGCATTGACCCCGAACAGTTTATACAGCAAGTCCTCACGCTCAATGGAACAGCGGGCGATGTCGCCCATTGTCAGGATGCCGTAGGTGGCCAACCGTGCGGCAATTCCACGCCCCACGCGCCAGAAGTCCGTAAGCGGTGTATGCTCCCACAACAGACGGCGGTAGGTCATCTCGTCCAGTTCCGCGATGCGCACGCCGTCCTTGTCGGCGGGCATTTTCTTGGCCACAATATCCATTGCCACCTTGCAGAGATAAAGGTTCGTACCGATTCCGGCGGTGGCGGTGATGCCTGTCTCGGCCAGCACCTCCCGGATGATTTTCATGGCCAGCTCGTGAGCCGTCATCCGGTAATTCTTCAGGTAGGATGTCACGTCCATAAAAACCTCGTCGATGGAATAGACATGGATGTCCTCCGGGGCGATGTGGCGGAGATATATTTCATAAATGCGTGTGCTGTATTGGATGTAATGCGCCATGCGTGGCTGTGCCACCAGATAGTCCACGGCCAGCTCCTTGTGTGCGTCCAGTTCCTTTTTCGAGTGCGATTTCCCGGAGCGTCCCCGCTGCCGGTTCACCTCACGCACCCTCTGCACCACCTCGAACAGCAGTGGCCTGCCGCCGATTCCATAGCTTTTCAGCGCAGGCGATACGGCCAGACAGATGGTCTTTTCCGTCCGCGACGGGTCGGCCACGACCAGGCACGTGTTGAGCGGGTCAAGTCCCCGTTCCACACATTCTACCGAGGCGTAGAATGACTTCAGGTCAATGGCTATGTATTGGCGTTCGGTATTCATGTTTATTTGTCTCCTTTGTCATAACCCACCGTAGGTTCGGCGGCAATGGCTGTTTCATCCTCCGGATTTCCCAAGATGTAGGGGCGTATCTGTTTGGGTGATACGGATTGCCCCAATGCCGGGTTCAACCGTTCTTTCAGCCTCGTGTTGCGTTTCAGCACCGTCATGTTGCGGATGGCAAATGCGAGTGCTTTCTTCGTGCCGATGAGCACGCATATCTTCTTGGCACGGGTGATGCCCGTGTAAATCAGGTTGCGTTGCAGCATCACATAGTGGGTCATCAGGACGGGCATCACCACGATGGGATATTCCGAACCTTGCGACTTGTGGATGGTGGTGGCATAGGCCAGTGTCAGCTCGTCCAGTTCGGAAACATCGTATTTCACGATGCGCCCTTCAAAGTTGATGTATAAGGTGCGCTCTTCTAGATCGACTGATTCTACGAAGCCCAAGTCCCCGTTGAAGACGTCCTTGTCATAATTGTTCCGCAGCTGCATCACCCTGTCGCCCTGACGGAACGAATAGCCGCTGCGGTTTAGCGACACGCCCGAAGGGTTCAACGCCTGCTGCAAGGCCATGTTCAGATTGGCCGCGCCTACTATTCCCCGTTGCATGGGTGTCAGCACCTGGATGTCGGCTGTTTTCCGGTGATAGGCTTTGGGCAGGCGGTTCTTCACGAGGTTCACGATTTCCTCGGCTACCTTCTCCGGGGCTTCCTGTTGCATGAAGAAGAAGTCGGTGTCCTTGCCGTTGCTGGTATCGGGGAAACGGCCCTGGTTGATGGCGTGGGCACTCATCACAATGCGGCTGGACTGTGCCTGCCGGAAGATGCGCGTCAGGCGGATGACGGGTATCTTTTTACTGTCGATAATATCGCGGAATACGTTGCCGGCTCCTACGCTGGGTAATTGGTCGATGTCGCCCACCATGACGAGGCGCATGGAAGTGGAGACCGCCTTCATCAGATTGTTCATCAGGATGATGTCTATCATGGAACATTCGTCCACGATGAGCGCGTCGCCTTCCAGCGGATTCTCTTCGTTGCGTTTGTAGCCGTCCTTCGGATTGTACTCCAGCAGGCGGTGGATGGTTTTGGCCTCCATGCCCGTAGCCTCGCTCATCCGCTTGGCAGCCCGTCCGGTGGGAGCGGCCAGCAGGATGCGTAGCCCCAGATGTTTCAGTGCGGCGATGATACCTTGGGTCGTAGTGGTCTTGCCTGTGCCGGGCCCGCCAGTCAGCACCATAACCTTGGAGCGAAGGGCTTCCCCGATGGCCTGCAACTGCACCTCGTCATACGTGATGCCAGTTTCCTTGGACAGTTCCGCTGCATTGAACCGGGTCGCAAAGAGATTGCTTTCCGATTCACGGAGCAGGGCAAGCAGACGGTTGGCCGTGCCCACCTCGGCAAAGTAGAACGGAGGCAGGTAGATGGCTTCATCCTCTGTCTTCAGGTCTTCCGTCCGTGCCATGTCGGTCAGGGTTTTGCGGATGGAGTCCTCATCCGCTTCCAACAGACAGATGGCGGCTTTCACCAGCTGCTCCTCCTCGGCATACACGTGTCCCTCATTGGCCAGTTGGTTCAAGGTATAGATGATGCCGCTCTTGCAGCGACACAGGTCGTTCTTCTCATATCCCATCTTCCCTGCGATTCCGTCAGCTGTCTTGAAGCCGATGCCCCAGATGTCATCCGCCAGGCGGTAAGGGTTCTCTTTCACTTTGTCGATGCTCTCCTTGCCGTATTGGCGGTATATCTTGGCTGCATAGGCCGTGCTTACCCCATAGCCTTGCAGGAAAAGCATCACGTTCTTGATGTCCTTCTGCTTCTCCCAGCTCTCGCGGATTTTCTCCACACGCTTCCTGCCGATGCCCGGCACTTCATACAGCCGTTCGATGTCGGTCTCTATCACCTCGATGGTATCCAGCCCGAACTGCTTCACAATGAGTTGGGCGAACTTCGGCCCGATTCCTTTCACCAGACCGCTTCCCAGATATTTCTCAATGCCATAGACAGTGGCAGGCATCACTTCCTCCCAAGTCAGACAGACGAACTGGCTGCCATAACGCTTGTCCACCTTCCAGTCACCTTCGCACAGCAGCACGCTTCCGGCAGGCACCTCCAACAGGTTGCCCACCAAGGTCACAAGGTCGTCATAACCTTTCACCTTGACTTTCATGACAGAATATCCGTTCTCCGGATTCTGATAGGTGATGCGTTCCACTACACAGCGAAGTTTGGGCATAGGCGTTATTTTTTGAAGAATAAATCTTTTAATTTGGCAATACAATCTTCAGACAGTTTTTCTTCCGGTTGGCAAGAACCGATTTTACAGTTGCTCAAGAAGTTTAGTTCCTGCAAGTCAACTATAATCGGCCCTTTGACCAACGTCAGTACATACGGGGCGCAATCATCAACCATGTTCAGTTCCTCCTCCGGATTCTCCAAGAAAAGCATGGCATCCTCGCCTATGGCAATTGTGTGCATCAGGTAGAGTTCAGCATCCGCTCCACATTGGTGAATGAATACCACCTTGTCACCTTTTCGGGGTAAATCTCTTTCCCAAGGAGGGAAACCACCCCAACGGAAATGTGTGATACCATCTTGATAAAGAAATTCCAAAAGGTTTTGGCAGGAACTGTTATCCATCTTTTGTACATACCAACTTTCCGTACTCTCTATCTTGCTTTTAATATAGATGGTCATACGTAAGCGTTCATCGTAAGTTCCATTATCCTTGACAGTGGTAAGTTCCGCAGTAAAGGCGTCACCCCATCCCATATCCATCATTTTCGCCACCATTTCGTTTTCCTTTCGTGGTACATAGCCGATGATGCAATCAAAGTCAAAATTTTCCATATCACCTTCCATATCATCGGCTAATGCCACGGCCACCGCATTGCGGTCATGCTTATTGGCGCGCTCGCGAATCAAGACTAGCTCCGCACCTTCATACAGCTCATCCCAAAAGTCTTCCGGATGATGGAAGTTCCAGCCGGCAACAGCACATTCCTTGAAAAACGCCCTTTTCTTTTTGGGTTCGGGAAAATTGGACATTCCTTCAGGAAGCGGTACAGGCATACCTTCTGTAATTTCTATTTTGTCATTGTATTTGGGTGGGGCAACATCACCTTGTAGGGCAATGAGGTCATTGTCCGTATCACCGCCCGGATTGAAGGTGTCAACCATCTCCTTCATCTGTCGGTCAAGTTCAATATTTTCAATACCTTTCTCCTTTAATTGCCTTTGCAGGTCTTGCAGTTCAGTGTCACATTTGGGGCATGTGCCAGCGCAATCCCCTTCGTGGCGGCATTCTGCTGGCTGATAGGTCAATCCATACTGCGTGGCTATCCGCTTTCGGATTTCTCTGAGCAAATTGCATTTATCCTTTCCGTTCATGTTGCAGTCCTTTTGTTTGAGGGTGATATTTTGATTCTCTTTGAAGGTAGCGTACACATTCAAAATTCGTAAACCCCATTCTTTCCAGTTCATCAAGGCTGTAGTCCACATCCTTATCCGTATTATAACCAGGAATAAGGGGGACTTTCACGGTGATATCCTTCACCCGGCAGGTCTGGAGCAGTACGCTCAGTGAGTGGTCACGGATACGGCTCGGATGCCCGGTATATCGTTCGTAGATAACATGGTTGATGTCCTTTATATCCACTATCCAATGGTCTACTATCGGTGCGAGTTGTCGGATGGTGTCTTCAGGACAGTAAAGTGAGGTTTCCAATGTGATTTTCCAGACATTACCGCATATCCGACGAAATTCCTCTATGAAACTGGCGTATCGGGTCGGCTCGCCGCCCCCAAAACAGATGCCACCTCCCGTTGCCTGAAAGTAAAGGTCGTCTACCTTCACACGGTCATAGAGTTCATTGACATCCAATTGTATGATTTCTTTTTTCAACGAAAGGCCATTGTTGCCATACGAATAGATTTCCTCATGACAGCGGTCGTTCAGACAGTAGGCACACCGAAGCGGACAACCCATGAAACAAACCAACGTAGTGATTCCATGGCCGTCCGTTCCCATCCGTAGACGGTCTATGGCAAAGATGTGAGCCAGACGAAACGCTTGATGCTTGTCCGATGATTTCATAGTGAATGCTACTTATTTTATCTTATTGAGTTTTTCTCTCACATCCATCAATGCGAACCCAAGCAGGTTTTCTCCTTTCCATAAACGGGGGTTCCTGCAGTCTGGGTCATCTTC
The DNA here is from genome assembly GCF_023337025.1 of Mediterranea sp. ET5. Taxonomy (NCBI): domain Bacteria; kingdom Pseudomonadati; phylum Bacteroidota; class Bacteroidia; order Bacteroidales; family Bacteroidaceae; genus Mediterranea; species Mediterranea sp. ET5. The sequence continues at coordinate 190,250 of NZ_JAMBLN010000002.1, read as the reverse complement.
TTTCATGCCAATCCCCCAAACTGTATCGTAGGGGCTGGCTTCCACCAATATCTTATCTCTTGTGCCAAGCAGAAAGACTTTCAGCTCTTCATTATCCATGAATTTGTGCAGATTGCCGGTAATGACAATTTCCATACGATGCTTTTGCCATTTGTATTCGTCAAAATTCCGCACTTCTCTACCTAATGCCTTAATCTCTTTCGGATCTGTAGATGCCAAGATTCTTTTTCTTGTATCTTCATCGCCCATGATTCGTGCCTTTTCTGCCATCATGAACTGTTCCGCACAGTTGTAATGGATACCATTTACGGTAAACCTGCAAGGGAACCATTGGCTGAGACAGGCTTTGGTCGTTTCACCCGGCTTGCCGTGATGTCCCCAAAAGAACAAGAAATCCGGATTGGAAATATCATAGAGGTCTTCTTTCCTTAATCCTCCATTCACATTCGTATAGTCCAAAGTGCGGTACCATTCCCTGAAACTATCCAAATTCGCGAAATCACCTCCCCAATGAAGCCAGCGGTTAAGCAACAGGGCTTTCATCGACATGGGCACACCGTCATCCGGGCATAAGTCGGCAAGTCCGCAATGTTTGTAATAATCCAAATCCTCTTCTATGTGAGGATGGTCTTGTGGAAATAGATTGAACTTCACCCAGCATCTTTCATAATTAAACAACATGCCCTTCATCTGTGAACGAAAAGGACATAATCGCTCTCCTTTATAATAATGGCACTGTTCCAGCAGCATCAGCTTCTGTGGTGGAAACTCGGCCGACATATACATTCCGAACACCCATTCTTTATTGACCGGTTGGTGCATGAGGTCATCAGTAAGTACCACTCCTCTTTCAAAGTCTTCGCACAGACCATACTTTTCAAAGTGTTCGTGCCAATCATAATGGTCATAACTGCCCCACAACAGTTCAAAATAGTGCTGATGTTCCCAGATACCGTGAGAAAGCGTACCTGCGGAATAGGGATTCTTTGCTTGCATCCGCTTTGCCAACACGTCAATAGCGGCCTTGCTTAACGGACGGCTTTGCATGATTACCTCCTCAAACGATTCCGGCAACACAATGTTTTCTTCCACTATCGCTTCTTTGAACAAGGGAGCGATGTCCTCTGCCTTGAATCCGGCTATTCCGCAACCAATGGGAGTCACCAGAAAAGTCAGTTCCTTGCGTTCCTTGGCAAAAGCAATGAACTCATCCACATAGGGGCGAATGGTTTCCACGCCACCTTGCATGGTCGGTATGGCATAGCATTGACCTTGCAACCCTACACCATTGCCCCAGATGGCACCGAACTTTTCGTATGCCATACGTGCCGCTCCTCCACCGTGCATTCCTTGCAGATTACTTCCGAATACAAAAATCTCATTCGCCCTTAGGTTCGTGATTCTTTCTGGTGTATATGTGGGTCTGAAGTATTCCATATTTGTTCAATTATTGGTTTCGTTTTGGGTATGGTTGATGGACACATTGAATGCCTTGCAACGGCGGTTCTGCTGGTTGGCCCGACTTAGGGAGAAACGGCCGAACTTTTCATAGATGTCCAGTCCGCGCCCCAAAGTGATGGTCCATCCCGTGTCGGTCTGTATCATGCGGTCGTGGTCGGCCTTGAAGTCGTAGGTGAACTCAATGCCCAGGGGCAGCAGTTCATCGGCCAGGTCGTTGAAGCTGTCTATTACTTCCGCCACCTTCTCATCGTCCTCGTTCTGTGTACTTAGGTGAATCTTGATGGTGTCCTGCACGGATGTCACGTCACGCACCATCTGGATAAAGTCTACCAAGTTGTCTATCTGGTAGGGTTGACGGATAAACGGGTCGGTCAGCCTGATTTCCTTGGCCGTGCGCAGATAGTCGCCAAAGAGTCCCTTATAGGTGATGCCGCCCTGGTTTTCGCGGATGGTGATGACCTTGGAAGTCAAAGCAGGAATACGGGGACGTTTTCCCTTGGTGGTAGAGGATGATGTTTCGGATGTGGTTCCCTCCATGCCTGCCTTTTGCTCTTGCTCCGAAGACGGATGGGCATTGTCTTGATTTTGGCTCGTGGCATTTTGAGAATCAAACTCCAAGCCTTCCAGCGTTTCCACTTTCACGCTTTCTCCCGTGGGCAACCAGGTGTAGACAAACTTTGCAGGCTCTGCATTGAAAGTCTCGTCAATGGCATACAGCTGGTCCTTCACACGCTTGCGCCCCTCGGTGGCAAAGTCTATGATTTCCCGTGCTTCCTCATCGGTCATCCGACCGTCTGGATAGAGCAACTTGCTGAATCCGGAGAAAGTCTTGCGGATGGCCAGATGGTCGCGTTCAGACAGCGAGCCGTCAAACCGCGCATATTCTTTCAACGCCGATGTACGGTCGTCATTCCGCAACTCGTGCAGCACGGCGGCTATGTAGTCCGTTATCAGCCCGTATCCGGTTGAGAAGCTGTTCTTCTTCAGAATCCTGATTTCCCATCCGGGATTATACAGGTGGATGCGGTCAAGGAAGGCTCCTTTGATGAAAGACGTGGGAATGGACTCAAACAGGTGTGAGTTTTTCAGCATATACGGCACGGTGTGCTTGGTGTTTCCCACGAACACCATCGATGCGCTGGCTTCATGCGTTCCCTTGCCACGGTTGAACGACTTGTTTGCCAGGTAGTTCTGCATGGTGTCTATCAGCACGGCATCCACGTTGCGGCCTTTCTGCTGCTCAAATTCGTCCCATGCTACCACGTCCCAGTAGCCCACCAGTCCCAATATCTCCTTGTTGCCCTGCATCTTGACAAACAGCCGGGCAGAGGTTACATCACCTCCGCTGACCAGCACACCGTAGGGCGACAGTTCCTGGAACACGTGGCTCTTACCCGTGCCTTTAGGCCCCAGCTCCACAAAATTGTAATTGTTTTCCACATGAGGCAACAGCCGTGCCAGCGTGATGAATTTCTCGCGGCGGTTCATCACCTCCGGGTTCAGGCCGACCGTGTGCATCAGGAAGTCCAGCCATTCCTCCGTGGTGAAGTTCCGGCGTTGCTCGATGTATCCTTCCAGGTCGATGTGGGAAATCTGTATGGGTTTCAGGTTCTGTATCTCCCAACGTACCTTGACCTCTTCGCCTGACACATAGCCGATGGTGACAATGCACCACACGCCGTTGCCCGACAGCAGTTTGGGATTCTTGCGGACATACTCCGTCCCGATGGGCACTCCCGACAGGCCGAGATTGGCAAAGGTAGCGTTGTACTCGTCGCTCCGCTCGTTGAGGGTGACGGTTACTTTGTCTATTACCCTGTGCTTGCCATGCTCGCGGATGACGCCTTTGATGCTTTCCGCCTCCGCCCGGTGTACATAATTGTTTCGTATCACCTGCTTGACTTTCTCCAGTCCGTCGTTGATGATTTCTTCATCATCGCTGGCGCAATACTGTCCCAGCAGATACTCCAACACGTAGGTGGGTACCGGTAGTCCGCCTTTCACGAGGAAAGCCAGATCCTTCCGCACCACCTTGCCGATGAAGGCATCTAATATCTTTTGCTGCAGTTCCATCATTCAAAGTCAAAATCGTTTTCAATTAAGGTATTGTTCGTCACATTTTCTTTGATGAGCGGATTCAGGTCGTCCGCTGCGTCAAACACTTTCAGTTGGAGCACCTTGGCGTCCACGTTCCGGTTCAAGGTCAGGTCCACCTGAATCTTCCGGTTGTCCAGCGACGGGTCGGTCTTGTCCAGCAGGATATCCTTGACAGGTGTGACCGGCTCGTCGTTGTGATACAAGGCCACGCGGATGTATCTTTCCTTCATGTCCATGGAAACAGCCTCCGTCTGCAACAGCTTGAAGCGCAGCCGGGATGCCTGGATGGACAGTTTGCGGTCGAGCACCATCACCCCCACAGGCTGTTTGTTGTCATCGCGCTCCTGATGACATATTATAATAGGTATGATTAGTTCCTGCATGGAAGCTCCGCCATGCGTGAACATATATCCCCCGGAAGGTGCCGCCAAGCGATTCGTTCCCTGCGGCACGGCCACATACACATCGCTTCCGTTCAAGATACCCGACACTTCACTGAGCGGAAACTTCACCATCCCCGTGGCTTCGGCATCCGAGCGGGTCAGATAGTAACGGGTGCTGCGCTCAATGGTTTCCTCTTCTATCTTGTGCTTGTCTTTTTCCGCAAAGTTGATGTCATTGAACAGGAAACCGTGGTCGCTGGTGACATACACTTCCGTGACGTTGTAGCTTGCGAGGATTTTGGGAATCATCGTGGCCAGTTCGTTGATGGCTTCCCGGCATGCCTGCGTCACTTGCTTGGCCGTACCGTCGTGTCCGGCCTTGTCTATCGTGTCGTGGAAGATATACACCAACGGATGTTTGAATATCTCGCGGTTCTTCTGTTGGTTGTATTCCGCTACGGTTTCAAACGGAACACAGATGGCTCCGTCCTTGTATCTTTGCAAGTGTTCCGAGCGTTTTTCGGTGGTGCTCAGTATATGGTCGTCTACTGACATATTCTGACTGTCCTCTTGTCCATAGAGTTTCAGCTCCCGGTGGGGTAAAAGCGCCGGTTTGCCGTATTTGGTCTCCGTGGGCAGCATGGCCAGCATGGCTTTCAGCGTGGCGACATGCTTGGACCGGGCCAGTTCGCCTATCAGTTCTTGCGCCACCTCGTAGCGCAGGGCGTCGCTCACGATGACGGCCACTTTCTTCTGCATGGGCCGGATGCGCTTCTCATAGAAATCTTGCTGACGGGACAGGTGTACTCCGCCCATGCCTCCGGTTTCCTGAATGCAGCGAGTCCATTCCTGATTCATGCGGTTGTTGAGCTTGCTGTAATGCAGGTCAAGACTGTGCTTGGCCTGCTGGATGTCGGGGAACAATCCGCACGAAGGGTCCACCTTGAAATACTGTTCGGTGGCCTGCCGGTAAAGCTGGTCCAACACGTAATAATCCTCCTGATAGCGCATCACGTATTCGTTGGGCGTGTTGAGCGTGAGCGAGCCGAGTGCCAATGCTTTCTGGTAGTATTGCGCCACGGTCAGGCAATAGTCCATGGCCGCTGCCGTCATGCCGCGTCCGTTCAGCTTCAGCATCAGGTCTTCTATCCGTCTGATGACCGCCTCCGGCTCGGTTTCCATCTTATCCTTGAGCAGTCCGGCCACGATGGGCTGGCAGAGGCGTGGCGGCACGAAATAGTAGTTGGCGTCCGTTCCGTACCAGCGTATCAGTTCATCATCGCGGACGGCATCGCCCAGTTCGTCCATCACCTCCAACAGCGCGTCCGCCGTCTTTTCCTGACTGAGTGCCAGTTCCAAGAGGCGGTTCATCTGTTGCAGGGCAAGGGTGTTGTCTATGCGCCATTGCTTATAGTTATCCGCTGCCACGGGGGCAAGATTCTGCACGATAGCGTTGTATTTCAACACCTTCACCACATCAGCCACTTTTTCTTCCGTATTGTCATCGATGGTTGTGCCGAAAATGTCTGTCAGCTTCCGTCCTAAGGCTTCGACTGCATCCTTGCATTTGCGCAGCTTCACGAAGAAGTCCGTCCGCTTCTGTTGCTCCGCGTCCCGTCCCAACAAGATGACGCGCAAAAGGATAGCATCCCATTCCAGGATGCGCTGCACGCCCATGTAGCTGCTGATGAATCCTCGGACCAGCTTGTCGGTCGTGATGCTCCGGTCCTGGTAATAGGGGGCGAACAGGCGCAGCATCCTTTCCGACTGCAACGCCATGATGTTCCTTTCCACAAAGCGCATCATCGGCTTGTCCGTGTCGGGTAATCCGTACTGTTGCATAAAGGCGGTATAATCTTGGCTTTTGTATTCCATATTGGCCGTCAGCACGTCGAGCAGCGGAAAATTCTCCCTCAACGATTTCTTTTGCAAAGGGGACTCCTGATGGAAGTATAACACCACCCGGTCATCGGCCCAGGCGTTGTCCAGATTGTACTTCACAGTGAACCAATCCCCCTGGAAGTCCACAAAGCGGTAGCCTTCCTTCCACTGCACCTCGCGAAGCTCGTCGGCCAGGAACTCGTCATTAAAGATAAAGAGGACTTTCAAGTCAGGCTCTCTATCAAAGTAATTGTATATTTTGTCTATCGCGCTCATTTCTTCCGGTATTTTTGGTTCATGTCGGAAGGTCTTTCTGGTATTGTTCTTTCCAAATACCCTGCTTCAACCAAGTCCGTAATATAAGTTTGGATATTCTTGCTATGATAACTTACCCCGGCTCTTTCAAGTATTTCACGACTACTACGAGGTACGTTGCAATAATTGACCACATCCTTTTGCTTGGGAGTGAGTTTCATCCGGCGAGTGTCAGGGGTCACACCAAAAGTGTCAGGGGTAGCCTCATTTTTGCCAGGGCGAGTGTCAGGGGTCACATCAAAAGTGTCAGGGGTAGTCTCGTTTTTGCCGGGAATAGTGTCAGGGGTAGCCTCGTTTCTGCTAAGGATAGTGTCAGAGTCCGCCTCTAAATTAGGATTCCTTTTTATCGTAATCAAAAACTCATGTGTCCTTTCGTCATTCTTGAACTCTACTTGCAGTCCATCTTCCAAGGCACGCTGGATACCCGTACCAGCTCCCGTATAAGGCAGGAGATAGATGGCATTGTTGAAAAGGAAATTGTTACGGGGCATGGAGGTGCCGTTGGTTATGTCTTCCACTTGCAAGCCGTTGGGCAGGATGCCGGGACTGTGTATCTCCACCCGGTTGTCAAAAATGAATATACGGATAGGTGCATTCCAGTTCAGAGAGCGGTGAACAAGGGCATTGACCACAAACTCAACCAGGCTGCTATAAGGAATTTCAAGCCTGCCCAACGAATTAAATTCTTTCTCCACCTGTACGTTTTTAAGATTCCGGGTAAAGAAAGCCATGATGGTTTCAAACTGATGCAGCAGGTTTCCCTCCATATCCGCATCGTTCACTTTGTCACGGAATTGCTTGCCGCCTATATGGTTCCCGACAAAACTGATGCACTTAGCCGTCATGACCGGCAGCCAACGCTGGGTGTATTTACCGAACAGCAGCATGGCGGCTACGGTCAGACTTCCGTCCGGACGAATAAATCGCAAATTACGCATCAGTTTGTTCAGGTCATGTCCCTTGGCAATGGCATTGGCTATGTCGTCAAGAGAAGCCTCATGGAAAGCGTCGCCGACCAGACCTTTCTTTTCCAATACAATGGAAAAGCGGTTTTGCAGGAATACTTTGAGAGTGTCTTCATCCAAGTCGTCCAGCGTAGCATCTTTCACCACCGCTTCGTCCGGAGCGAAACTGCCACATTCGGACATCATCTCCGCCAGTTCAGCATTATCAAACACCTTGCGCTTGTCTGCACCGTTCTTTATCCAGACTATGCCTTTATTGTCGTGGTAAGGCTTGTTGTTTCCCTCTTTGATGGTAGCCACCACCACGCTGCCGCCTTCCACTTGAGCCGTGTCAATATCGAGCAAGATGCTTGGAACGACATTTTCCGAAGCGATATTGCCGAGCATGTTGGTCGTTTCTTGCACCTCAGCATACGACAAGGGGTTAAATTCCCCTGTCTTGTCATTGATGCCAATTACAAGCTGACCTCCGCGATAATTACTCATAGCAACTAGTTCGCAGCCTATGTCATATTTGTCCAAGATGCGTTCCTTGAACTGCACCTTGCTTATTTCACCGAGGTCTCTGAGCCGTAGTATATCTTCTGTTGTCATAATCAATTCATTTTAATTATTGCATCCAATGGTTTCATGTCTGGGAACTCTTCAGACATAGATTTTCCTGAAAGTAGTAACAAAAATGTTGGTCTATCGTAGTGAAACTCTATAAAAATTAGACCATTCTCTTCTTTTTGAATATTTGTAATTTGGCAAGAATTAAGTATTCTATATCCAAATGGAATATTAAAGGTTCGATTATTCAATTCATACTTAAATACCCTTTCGTCTGTTGTTACAATAGAAATATGGTCATTTACTTTGAATGATTCAATAAGTTCTCCTCCTTTTTCTGTTTTCGTAGAAAAATTGAGTCCATCTTTATCATCACAACGAACATTTATGGGTTCTCGGTACAGATATGAACATATGTATGCTGCAATCCGCCAACTTTGTTCGGTACATTCATTATAGACTTTGAATTTTTTTCCGATAGCCAGTTCTATTCGTTTTATATCTTTGTAATACCGTTTAAAACATTCATAATTATTATCCTCAAGACTTTGTAGTGGACTTGTTAAATTTAATGGAAATTTTGAAAGCTCTTGAATAATAAAAGCTTCATTTGCAAATAAAGCACATGGCACCTCTATCCACTTTATAGCATTATCGTTATTCTTATATTGTTTCTTGAAGTCAAAATTAAATGTAACTGTTGCAGGAGAACCTTCTTGAAAAACATGAAGTTCTATTCTCATAAAATAAACGTCGCAATCAACATAGAATCTTATCGCTTTATCGTTCAAAAGATAAACCTTTGCCGTAACTGTTTCAAGAAAGTCTCTCGATGGAATTTGGAAAGTTAAATCAAATTTTTTTTCAACAGGAGAAACAAGAATTTCTTTAATATCACTTGTGAGGACTACGCCATTAACAAGGTGTTGACATTTCAGTAGATTTTCTCCCGCAATTCTAAAACAAGGTCTTTGTGGGAAGAATTGATTCGATACAAGTTCTCCATCCTTTTCAAAATCGAGATTTTTCAGTTTTTCACCAATTTCAGCCTTAACAGACATCTGTATTTGATGTAGCAACGGCTTTTCGGTTGTCGATTCTACATTTTTTATGGCATTATTTCCTTGAACAGGAGTTTGAACTGTGGGAAGAATCTGATAGGATTTTAAGAATCGTGTGCAAGTTTCTCCGGAAATATATTTATTTTTGAAGTCCTCAGTAATATGCTCTTTCAACTCCTCTATAAGTTGCGTCAAAAAAACATTGGCTACGGCATCAAAATAATGCACCTTCAATTCTTTCAGCTTTTCCTGCTTTTCTGGTGAAATGCCTGGAGCAATTAAAAACATTTCATTTTGATTGTTTCCTTGTGCATCTGAAACCTTTTGGATTATGTCAAGTATGTTATTGTCTTCAAGGCTATATCCAATAAATAGAATATTCTTTGTTGCAAACTCCGTCTTTACCAAATCCCACATTATCGGATTTTTACTGGCAGTAAAAAACTGTTTATAGTCATCGGAAGTAATAACTACCGAATCAGGATCTGTAAAATCTCCATGGACTTTTACAACGGTAAAAGGCTTATTCATATAAGCACAATCAGCATCATTTCTGACCACGCAAACATCATTCTTTGCATAAGAATCTTCTAGTAGGGTGTCATAATTTGTAGTAAAGATTCTTCTAAAGTGTGGAATCTTTGCTAACAAATTATGGTCATCCATACATGTAGGCTCAAAATCAAAAGCCTTTCTCAATATCCTCATCAGCGGATTCCTACTGCCTAAATGGATTTCATTAACAAAAAAGTTTGATAAATCAGCAAGACTATCATTTTCATGGGATTTTCTTTTTTCTGTATCGTAAATTCTTTCTAAAATAGACTTTTGGAGATCCCAAACAGATGGGGCACCGGCTTCCTTAGAGAAACCAGCGCCTATAAATAGCGATACTTGTTCGCGTCTAACTAATGAGATAAGCTCTTCAAACATACTTTTTCCTATTTATTTCAATTTCGCCAACACATCTCCGAACTTGGCATAGTTCACCACCACACCATCGTCCAAGTCGAAAGCTATCTGCTCATCGGCCACGGTGTGCAGGCGGTCGTGATACTCGCGGCACTCTGCTATCTGCCGCGTGATGCTGTCCAACCGCTTGCGCTCACGAGCATTGAGGTTGGCGGCGTTGGCTTCCATCTCGGTTTGCTGCTGTACCAGCCACTCTATATGGGACAACAGGTACTTCGTGCGGATGCGCTCTGCTGTGTAGGCATTCATACGGTGCATGTAGGCAAGGCATTGGAAAGCACCTTTCTTTGAGGAGAACAGCCAGTAGATGGGGCGGTTCTGGTACATCTTTTTGTGGTCTTTCCAGAAGTCTTTCACGAAATAGTCGTCAAGACTCTTGCCCAAGGCGGCTTCCACACAGTTGAGATTGTCCACCAAGGTATCTTCGCCGAAGGCCACCACGAGCCAACGCTTGAACATCACCGTGACATTATCTGCAAAGTCTGTATCGCTGGGCATCAACGGCAAAATGCCGTCCTCGTCAATGCTCCATTGCTTTCCGTTGAAGGTATAAGCAGCTATTTCTTCAGCTGTAGGTTCAGGATGGGCTATGTGCAAACCGGGCTTGTCAAGACGATAGCGGCCCAGCATACAGCCTACGGCATAGCTGATAAGCTGTTTCACGATAACATCATTTTGCCATACAATTTGCCCGTTCTCAATGTATATCTCTCCTTGTTGCAGGATGGTGATTTCCTCCAGCGGCACGTCGGGCGTCAGTTCATCCTCCAGGCCGTATATCTCGATAAACTGGCGGTTCAGCTCCTCCTCGTTGGCATGAAGCTGAAGGAACTGCTCCGTCCAATGCTCCCGATAGGCATCCATCAGGTCGGACAGGCGGTGCGAACCTTCGCCCTGCTCCTTGCTGAGGCGGACAAGTTCGTTCTCTTGGAAGTCCCAAGAGGTTTCGTGAGCGTCCCAGTCGGATTTGCTGATAGAGATGTTTTGCTGAACTATATCAATGAAACTTCCCTCATTTATTATAATAGGTATAGAAGATACAACTTCTGCACCAGTATTTAGTGTTGGATTGAGGATTCTCAAAATATAATTAAACACATTCGTATTTAAGAAAGCCAAAAAATCTTCTTTGTTATATTTGTTATTAACAAACAAGCTTGCAGCAGCATGCTCAAATAAGAATCCCTTTCCATAATACCGACTACTAAAATTTCCTGAAGATATTGCATTCCATGTAATAGCTGGCTTAAAATACAAATTCATGTATGTTGTACGTGGGCGATGCATTGATTCAGGATTAGTCCAATCAACTATAGAATCATTATTTCCATACCACTTTCTATAACTTCCTCCTTTGGTAAATGGCACAAACTTAAAATCAGAAGCTCTATACTCTTCATTGTTTGATAGTTCTAAACCTATTTTATTGAAAGATACTTCTGTCCAAAATCTTATGTATCTACTATTATCCCCTGTTGAAAAGCCAGAACGTGCAATTGCTTTATTTGATATAAGATTTTCTTCTCTAAAAGCATACAATACTTTTTCACTCACCCAATACCCAATCGGGCATCCCGGAATCTTCTCGAAGTTCTGTTGGGAGACGTGGGGATAGTAGATGCGATTTCCTTCCTCAGAATAAGGCAGAGAAATAACATCCTTTGTGTATTCCTTAAAGTTGTATTTAAAGTCATGGTCTGCCAATGTTTGCTCAAAGAGCATACGAAGATGTTTTTGGTCGAACTCTTGGAACGTGCGTTCAATCAATCGGAAATACGTACCGTATGCCTCCTTGCTCTCTGCATTGACTATCACAGCCGATGATGCGCCAAAGTCAGCCCCAAAGACACCCCGACTGAGATGCAGGAGCGAGTCAATCGTCTGATGTTCTATGATTTGCTTTCTCAAGCCCTCAAACGTACTGAGAAACATCCACGATGGCGGTATGATAAAACTATATCGTCCGTTTTTCTGCAAGAGTTGCGGCATCCTTTCTACAAAGACGGTCGCCAAATCTGCTTTACCTTCAGGATAGTTCTTCTTCACATAGTTAGACAACACGGCATTCATATTGCCACCACCCATATAGGGAGGATTCATCACCAATGCCGCGTACTTTTCCGTCAGTGCCAGCACCAACTGCGCCGCTTCGTTCTCTTCTCCCAATGAAGCTACCCATTCACGGGCCGCCGGAGAGAGGCTGAACTTCATGATGCTGCCCAAAGTGTCGGCATCGACCAGCGTCTTGTTGATAGCTTCAATCTCGTTTGCCAAACGGGTATCTGCCGGCAAGGGCAGTCCGGCTTTGGGCATATCCAGCACACGCGGCATGCAGTGGCAGTCGGCGAAGGAGGCATCACGCTGGCAGGCCTTCAACAGCAGGGCGAACTGCGCCAGCTGCTTGGCGCGGGTGTCGATGTCTATGCCCGTCAGGTTGCGGCGGAAGATGTGCTCGATGGCCTCGCGGCGGCTGTAACCTTCATTAATATATAATGTATAGAGCATGTCGAACATCTCGCCCAAAATGTGGCCGGAACCGCAGGCCAGGTCGGCCAGGCGCAGGTCGGTCAGGTCATCGTAACGAAAGATAAGGTCGTTCGGGGTAGGCTCAGAGGGATTCACCAGATATTTCCAGTCCTGTGCTACTTCCGTCTCGTAGGGATTGTTGTCCAGATAAATGCGACCCACGGTGTTCTGCACCATGTATTTCACAATCCAGCCCGGCGTGAATATCTGCGTGGCGGCAGGAATCTCGCTGGCGGTGAACTTCCCCTTCGCGGCAAACACCTCGTCCTTGCGCTCAGAGATATAAAACTGGTAGAGCCAACCGATAAGCTCGCTGGAGCGGTAGTCCTCCTCAGCGATGAAGTCCGTGTGGTTGATGAGGTCCACGAAGCCACCCTCGGCCAAGATGTTGGTCGGCAGCAACAGCTCGGTGTAGTCGGCGATGTGGCCGAAGCAGCGGTGGAGGATGGGCGTGGCATGGCAGAAGGCCACGATGAGCAGGCTGAACTGCTCCGCCGTCCGGCCGTCGTCGTCGAGCAGCGGCATCAGTCGGCTCCGCTCTTCCTCGCTCATCTGCGGCAAGCGTCCCTGCCGCGCCTCGCTCACGATGAGCGGCACGTAGACACCGGGACTTTCGTACTGGAGCACGGGCGGTATCAGTCCGTTCTTGGTCATGATGCGGATGGCCATCAGGCGGTTGAACCACGTGTAGGCGGCTTCTTCCGCCACGTCTTTCAGTCCATGCCGACGGATGGCAGCGGCCAGTGACTGCCACTTGTGGTAGAAATCTTCTGTCACGGTGTCGCCCATGAAGGTGGCGCCGCCGCCCAACAGTTGCGGCTCTTCCACGGGCGTGCCGTCCGGTTGGAAGCCGAGTGCTGTGAAGCGGTGTACCACTCCCTGCATCAATATATTGCGTGCTTCGGTTGCGAAGCGTTTCAGTTTGTTCGTTTCCATGCTTAGCTTACTATAATGTCGTTGTCTTCATTGATATACCGCATCAGTTGCGCCTTGAGCGACTGCAAGTAACGGTCTACATCGGCCTCGGTGTGCATCGGCTCGGTGGTGTGCGTGTTCAAACGGACAATCTTCCGCACACGCGGCCTGGGCTGTGGAGGTGCTGGCTGTCCGCCGTCATCGTGTACCGAGCCGCCTCCATTGGCAGGCGGTATCGAAGGCGTATAGGGCTTCGAAGGAATGGCGGCATTGATGCGGTGCATCTGTTCCTCGTAGAAAGACGACGTATCGGCATTGGCCTGCAGGGCATAGAAGTTGTTAGTGCCCGTATTAAGGGAAATGGTGGTATCGCGACGGGCAAATTTGTCGCGGCTCACGTGCATTTCTCTGGCATACTTCTCCAGTTCGTCGAACACGGCGTTGTAGCGGGCAGTGACGGTTTCCACCAATTCCTTGCGTTTCTGCTGCAGTTGTGCCTCTATGGCCTTTCTCATCTTAATGTAGGCAGGCATCTTCGTCCAAGGCTCTTCATCAGTGTGGATGGCACGCAGGGCGGCGACAGCCTCTTGTCCCTCAGCAGGAAGAAAGTCGAAGTTGTCGCGGTTGTCGTCAATGAACTTGCACACCCCGTTGTAGCGGTCGAACTGTTCGCCGTAAAACATGTTGATACTCTTGCAGCGGTCGAACAGACGGGCGGCCTCGTCACGGGCGGCAATGATGGTCTCGAAGAACTTTTGAGGGTCGCGCACCGTGAGCCATTGCTCCATCAGCATAATGGCCTCGTCGATGGTATGCGCGAAGGGGCATCCGTTGATTTTACGTGAAAGGTCGCGATAGTTCTTCAATAGCTGGTTGAGTGCACTGTCATCGGTCTCCTTGCAAGCCCGGAACAGCTCCGTGCTGTCGTTGCTGCCCTTCACGGAGACCACGTTGAAGATGTGCTTCCACGCCTCGATGAATGCGTTGAGCAGTTCCTGCGAGATGGCCTTGGCCCGTTCTACGGTGAACTTCGCGGCATCGCGCACAATGTTCCGGGCCGTGTCCTCACGGCTCACGTTGGGGTTGCCCATGTAGTTGTAGGCATAGAGATGGCGGCGCACCAACTCGTTCAGGAAATAGATGGTGGCGAAGTCGCTCCAGCCATAAGGCACACGGGCAAACTGGCGCAAGGCATCGGCCACAGTGACATCGTGCGGCTGGCGGTCGAGCCAGTTCTTCACCTTCTCCTCTGCTGCAGTGGGTGTCACAAGCAGACCCGGATCTATCGGGCGAAGTATTTTGGCGGACAGTTCGGAGTTGGTGCGCGGCACTTCCCTGTTGTCGGCGAGCTTGGCGAATGGATAAAGCATCTCCATGTGCCGGGCGAGTAGAGTCTTGTAACGCTCGGCCTTCCGTGCCGTTCCCGTCTCGGAAGTCGAGAGGGCGTTGGCGCAGGAGATGACGGGACAGGTGTCGAGCATCTGCTGGAACTGGGGCTTAATTTCCTTTTCGTAAAGTTCCTTGGCACGTTGCTTGAAGATTTCCTTGGTGCGCTGGCGTTCCTCGCTGATGGCAGGCTCCTGGGCGAACCGCTGCACCCGGCAATAGTAAAGGAAGTTGGCGCGGAGTTCCTGGTTCTCCTTGAACAACGGGTAAAGGAAGAACACCAAGTGGGTGCCTTGCGGACTGTTGTTCAGGCTGAAGGCATACAGGTCGGGGTTGTCCGTGCTGGCCGTTGTCACGAAGTCCACTTGGATGTCCGCATTATTACTGAGGTAATTCCGTCCGTCGATGCTGATGCCCACCGTGAAGGAACGGGTGGCGAACTGCTCCTTGTTGGACGGATTGCCGAAATGGGCGAAGAAGATATTGCGCAGCTCGTCGCTGTAGGTGTTGCTGTCCACCTGCTGGTTCTTGATAATCTGGGCCACCTTCGACTCTTCCTCGGTAAAGAACTCGTAGATTTCGCTGCCTGCGTCGGTCTTCACCTTCCGGATGACGGCCTTGTCGATGAGATAGGCCAGGACGGCAGACACTTCCTGCTTGATGGCCGCCTTGCTGGCATCCACTTTCGACATGAGCAGGGTGACCACATTGTCGATGGTGGCGGAGAACTGCTGCTTGTCTTCCTCCTTCAAGTTACATATCATAAAGAGGATATAGACCACGCGGCGGTAGAACGCCTGTTTCTTCTCGTCCTCGATGACATCGAGTGCCTGGCGCGCGTTCTCGAAAGCCCGCTGCCCCAGGTGCTGCATGGAGCCTTGTACCATAGCGCCAAAGAACTTGTCAAACGGAATGAACTCGCCCACCTCCATATCCTGGGTTTCACGGGCAATAGAATAGGTGATGTTGATGAGCGAACGCTCGTTACCCTTCACCTGCTTGTCTACATAGTTCATGGTCTCGAAGGAGTCGAGTACCTTCTTGATGAGCTGGAACTGATAGGGTACGAACGGATAGTAGGCCACGAAGTTGTCCTTGTCGCGATAGGTCTTGTAGGTGCTGGGCAGGACAAACTGCGCGTCGAGCTTGGCCTTGTCCTTCGCATACATGTCGGCCAGCATCACTTCAGCTTCGCCTTTCTTGTCGAGGATACGCTTCTGCGTGATATATTCCGGCGAAGTGCCTTGCAGGGAAGCGCGTACCTCGAAACGTCCGAGAATCTTTCCGACCTCATCCTCCGGGTTGGTGGTGCTGCCGCCCACGTGGCTCACCACCTCTTCCAGTGTCTGTTGGGCGGTGCAGGCTATCCATACCCGCGACTCGCAGACTTCTTCCAACCGCTTGACCAGCGATTGGAGTTGTAGCAGGAGGTCGCGGTGCTCGCCAATGAACTGGCTCACCTCATCGACGAAGAAGAGCAAGCGGAAGTTGTGGTTGTGCTTGGCGTCAATATATTCCTTCATCTCCGCCGCAAACGATTCCACAGATACGTTGATGTCGTTGTTTAGAATTTTGGTACGAATAACATCTGTAGCCAGCGTGGGGTCTACCTCCTTGGCCATCTGCAAGGCCAGGTCTAACCGTCCGGCGGCAAAACGTGAGATGTTACGTTCCCAATCATAACCTTTGGATTTCAGATAATCCTTGAACTCGCCGAACTTGCCGTCATCGTCCAACGCCTTTTCCAGATACTGCGCCAAAGCGAGGTTGAACGAATTGTAGCCACGCTGCGCGTTGAACTGGTTCCAGAAGATGGTGGTGAATGCCTGGGCCTGGTTGGCGTTGGCATCGTGTACGTCGCCGATGTTGAACATCACCATCTGCACATCGGCCTGTGTGGAATACCATTTCTTCAACGCTTGGATTTCAGAAAGGGAAACGCCGTGGTCGTCGAGCTTGGTCATGCCATTGGAATTGCGCATGATTTCCTCGATGGCTTCTTCCAGACGCATGAAAGCCATTTCGCTGTAATGGGCATTGAGGCAGTAGCTGACATATTTCAGGAAGTGGGACTTACCCGTACCGAAATAGCCGTTAATCCAAATGCCTACGTGGCTGCCTTGGTTCTGGCGGATATTGACCAGAATGTCATAGAGGTTGATGACGATTTCTTCGGTGAACACGTATTCCACGATTTCAGTCATCACGGTATCTTCACTGAGGTCGGATGCCGACACAGCCGGATTAACTTTGCGGTCGAGACCTTTTGAATATAGTTCTTTGAATTTCATATCGGAAGCGTTATTTGTTGACTAATAAGATGGCACGGTAGGTATGGGAATCCTCCAGTATGTCGAACAGACTGAAGGAATTTCCCTCCTGATGTCCCGGATAGAAGAGGATAATCTTATACCGCGAGGTATCATTGTATTTCTCGTACCGGGTGAGAAACACGTTGGTACGCAGGTAAGGGAACATCTTGCCGATGCCGTGGATGAACACGTAAGGCTTGTTGTAGCCGTCGTTCAGAGCCATGTGGGCTTCAATCTTATCGCGCACAAAGCGGATGAAGTTGTCGGAATTCGCCTCCGAAGTCAGTTCCGTGGTCACCATGTCGGGATGGAGCCTGTCGCCCTCGAACGTGTCTTCCAGCAACGACGTGTCGCCGAACTTCTCATTCTGGAGATACTCGCAGAACACGCGAAACAAGTCAAGCACCAGGGCGTTGACAAAGTTGGTGGGACGCTCCAGCTTCTGCTTGAACTCCTGTATCTGCCGGCGCATCTCGTATTCCTGGCTGGCAGGATACTGGTATATGTAATAGTTGTAGAAGATGTTGCCGCTCTTCTCGTCGAGGAACAGCGGCGAACAAAGATACTCATACAACTCGTCTACGGTCATTCTCTTCATGGCAAATGGGATTTGATTTCGTTAATCTCATACGGATAAAGGAAACAGGCTTCCAGAAACCATTCCTCTCCCGTATGGATGTAATAAGCCGATTCTTCCGGACAGGGCCTGACCGGAGTCAGCTCGTCCGTTTTCTCCTGCAGCAGTCCGGTCTGCCGCAGGATGGTCAGATAGCAGCTGGCACATTTCTTTTTCGTGGCAGCCGACCAGCCGTCCACAAAAGCATCGTGCGCGGAGATTTCGTTGAACTCCATCTGTATGTCGTCAGCCGTGAGCTTATGGTCAATGGAGTTCCACTTCTTCATGGCCACATTGACATGAAAGTCAAATACGAGCTTATAGGCTTTCAGGATGGCATAAAACAGGCCAGCCCTTTGCCCTGCTTCGCTCCAATGCTGCCATTCTCTCCAGAATTGTGCCGGTACGGCTGCATAACGCCGCTTGAATTCCACAGCAAAACGCTGGCGCGAGGTGCGGGAATTGACTTGAAGGATCTGGTTGTTTTCAACCTCTTCCTTCAACAGCCTTTCAGCATCCGCACTCATTAGGACGGGAAGGATGCGTTTGAACTCATAATAGAGAAACGTGCATCCCGTCAGGGAAGTATATGGACTATTGTTCTTTTGCATACAAATCATTCCTGGCGTATTAAATCATTTACTGTCACACCGAGGCATTTGGCAATCTCGATGAGGGTTTCCAAGTTGGGTTGTGCACTGTTGGTACACCACTTTGAAATGGTTGCCGGGTCTTTGCCTAACTGCTCTGCCAGCCATTTATTGGTACGTTTTTTTTCGGCAAGCACCACCTTCAACCGATTTAAGTCTTTATTTTCCATATTGCATCAGTATGTATATGGCTACAAAGATAATAAAATTACTACAAGAACATTCTAATATTGGAAAGAAACATCTGAATCAATCAAGAAAATGCTAATTTCGTCAATTATCTATCACTCGCTACTTCTTGTTTCTTTTCCCGAAACTGCAGTCAATAACATTTTGCGGACTTCTTCTGTCTTATGGATAAAGCCATCCGACTTACTCCGTGTCAATGACACCAAGCAAGTTCGTCTGACAGGAATTTACAACGGTTTGGGTGTCCCAATCCGTTGCTATAGAGAGAGCCTGCAAGACTCCACTACATTCCATTTCGCAGGCTCTCACAATGGCAACGGTATTTGGAAAACAGATTGGACAGGGATGCTATCCTATGAATAGGACTTGCTTTATGGAGTTTTTCTTAGCCACCTTTGGGCATCTTAGCCGGGTACGTTTTACCGTGCAAAACTACTGCGGACGGGAGAAATGTCAAGCACCGCCATGGGCTTTCGGCAGGAGGGCTTGACGGAAGCCTTCCGCAAATTTTCTCGTCCCTCCAAAATTGGGGTATTCCGTCCGCACTCTCCGGCCTCATACTTGCCTTATTCTCCCTTGTGTCCGCAGTGGCCATTTGCACGTAAAACGGTATTCCCGGCCAAGAAGCTCAAAGGAGCTTCACAAAAGGGAAAAGTATCAGATTTCACCAACTCTTAAAAACAAGAATTTATGCGGACAAGAAGAATGACTATCGAGCAAGGCCGGAGAGTGGGCATAGACCGCTTTCCCAACTTCCACAAAAGCGGAAGCGTCAGGGGCATGAAACGGCTGTACTACGGCAAGGACTGCCTGTTGGTACGTTGTGGCAGCTACATCTACAATGTTTCCGCTGAACTGAGAATTTACTATCAAGCAACCATCTAAAACTTTTCAATTATGTATGAAACAGATTTTCCCGAATACGGGCAGCAATGCGAACTGGTCACACCGTGGCGTGGCTACCATAGCGGAACGATTGTGGGCAGGACTGCAAAAGGCTTTATCGTGCAGTTCAGCAGCGGAGCGGAAATAGAAGTGTATGACGACGAAATAGAATTTGACTGATATGAACAGACTGATGACACCCCGGTTGGAGGAAGCCTTGGAAGGCTATCCCCTTTATTCCCAGGACGGCAAGGGAAAAGAAGCGGTTTGCCGTGCTATCTTCGCTCTTGGAGCGGTACGCTGGTTCATCCTTGAAGGTGAGAGAGAAGAGAACGACACTATCCTCTTTGGCATCGTGGTAGGACTTGCGGAGGACGAATACGGCTATATCTCTCTTAACGAATTGTCGGAAGTGGAGCTTGACCTTACGGCACAAGGCTTGGGTAAGCTACAAGTAAGGCTACAGGAGAATTTTACTCCTACGCCGTTAAAGAACTTGCAGGACTTCCGTCTGCAACAGTTCTTAGCCAGATTTGAACATTAAAATAACCCGTCAGCCGTGGTGCAATCAACCGAGTGCCACGGCTGACATAAACATCAATAACCATGCGAACGAGAAACAAGATTATAAAGGAAGTCATCCAATGTGCAGAGGCAAACGGATGGCATGTGGATGCAGAGAAGCATCAGGACAAGAATATCGTCATTTTTGAGTTTTCCCAATTCACTCCTGCCGGACAAGATTTCTTCTTTTCTGCCACGATGCAAGGACGCAGCCTTGAAAGTCTGGTAAGCGATATGGAAGAGTATTACGAGGGTTTTGACGCTGATTCGGAAGCCTATCTATGGCTGGACGGTAACGGACACGGCAAAAATGGCGCACCTTACCGAATGAAGGATGTACTGGCCAACATGGAAGCGGCGGAGGGTATGGTCTGTAAGCTGCTTGAAGCGGTCAGGGGGCTGGCAGATTGACCACGAATACAAACATGGCCTGCTATATCTCTATTGGTGTGGCAGGCTATGAAATTTTCATCCTATCTCCGTTTGCGCCCTTTCTTCGGGAGGCCGGCAGTCTTGTAGGCAATCAGGTCATCACCACGGAATTGTATTCTCTGGTTGTCCTGCATCCGGAAGAACGGCAACGGCCTTTCCGTATGGGTAATGTAATCATAGATGGTACACCGGTGTATGCCGAGGAAACGCGCCGCATCGCTTACCGAATACGACTGTTCCGGCTTTATCTCTGAAAAATGTTTGCATATATCCATATCCACTTTGTTTTGGCATTAAAGATACAATGCTGAAAATCAAAATGAAACAGGTTAAACATGGGAATACCACGTAGTTTGTAGGATTTTCAGGGAATATGTGTCCGTCTGTTCAGAAAGGTAATCATCTTTACATGAAATGGCAATGGGACAAAAATCTAAAAAACAGATAGGCATATATATTTCAGCGTTGACAAGGTTGACAAGAAAGCCAATGTACAAACTTGATTATACAGCTTACCAGAAATGCTTATTATTCAATACTTTATCTTTTTTCTTATAGAAATAAGAATAAATATAGATACGTGTGTTTTTGTCAACCATTGGCTACAAAATTCATAGGATTTTCAAAAGCGTCAACGCTTGTCAACGTTTGTCAACGCATCGTTTTTGATGCAAGTAACTGATACGATGCAACTTGTATCTTGTCAACAACGTCAATCCTGAAATGTGTGCAGATTATATTTTGAAATATGCCATAAATAAAGGCCATCCATAGGATGACCTTAACGAGCATAATCAGATAAACTTGTTCAATTCTTCTACCAACAGATGTACGGTAGTGGAAGATTCTTCCATAGCCGGATTACCATGTGAGACATCGGCAAGAACGGCAGAGGCATTCTTAATGGCCTGCGACTGCAAGTGGAGCAATCGGTTATACATAATAGCCCCGAATCCTTCCGTCTTGGAATAGGGTATTCCTGAAAGCCTTGACAGCATGTCGGCATAACTGTTCCTGTGCAACGCCCCTTTGTAGAGATTGAAGTGCAGCAGGAACCAATATTCAAACGCCTGGTTGCTATAGGCCACCTTGAAACCGTTTTTTTCGGCCAGTGTAATGGCTTCATTGAAGTCCTTTGCAGGAAAATCGTCCTTGTCGAACACTACCCAGCACTGGTCATAAGTCCGCTTCTTCTTTTGGTCGGCGTCACGGATACTAATGGCCTTGCTCACAAGACTGGTCGTGTTCATTGCCTGGCCTACCGCCTTTACCGTGGCGGCGGTCATTCTGAAGGCCTTGAAATAATCCGGTTCCGTGCGGACACCTTCACATACGATGAGAAACGACTGCTTTACTTCTCTCGTGCTTTGGCGGCGTGTCAATGAAGCGGAACGATGGTCTTTCTTTTTTGTCTTTCCCATGGTCATCCCTCCGCCGTAAATATTGTTTCCATATCACCTATAATGGGCGTGGCACCGAACTTACCTTGCAGGTAATCCCGCTCGAAGGGTGAACTGCCACGCACTTTATACTCGGCCAGCGAATAGGCTTCTGTCGCGCCGAAACTATCCTTTTGAGTGAACCATACCTGGTCTCTGCGGAACAGACCTGCACTGAGCAGGAACGTGTCATGAGTGGTAAACAGCAGTTGCGCTCCTTTGGGATTTGTCTCCGCCGAGTTGAAAAGCGTGATAATCTTGCGCACAAGCAACGGATGGAGTTTGGAGTCAAGCTCATCCACCACCAGACGTTTGCCATTGTCCAGCGCATCTATGATAGGATATGCCAAGGAGAAATATTTGATGGTTCCCTCGGATTCGTTTCCGTTAAACGAAAAGGCTACATTATGGGTCGCTTTTCCTTCATCATCGTACTGACGATGGCTGCTTACGATGCGGTTGTCAATCTTGGCTATGTTGTCTATGCCCAAATCCGCATATTTGGCGAAACGAACTATACGCTCACGCATCTTTTCATCGTCCAGATGCCTGATGGCTTGCGACCACATTTTCTCGTCCTCGCTACAGAACAGGACTTGTGTGTCGCCAAGCCAATGCAGGATATTGACGGCGGTCGTTTCGTTGAACTGGGCGGCAGTGGAGAGAAGAAGCGCGTTGCCGCGAACCATTTTCTTGTTGACCAAATCCTGTATCAACGGGCTTTTAGCATGAACGGTGGTTGTTTCCCCTTCGCGGTAGAATATCTCTACCTCTTTGGCACGTTTCCTGTTCATACGGCGGTAAAGCCATTCGGCATGTATAGCTTTGGGGGCTACCTCAAAGCCGTAACGGTAGATGTATTCACCGACGGCGAAGGTGGCCTCCATCGTGGTCGGCTCATGGGCGGTGGAAATGTTCAGGCGGAAGTTCTCCACGTCTATGCTTTCGCCAGCCTGGCTGTTCTTGAACGAATCCATGATGAAACGCTTGTAAAAAGCGATGGCCTTCAATACATTCGTTTTTCCTGAAGCGTTCGCCCCGTAAATCACCGCACTGCGCACGAGTGACAATCCCATGTCGGAAAGCGGAATGACATCATTAGGTTCCGAAAGGGATTCCTTTAGGGTAGTGGCCACAAAGGATAGTTTAAGTTCATCCTTTATGGACAGGAAATTGCTGACACAAAATTCGAGAATCATATATTTAACCTTGTTATTTGCTGATTTTTTGCAAATATACAAGTTTTCTTCCGTATTTGGTAAAGATAGCTGGATTTTCATATCTACTAAATTGATTTATTTCCTTAGTTTGAACTATTCAGCATTGGGCCAACCGGGTATTTTGCAGTAAAACAGCCTGAACTTATAATAGTAAAACTTGTCTTACATATTAGAGGACAAAAGCATGTCACGAAAGAAATAACTGAACGTCAGATGATTGCGTTAGGTTTAATCCGTGAGAATAAAGGCCTAACCATATCTGAAATGTCCCTAAAGACAAATGTGACATTACAACTTTTCAAGAATTAGGCATCATATCAAGGGAAGGCGGTCGCAAAGACGGTTCATGGATTATAAAGCAAGATGAGGAATAATGAACTGTTTCATTTCATGAGACCTCATTTGCTAAATCCATCTCGTCTTGAACCATTTCCGTTTCAAGGTCAAGCCCAAACATATCCTTCAACTGTAAGTAGTCGAAACACAACGCTTTCGGACGGTTGACCTTGACTTTCCTGACTTGTTCGCCGCCTGACATCTCTATCGTGTAATCCGGCAGACCATTTGGCAACAGTATCGTGAACCTGTCCTGCTTCAGCCCAAGGAATGACGGATGCGATTTGAGGTAGGACATGATGGTTGACCAGTTAGAGCGGTTGGCCGTGGCATTTTGGTTACGGCTATTGAATAGGGAGGCTACGGCTGCCATGTTCAGGTAGAGAATGGGACGGGCCTCCATGAACTCGATTTCTTCCTTGGCTGCCAGCGGACGGAAACTTTTCAGGTAACGGATGCGGTAATGCGCCTTCTCCACACATTTGCCCATCGTCTGGAAACCTTGCAGCATGTTCCAGAAGTCGGCGACTTCGGAGCTTTCCTGGGCAAGCTCGTTCTGGACGCGCATACCCTTGACGGCGGTATCGAACAAGTCTGTATAGTTAAACGGTACATCCAACACGGTCTCCAATGTGCGGAACGTGGCCAAGGGAATCACCCAGTTGCCGAAAATTCGGTCATGTATCGTCTCGTCTTCCATCTTGGCGGCCAGTTCCCGCTTCACAATGGAGTAAGTATCCGCAAAATTCTTCTCGAACAACTCCCGGTGATTCAATATCTCTATGGTCAGGTGTGTCAGTCCCAAGTTGCATAGGGCCACCAAATCCTCATAGCGGCTTTTCTCCTTTTGGCTGAACGAGGTCTTGGAAAAGGCGAGGAACAGGACACGGGTGTAGAGTGCCATGTCCTGAGTGGGTTTGTCCTGTCCGCAAAGCACCACGCCCGTACTGACGATGGTCTGCGCCGCCATACCGTCCGTACCCGTGTTTTTCTTCGTCTGGCCACCACCACCCCAAAGTCCTTTCAAATAGGCTATCTTACGGATGTCGAGGTCGTTTTTGTACTCGTCAAGCACCACAAGTGTATTGACAGCTTGTGAAACCCGGTCGTTCATAGCTGGTATGGAAGTGACACCGAGGTTTGGCGGGTCTACACCGTGTAGAAAAAATGCCTGCAATGAAGTGGCAAGCGTTGTCTTTCCTGTTCCCTTCTCTCCAAATAGGTTCAGAATAGGGAAATGGCGCGTCCGTTTGAAAACGATGTCGCGGAACAAAGTGGAAAGCAGGTAACAGAAAGCAACGGTGGCGTTCTCGCCGAACACTTCCATCAGTTGTTTCACATAATCGTATAGCTTTATGCCGTTGCGGTTCTCGTGTACCATCAGACGCTCAAACTGGAAAATCTCCGGGTTATGAATGTAGATTTTGGACATGGCAGGAATGTAGTACGCCTTTCCGCTGACACCACGGACAATGCCAAGGTCATCCACAGCTTGAAATTTTCCATCAGCAAGAAGTCCGTTCCCAAAGGCGAAGAAGCCCTCTGTAGCGTTCCATCCTAATTTGCGCACACGTTCCGCCGTATCTGTCTTAGAATACAGGTACTCCTTGACACGGTTGAGCTTGTCTATCTTGGCCAGCCACACATAGTTGCCCACGGAGCCGACCTTCTGTTGGAAGCTGTTCAACGAACACAATTCGGACTCCCTCAGCTCAATGACACGGCATATATTATAGGTGTTGCGCATACGGAAGATGCGTGTGCCGTTGTTCTCGTCCTCGATGTGAAACAGCGGTTCCATGATGAAGTTGGAAATCCTTGACGGCTCCTCATCGTCATCCCCGGTGGCGTAATCATAGCGCATCAGGTCGGCTATCTCTGACACGCATTTCCGTTCTTCCATCAAAGAGTCCGCAACAAGAAAGCTTTTCTGTGCCAGCCAGACAATAAACAGCCTTTCTTTCAATGAGGTGTAATCCTCCCGACTATGAATGAAACTGTCGGCATCATTCTTTCCGGGTTTCACATTCCAGCCGTTTTCACCGTCGGGGATTTCGGCAAACGGCAGTTCCCTGACGGTTACATGGAAGCCTTTCCTGACAGCGGCCATCCCGTTTGCCATGACCGCCTCAAATCCCGGCCCGAAGGGCTTTCCTTCACTGACATCGGAATCAGGGATGAAGCATAATGAAGTGATGTACTTTTTCAGCCGCTCAAGCTGGCTGTCCGTCCATGCCGTTCCCAATGCGGCCACGGTATTGTCGTAGCCGATTGACTGCATACGCAACACGTCAGGTGCACCCTCCACGATGATGAAGTATTCCGCATTGCGTTCCCGACTCGCCCGGTCTATGCCGAACAGACATTCTCCCTTGGCATAGATCGCACTGTTTGGCGAATTGATGTATTTCGGTGCTTTCGGATTGTTCCCGATGTAACGGGCGGTATAAGCGATGATGCGCCCCCATCTGTTGCGTATGGGAATCATTATCCTGTGTCTGAACATGGTATACATACGACCGTCATCTCCGCGCCGGAGCAGCCCCAGCTCGAAAAGTACATCCTCGTCCAGTCCTTTTGTCCGGCAGAACTCCATGAACGCACCTCCGTCACGCGGCGCGTACCCGATGCCTGCGACCGAACAGAACTCTTCCGGCCATCTTCCGTAAGCATATTCACGGGCAAGGCGGCTTTCATCATTGTCTGGTGCCAGCAGACTACTTATAAAGAAGTCTTGTACATAGCCGAGCGTAGCAAGCAGCATTTCTTTGTGCCGATTTTTTGTAACTATCTCCTTGTCCTGCTCTTCCACATACTCAATAGTAATATTGTGCCGTCTGGCCAGGAACTCGATGGCTTCCATGAAGGAAAGGTTCTCTTTCTCCATGATAAATGTGATGGCATCGCCGCCACGGTTGCAGCTGAAACAGTGGAACAGGTTCTTTCCAGGACTGACAGAAAAAGAGCCGGTCCGCTCCTCATGGAACGGACAAATGCCCATCAGGGTCGAGCCTTTCCTTGACAGTCTGACATACGGCTCCAATACATCCTCGATAGAAAGCTCCCTGACCTTGTTGATTGTTGACTCGCTTCTCATAGGGTTGTCAGGAGTTTCCAACAATCAATTATGGACTGGCCGGAATATTTTGGCCGGCTGGCATTATCGGGATTAAGCGGCTTTATCAAGCCGCTGGCCTTATATTTTCTAAGCGTCTTGTAACTGACACCCAGTTCTGCGCAAGTACGCTTGACCGAATAAACCCCTTCCGGGTCACATGTTGGCACTAATTCTCTCATCCGCTATATTTTTTTCGTATGCCAGTTCCGTAGGTCTCATAAGTTACAGCACAGGCATATCCTGATATTGTTTTCTTATTTCTTTGCATCTAAACTATTTCTGTTTATACCAGAAGAAGTGTTGTCGAAATAGTCCTGTACCGTGCGTTGCAGGAGGCGGAGGTCAGCCGTCCTGTATTCCACTTTGCCGGGTCTCTTGTAGCATATCACTTTCCCTTGCCGTCTCCATCTTTCGACATTCCGGCGGCCGAACATCTCATAAGCCTTTCTTTGGCTGACAAATTCCGGATCGGCATTGTCTGATTTCAGGTACTTGACAATCCTTGCCGCAAGGTCGTTCAGAAATGTATCATAAGGGATTAGACGGTCTAAAAACTGAAGGAACTGCATAACCCCAGAATTTACAAAGTACGTATTACGGTTATGGTCTGTTTCTCCCTGTCCGTCCGTGTCTTGAACTGACGGTTGTAGATGGCACCAAGCTCTGAGGCTTGGGTTCGAACGCTTTTCAGCCTGGAGATGTGGAAGGTGATTTCATCGCCAACTTCGAGTGCGACAAGAGCAGGACGGATTTTTTCCATGTTTTCTGCCATAATATTTGTTTGTTTAATGATTAATGTTTAACTTTGTAGTCGATAATTCAATTTATATCATCGACAAAATAAC
The DNA here is from genome assembly GCF_023337025.1 of Mediterranea sp. ET5. Classification (NCBI taxonomy): domain Bacteria; kingdom Pseudomonadati; phylum Bacteroidota; class Bacteroidia; order Bacteroidales; family Bacteroidaceae; genus Mediterranea; species Mediterranea sp. ET5. Next base: position 163,130 of record NZ_JAMBLN010000002.1, on the reverse strand, counting down.
ATAAAAAGGTTTATATAGCCAAATATTTGTTTGATAATTGTTGATTTAATATTGCAATTTAAGGTTTGACCCATGAATATAGACATTAAAGACGTACATGTGGGACAGGCTATTGACCAACGCCGCAACGAACTCGGCCTTTCTAAGTCTGAACTTGGACGCAGGCTTGGCATCCCCCAACAGCATATCAACCGCCTTCTGGAAAGGGAGACGATGGAGACCAAGCGGCTTGTCAAGGCTTGCAAGGCGTTGGACTTTAATTTTTTCGCCTTGTTCTGCCCGGTCAACCCCCAGATATCCGCATACCTCGCGGCAGTGGCATTGGACGGGGGAGATGCCAATAACAACATTGGCGATAGCGGATTTGCAGCCCAGCTTACCGCCGAACAGACCAAGGTGGAAAACTTGAACGGCACTATCAAGCTACTGAAGGAGCAGATAGATAGCCTGAATGCACAAATTATCCGTCTGGATTCCAATCTGAAGGACAAAGACGCAATTATAGAACTACTAAAAGAAAGGAGGCAAAATATGTAACATTGAATACTGTGGTCAATATGATGATTGGCACATAGTAGCGCAGAATGTTTACACCAATATCGGTAGTTATCTGATTTTCAAATATATATTGCTATCATTTCGACTGTTATTGAGTTTGGATATTCGATGGGAACTCGATAAGAGAAATCAAATTCACGAGACTGTTTGCTATTTGTTTTCTGCATAGTAGATAACTCATTGAATATGAATATCTAATTAGAGTCGCGCAAGCGGCAATCGAAGACAAACTCTAAAAATCTGCAACGACGTTGATATTTTGCTTCCATCTGCATTTTATATGCAAAACAGTCGTGCTTATTGGCACGTTCGCGGAGTAAGACAAGTTTCGCACCTTCGTACAACTCGTCCAAAAAGTCTTCGGGATGGTGGAAGCTCCAGCCGGCAACGGCACATTCCTTGAAAAATGCCCTTCTCTTTTTGGGTTCAGGAAAATTGAACATTCCTGCAGGAGGCGGTACAGGCATCCCTTCTGTAAATTCTATTTTGTCATCATATTCGGATGGAGCGACATCGCCTAGGTCAATGAGGTTGTTGTCCGTATCACCGCCTGGATTGAGGTTTCTCACCATTTCCTCCATCTGCCGGTCAAGTTCAATATTCTCAATGCCTTTCTCCCTTAATTGCTTTTGCAGGTTTTGCAGCTCAGCGTCACATTGGGGGCATGTGCCTGCACAATTTCCTTCGTGATGACACTCTACAGGTTGGTATGTCAGTCCATACTGTTCGGTTATCCGCCTGCGGATTTCTCTGAGCAAGTTGCATTTATCTTTTCCGTTCATGTTACAGTCCTTTTGTTTGAGGGTAGTTCAGACCGAAGCGGACGGCCCATGAAACAGCCCAATGTGATGATTCCATGTCTGTCCGTTCCCATCCGTAAGCGGTCTATGGTGAAGATGGGAGTCATATAATACGTTTGATGTTTATTCAATGATTCCATATGGATGTTTCTTCATTTTATTTTACTGAGTTTTTCCCTCACATCCATCAATGCGAACCCAAGCAGGTTTTCTCCTTTCCATAGACGGGGATTCCGGCAGTCCGGGTCATCTTCTTTCATGCCAATTCCCCAGACTGTATCGTAGGGACTGGCCTCCACCAATATCTTGTCTCTTGTGTCGAGCAGAAATACTTTCAGCTCTTCATTGTCCATGAATTTATGCAGATTGCCGGTAATGACAACTTCCATACGGTGCTTTTGCCATTTGAATTCGTCAAAATTCCGCACTTCTCTACCTAATGCTTTTATTTCTTTAGGGTCAGTAGAAACCAAAATTCTATTTCTAGTATCTTCATCACCCATGATTCGCGCCTTCTCTGCCATCATGAACTGTTCCGCACAGTTGTAATGGATGCCATTTACGGTAAACTTACAAGGGAACCATTGGCTGAGACAGGCTTTGGTCGTTTCACCCGGCTTGCCGTGATGTCCCCAAAAGAACAGGAAATCCGGATTGGAAATCTCATAGAGGTCTTCTTTCCTTAATCCTCCATTCACATTCGTATAGTCCAAAGCGCGGTACCATTCCCTGAAAATATCCAAATTCGCGAAATCACCTCCCCAATAAAGCCAGCGGTTAAGCAACAAGGCTTTCATGGACATAGGCACACCATCATCAGGACATAAATCGGCAAGTCCGCATTGTTTGTAATAATCCAAATCCTCTTCTATATGGGGATGCTCTTGCGGAAATAGATTGAACTTCACCCAACATCGTTCATACGCAAATAACATGGCCTTCCTATGTGGATGAAAAGGACACAACCTTTCTCCTTTATAATAATGGCACTGTTCCAGCAGCATCAGCTTCTGCGATGGGAACTCTGCCGACATATACATACTGAACATCCATTCTTTATTAACCGGTTGGTGCATGAGATCATCAGTCAGCACCACTCCTCTTTCAAAGTCTTTGTGCAGGCCGTACTTTTCAAAATGCTCGTGCCAGTCATAATGGTCATAACTATTCCACAAAAGTTCAAAATAGTGCTGATGTTCCCAAATACCGTGAGAAAGCGTACCTGCGGAATAGGGATTCCTTGCTTGCATCCGTTTTGCCAGCACATCTATGGCAGCCTTGCTTAGCGGACGGATTTGCATGATGACCTCCTCAAACGATTCCGGCAACACAATGTTCTCTTCCACTATCGCTTCTGTGAATAAGGGAGCGATGTCCTCTGTCTTGAATCCGGCAATTCCACAACCGATGGGAGTCACCAGAAAGGTCAGCTCCTTATGTTCCTTGGCAAAAGCAATGAACTCCTCCACATAGGGACGGATGGTTTCCACGCCACCTTGCATGGTCGGTATGGCGTAAGATTGCCCTTGTAGCCCAACGCCCTTGCCCCAGATGGCACCGAACTTTTCGTATGCCATGCGGGCCGCTCCTCCGCCGTGCATTCCCTGCAGGTTGCTGCCAAACACAAATATTTCGCCTGGTTGAAGGCTTGTGATTCTTTCGGGGGTGTAGATAGGTCTGATGTATTCCATATTGGCATCTTCAAAATAATGAGAGTTACCCCATGTTCGTATACCTGTTCTCCCTTTTATCAGAAAGTATAAAGAAAAAGCTCCTGTACGCATGCGCCAAACGACACATTTGCAACAGGAGCTTATCCGTTAATTTCTAATCCTAATCTATTAGAGGATAGACTTTACAGTCTCCAGCATACCCTTTTCCTGGATAGAATTCAAGAAAGCAACCACCATATCGGTCAAGCCGGGAATTTGATTCAAGTCTTCATTCCAGATAGAAGTTGCGCCAAGTACACCTTCGGCTACCTTACGAGTATCACCGGTTGCCCACAGGTCTTTCAACAATTGCATAATTTCCGGTGCGTCATTCGGAACAATTTCAGCACCATCAGCACGTTTGCCACCTTTATAATAGGTAATGATAGCAGCCAAGCCCAATACCAGTCCCTTAGGCAACTCACCCTTACGTTGCAGATAAGTCTTCAGACCGGGGAGGTCACGAGTTTCAAATTTCGGGAATGAGTTCAGCATGATGGAAGTCACCTGGTGATCAACAAACGGGTTGTTGAAGCGCTCCAATACGTCTTTAGCAAACTTCTGAAGTTCCTCTTTCGGAAGGTTCAAAGTCTCCATCAATTCATGGAACATAACCTTATCAATGTACTTGCCTACCACCTCATGCTGACAAGCATCACGTACAATATTGATGCCAGAGAGATAAGCTACCGGAGAAAGAACAGTGTGCGGGCCATTGAGCAAGCAAACCTTTCTTTCATGATACGGAGCTTCAGACGGAACGAAGAGTACGTTCAAGCCAGCCTTGTCGGCGGGGAATTCTTTAGCAATCTCCTGAGGAGCCTCAATCACCCACAAGTGGAAGATTTCAGCTTGAACCACCATATTGTCATCATATTGCAACTTTTCTTTGATGGCATCAATGTCTTTACGCGGGAATCCCGGAACAATACGGTCAACGAGAGTAGCATATACACCGCAAGCCTCTTCAAACCAAGTCTTGAACTCTTCACCCAGGTTCCACAAATCAATGTACTGATAGATGCACTCTTTTAGTTTGTGTCCGTTCAAGAAAATCAGCTCGCAGGGGAAGATAATCAAACCTTTGCTCTTGTCGCCGTTGAAAGTCTTAAAACGGTGATAGAGCAACTGGGTCAATTTGCCCGGATAGGAAGAAGCGGGAGCATCATCCAGCTTGCAAGCCGGATCAAAAGCAATACCTGCCTCCGTCGTATTGGAAATCACAAAGCGCATTTCCGGTTGCTCAGCCAATTTCATGAACTCATCGTTCTGAGTATAAGGATTGAGCGCACGGCTGATGACATCAATCATCGTCAGGCTGTTTACAGTTTCACCCTTGTCAAGACCTTGCAAGTTGACATGGTAGAGGCAGTCCTGCTTATTCAGCATATCAACCATACCTTTTTCAATCGGTTGAACAACAACAACACTGCTGTTGAAGTCGGTCTTCTGGTCCATGTTGTAAATGATCCAATCGACAAATGCACGAAGGAAGTTTCCTTCACCAAACTGAATAATCCGTTCGGGGCGTTGTACCTTAACGGCTGTTTCTTTGTTTAACGGTTTCATAATATGTGATTTATATTAAATAAATGTGATTTACAAATTATAGGATTCAACATAGTAGTCAATGTTCTCCTTCACGAGAATATCGACAGGCATGTACCGGAGAGGTTCGACTTCACGTTTGAATACCACTTTGTCAGTCAGCATTTTGATACAGCTGTATCCTTGCATGGCCGGTCGTTGTCCGATCAGATAATCAATCACCCCATCCTTGAGTAATGCGATATTCTGCGGCAAAAGGTCATAGCCTATGAGATTCAAGGAACGCCCTCTGCTTTTCAGATATTCGCCGACCCGATAGACCCGTGAGTTAAATACAACTCCCCCACTGACACCGGGGTGATGTTCGAAAAAGTCATCCAATGTCCGGTAATTTTCCAAGCCATCCCTTTTCAAGGTGATATCATGCAAGCAGATATTCAGATGACGCTCGTTCATATAGGCATTGAATCCTTCCAAACGACGCTGCATCTGTATTTCCTGTGCGTCCGGGTCCTTTTCGGTACGCAGAAGGACGACTTCCTGACCGTCAAACCCGGTATCACAGAATATACGGGCGGCAATATACCCACTTCGGAAAGAATCCTGTCCGATATAGGTCAATGCACCGGCGCCTTCGACATTGACATCGATAAAAGCAAAGACAGTGCCTTGTTCACTGAGCTGGCGTGTAAAATCCAACGTCTCCAGATTGTAATTGGGAGCAATGAGCACCGCATCGAATTTGCGACTGAGCAGTTTCCTGCTCTCTGCCACATAAGATGCCTTGTCAGAATGGTCGTAATAGATGAAATCAACACTGATATTGAAGGGAGCAACCTCGTCAAGTGCCTTCCTTACGCCACATGCCACTGTATACCAATAGTCGTTGGGCTCATATTTAGGAATGAAACAACCGAAATGATATTTCTTTTTGCGGGCAAGCCCGATGGCATACATGTTCGGTTGGTAGTCAATTTCTTTCAAAATGGCCTCGACCTTTCTTTTACTACTCTCGGAAACCTCGCCCCGCTGATGGAGCACCCGATCGACAGTTCCTGCCGAAACGCCTGCCATCTGCGCAATATCCTTAATCGTATATTGTTTTTCATCCATAGTAACTTCTTCATTCAAAGGTTTATGTCTTTCCCGAAGGCAATAAAATCATTAAATTTTGCTACAAATATACGAACTTATTTTGCTATCACAAATAAAATATCTATTTTCGTGTTCGATAACGGTTAATAAAGTTAAATACATGTTTTAAAGCATAAGCTGGACGTTTCCTCATTGTGTTTGTTTAAATAAATGCAAGTGATTGTTAGGGAAAACGAACGAAAGGAACCGGAGGATATCCTCTCTCCTCTCCCACTCTGCTGGCTGATGATGAAACATAGCAAGAGACTCTAATATATACAACGATTAATTCTAAGTATTATGAAAAAATTTATGGATGAGAACTTCTTGTTGCAGACTGAAACAGCACAGAAGTTGTACCACGAGCATGCAGCCAAAATGCCTATCATTGACTATCACTGTCACTTGATTCCGAAAATGGTTGCCGACGATTATCAGTTTAAGTCAATCACTGAAATCTGGTTGGGCGGTGACCACTACAAATGGCGTGCAATGCGTTCGAATGGTGTCGATGAACGCTACTGCACCGGTAAGGACACCACCGACTGGGAAAAGTTTGAGAAGTGGGCAGAAACAGTTCCTTATACCCTCCGCAACCCGCTTTATCACTGGACTCATCTGGAGTTGAAGACGGCTTTCGGCATCGACAAGATTCTGAATCCGAAGACTGCCCGTGAAATCTTCGATGAATGTAACGAGAAACTTCAAAAGCCTGAGATGTCAGCACGCAACTTGATGCGTCGCTACCATGTGGAGACCGTATGTACAACGGATGATCCTGTAGATTCTTTGGAATATCACATTCAGACCCGTGAAAGCGGTTTTGAAATCAAAATGCTTCCGACATGGCGTCCGGACAAGGCTATGGCAGTCGAGGTTCCGGCTGAGTTCCGTGCATACATGGAGAAATTGTCAGAGGTCAGCGGCGTAAAGATTTCCAAGTTTGCAGATGTAATCGAGGCTCTTCGTAAACGTCATGACTTCTTTGCAGAGCAGGGATGCCGTCTTTCTGACCATGGTATCGAAGAGTTCTATGCAGAGGACTATACGCAAGCTGAAATTGATGCTATATTTAATAAGGTATATGGTGGCGCAGAACTGACACACGAGGAAATCCTCAAGTACAAGTCTGCTATGCTGATTGAATTTGCCATCATGGATTATGAGAAGGGATGGACGCAACAGTTCCACTACGGAGCTATCCGCAACAACAATACGAAGATGTTCAAACTTCTTGGTCCTGATACTGGCTTCGACTCTATCGGTGAATTTACTACAGCCAAGTCTATGGCCAAGTTCCTCGACAAGCTGAATACACAAGGCAAGCTCACCAAGACCATCCTGTATAACCTCAATCCTTGTGCCAATGAAGTCATCGCAACCATGTTGGGTAACTTCCAGGATGGTTCGGTTCCGGGCAAGATCCAGTTTGGTTCAGGCTGGTGGTTCCTTGATCAGAAGGATGGCATGGAAAAGCAGATGAATGCACTCTCACTGCTTGGATTGCTGAGCCGTTTCGTGGGTATGTTGACAGACTCACGTTCCTTCCTCTCCTATCCGCGTCATGAATACTTCCGTCGTACATTGTGTAACCTCCTGGGCAACGATGTTGAAAACGGAGAAATCCCCGTTGAAGAAATGGAGCGTGTCAACCAGATGGTAGAAGACATCTGCTACAACAACGCAAAGAAGTTCTTTAACTTCTAACCGTTGTCTATATAAGCACAGGCGAGTCAACAAGTCGGGAGCCTGCATAATGGGACACTCATTATGATTTAGCCCGGACTTGTTCACTTGCCTTCATTTTATTCCCCCCCCCTGCTATGAAACGTATCATATTCATCACCGGTGGACAACGGTCCGGTAAAACCTCTTATGCCGAACAGTTGGCTCTCTCATTGGCAGAACATCCCGTCTATCTGGCTACTGCGCATGTCTGGGACGAAGAGTTCCGTCAACGGATCGTACGACACCAGCAAAACCGCGGACCACGCTGGGTCAATGTGGAAGAGGAAAGAGTCCTGAGCCGGCATGACTTCAACGGTCGTGTGGTGGTTGTGGACTGCCTGACACTCTGGTGCACAAATTTCTTCTTCGATTCAAACTCGGAAGTTGAACCTGCGCTCCAAGCCCTGAAGACGGAATTCGACCGATTGATCGCACAGGATGCCACATTCCTTTTTGTATCCAATGAGATAGGATTAGGCGGGGTATCTGAGAATCAGCTCCAACGCCGTTTCACGGATTTACTGGGGTGGATGAATCAGTATGTTGCCCGAAGCGCAGATGAGGTATATCTCATGGTGAGCGGGATACCCGTGAGGATTAAATAACTGTAACCATACATGCTAGAAGCCAAACTGAACATCAATATACATGAAAACATTTCATATAGAACAACCCGACCAACAAATGCGTCCTCTGCTGGAGGCAAAAATCAATGACCTGACCAAACCGAAAGGGGCTTTGGGCAGACTGGAAGAACTGGCATTGCAAGTCGGATTGATCCAACAAACCCTCCGCCCGACTCTTCACCATCCGTGCAATATCCTTTTCGGAGGGGACCACGGCATTGCCGATGAGGGCGTCAGCGTGTCGCCCAAGGAAGTTACCTGGCAACAGATGATTCATTTCGCCGGAAGAAGACGGGCAGGAATCAACTTCTTTTGCCGTCAGCATGGTTTTACATTGAAGGTTGTGGATGCCGGAGTGGATTATGACTTTGAACCCCATTCGGGCATCATTGACAAGAAAGTCAGAAAAGGTACACGCAACTTCCTTCATGAAGCTGCCATGACCTCCAATGAGTTGAATCTCTGTTTCGAACGGGGAGCTGAAATCGTTACCCGCTGTTACAAGGAAGGCTGCAACATCGTCAGTTTCGGTGAGATGGGCATTGGCAATACGTCAGCATCCTCACTCTGGATGCATGCCTTCACGCACATCCCGCTTGACCGTTGTATCGGCGCCGGGAGCGGGCTGGACGATAAAGGGGTTCGACGCAAGTACCACATCTTGAAAGCGGCTTGGGGAAATTATGACGGCGATGGCTCGCCCCTCGACATCATCCGTTACTTCGGCGGTTACGAAATGGCAATGGCTGTCGGAGGAATGCTCCGGGCTGCCGAACTGCATATGATCATACTGGTTGACGGCTTCATCATGACCAACTGCCTGCTGGCAGCATCACGGCTCTATCCGGAAGTGACGGACTATGCCATTTTCGGACATCGGGGGGATGAGAACGGGCATGCACTGGTTCTTGAATACTTGCAGGCACGCCCCTTACTGGACTTGGGCATGCGCTTAGGAGAAGGGACCGGCGCCGTATGTGCCTACCCTCTGATAGATTCTGCGGTACGTATGCTGAATGAGATGGATACGTTTGGACGTGCATCCATCACCAAATATTTCTGAGATGAACCGATTGCTTGCTGCTCTGATGTTTTTCACGCGTCTGCCGTTGTGGCGCATCTGCCGGGTTCCTGTCGACAGCTTCAAACACCTGGTGGAGTACTGGCCGTTCGCCGGCTGGCTGACCGGTGGTGTCATGGCAGGTACTTACCTGCTGATGTCCGAGGTGTTTCCCCCTCTCGTGGCTGTCCTTTTAGCATTGGCCGCACGTCTGTTGCTGACAGGTGCCCTCCATGAAGACGGGCTTGCGGACTTCTTCGACGGGTTTGGAGGCGGCGGTAGCGACCGGCAGCGTATCCTTTCCATCATGAAAGATTCCCATATCGGAAGTTATGGAGTCATTGCGCTGATTGTCTATTTCCTACTGCTGACATCGCTCGTCTCATCCTTGCCTGCCGACCTTGCATGGCGGGCACTGCTGGGCTTTGACGTGTGGAACAAGTTTGTAGCATCCAATCTGATCAATCTCCTGAGTTATGCACGGAAGGAAACGGAGAGCAAGGCTCGCGTCATTTACGAACGCATGAACCTGCCCATGTTCCTGCTGGCATTTGCCGGAGGGGTGTGCTGGCTCCTTTTCCCGGACAGCATCGCTGTGCTATGGGGAGGTGCGTTCCTCTCCCTGGTCACATTCATCGGGCTGGTCCTTCTGATGAAGCGCCGCCTGCAGGGATACACCGGCGACTGTTGCGGAGCCACCTTCCTGCTGTGTGAACTGACGTCCTACGCAGGGCTGTATCTAACCAATTATTTCTGGCATTGATACTATGAACATCACTTTTATTCGTCACACTTCGGTCAATGTCCCGCGAGGCACGTGTTACGGCCAGACGGACGTTCCTTTGAACGCTTCATTCCCGGAAGAGGCAGCAGCCGTGTCGGCAGGTCTGGACGGACGCTCCTTTGACAAGGTGTACACCAGTCCGTTGAGCCGTTGCGTACGGTTGGCGGAATGGTGTGGTTTCCTCGACGCGGAGCGCGATGTGCGCTTGCTGGAACTGAACTTCGGTGAATGGGAAATGAAACGTTTCGATGACATCTCCGACCCACGCCTGCAATTGTGGTATGACGATTTCCTCCATGTCCGTGCCACCGGAGGCGAGTCATTCGAGGACCAGCGTACCCGCGTCTTTGCCTTTCTGGATGAAGTGCGTATCCTCCCTTACAATCAGGTGGCTGTCTTTGCGCATGGAGGCGTACTGCTATGCGCCGGTCTGTATGCGGGATTGGTCCGGGAGGAAGAAGCCTTCCATTCGCTGACACCTTATGGAGGAATGATTGAGATTGAGGTCTGACAGCTCTCCTTCCGCCCTCGTGTCCCGGCATCACACGACAATCAACCGGGATGCTTTTCGTCAGTTCCGTTTCAGCTCCAGCCGATGGTCAATCACGGCGGGCAATTCCTCTTCATAATGTGTCACCATGACCAGGGTCTTGTTGGGCCGCCGGCAGAAGGTCTCGATGACGTCTTTCACCAGCCGTCGGTTGGACAGGTCCAGACCGTGCATGGGCTCGTCGAGAATGAGCAGTTCAGGGTCCTTGACAAAGGCACGGGCCAGAAGCACCAACCGCTGCTCGCCGCTGGAAAGCTGGAGGAAGTTGCGGTCCTTCAATGCGGCAATACCGAAAATATCCATCCAGCGGACACACTGTTCCACATCTTCCGCATGCATTTGGCGGTACAACCCGATAGAGTCGTGCAACCCGGATGCAACGATGGAGACAGCCGGAAGATTCTTCAGATAAGCACGGTGCATCTCCGGGGAGACATAGCCGATGTGGCGCTTGATTTCCCAAATGCTCTCTCCCGAACCACGACGGCGTCCGAACAGGGAAATGTCGCAAGCATAGGACTGGGGATTATCGGCACAGACCAAGCTGAGCAGCGTAGACTTGCCGGAACCATTTCTTCCCGACAGCGCCCAGCGTTCGCCATTCATCACCTGCCAGTCCAGTTCACGGAGGATGGTGCGTTCTCCATAACGGATGCTCACGTGGTGCAGGTCAATCACACAGTCGGCTGCAAACTGCCTGTCACTAGCCGGAAGGGTGAGGATGCTCTGCACCTTCTCCTCCGGCAAAACGTGGGGTCGTATGTGTAACGGGGTTTGCAGATAGTCCGCACGGGTGAGCTTCGGACCACAGATACGGTCATTCACCTCCACGACATGAGTGATGAATGACGGAATCTCATCGGGACGCGACAATACCAGAATGAGCTGCATGCCCAGGCGTCCGCTCACAAGCTCCAGCAATGAACTGACAAACTCGCGTGCAGCGCCATCCAGCCCGATAAAGGGGTTATCCAGAATCAGCAGACGTGGTCCGGACAGGAGGGCCTTTGCCAGTTGGAACTTCCGCAGCTCACCACTGGAAAGGAGCACCATCGGCTTGTCCAGCAACCTATGCAGCTCCAGGACCTCAAACAGCCTCTCACGCATCCCGGCAGGGTCGCCTTCCGGAAGGCTGTCACGCACAAGCGGGGAATCTTCCGTATCCTGTGAATGCCAACGCTGCTGGTAATAATAGGTGCCGTCCGCCTCACCGTAAGAATCGCGGAAAGTGATGGAGCGGATATTCTCGGAAGCCAGCCGCGAAGCTCCCTCTCCGAAGTCATAAGCCGGTTCGTTCATGAGCAGCGGGTATTTCCCCGTCAGCGTGTCGACCAACAGACTCTTTCCGCCGCCGTTGGGACCGACAATGGCTAACTGTTCACCGGCTTCCATGCACAGATTTATCGGAGCAGCAAGCCGGTAGGCAGGATTACGTGCCACTCCGTTCACGATTTCAATAACTTTTCTCATACCTCGTCAAGTGTAAATGCTGTGACCGGAATCCCTCTTTCCGTCGTCCGTGTCAACGCACGACCTTGTCGGGGTTCTTCGCTATAAAATCTTTCCAACCGTGATAGGGCTTTGTCGTGTCGGGACGTCCCATCTGCAGATAGTGGCAGTAGGCTGCCGCCAGTCCGTCGGTGGCATCCATGAAGGGCAACATCGACTCCTGGGGAATGTGCAGGATGCGTTTGAGCATGTCGGCGACCTGTTCCTTGCTCGCCTGTCCGTTGCCGGTCAGCGCCATCTTGATTTTCAACGGGGCATATTCGGTGATAGGGATGTCATGATGGAGTGCCGCAGCCATGGCAACTCCCTGTGCACGTCCCAGCTTCAGCATGGACTGTACGTTCTTGCCAAAGAAAGGGGCCTCGATGGCGAGCTCGTCGGGCATATAAGCTTCGATGATGCCCGTGACGCGCTCGAAGATGCGGTGCAACTTCAGATAGTGGTTTCCGTACTTCCGCAAGTCAATGACACCAAGGGTCACCAGCTCCGGCTTCACTCCCACTACACGCAGTACTCCGTATCCCATGATGGTCGTTCCGGGGTCGATGCCCAGGATGACCTTCTCCTTGACCGGTTGTATCATTCGATGACCTCCATCAGGGTCGTAAAGCCCAGTACGTTGTCCTTGAATATCCTGGTAATCTCTCCGTCCAGCTTCTCGCCCTGCTTCACATACCACCGGTGCAGCGCCGTGCTGTCGTCGACCTCCCATTGCAGGGAGAAACATTCAGAATTGGGGTCCTTGTGGCTGAGGACACGCACCAGCCGCGGATTGCGCAGGCTGCCCTCCTCGACCACCTGGGGTATGTAGGCCTCGTGAAGCCAGATGACAAAATTGCGGGCTTCATCCATCGAGGTGTGATAGGTAGTGTTATAAATCAACATGTAGTTCTGCTTTCTTTGAGGTTTAGAAGGCTACTCTTCGTGAAATAGCCGTACAAAGGTAGGATAAAAAAATGAGATGACCTGCAAGTCCGCGATAAGTCCGGTAAAAGTACGGCTTAGACAGACCAAAGTATTATACTTAGACCCCCTAAGTATTATACTTAGGCTGCCAAAGTATTATACTTAGGTCCGTACAAGTAGGGCTTGTATGACGTCTAAGCCTGTCATCGATGCTGTAAGAGTGGCGTATGAACTTCCAGGACATAGACCGGCTGTGGTTCAAAGGGGACGGTACGTTCGCCATCCCCTTGCCGGGTGTGCTGTACAAACAGCTGAAGCTGACGGCATTGTTTCCAGTATTCCGCATCATACAGAGGCTCCCAGGCATCGACCGGGAACGGTGTCAGGTCGACCACCTGCCACGGACCGGCCGCCACGTCGTGCGTAAAGGCAACGGATACCCGGCTGTCGCGCTCCGCGTCACGGAAGAGGACGCAGGTCTGTCCCTCCGCCGCCACAATCAGCGGACGGGCGATGGGAATCATCTTTGTGCCTCCGCCTTTCAGCGAGAAGGGGGTCGTACGCCCGGAAACCTGACGGGTGTGCCAGGCGTGTCCGTCGTGCCACACCACCCGATACTGGGGCACCTGGCTGTCGGCTGCACGCCAGTAGGTGGCAATGTACGGATGTCCGCTTTCGTCGGCGGTCATGCTGGTCTGGTTGATGAGCTCCGAATTTTGAGGAATGCGGCAGGCATACTCGGCATTGTCCTGACGGATGGGCAGTTCATAGCGTGTGCCGTCGGTCCTGTACCAAGTCTTCCCGTCGTCGGGAGAGCAGGCATAGCACAGGTCGTGGTTTGTCTCCACATGCCACGTCTCCCGCCATACCCAGGAAAGATGGATTGTGCCCTGCCCGTCTACATAAGGTTGCCAATACGCGTTCCGTTCGCCCTCTCCATCGAGCAGGACATCCTGCACCCGGCTCCACGTCCGTGTCCGGGTGTCATAGCGGTTCATCACCAGGTTCCCCTGCCCCGAGGCGCCGGAACGGTAGGCGAAGAGCAAGTTTCCCTGTGACAGTCTGTAGAACTCCGGATAGGTGACATTCTCCTCATCTACTCCGGTCATCGCTTCCTTTTCGCCCAGTTCCAGGGAACAGGGTGCCACACTCCGGCAATAGTTCAGCGGCTGCCCATGGTGGTCAAAGGCTACATGCAGATAGCCTTCGCCATCCACCATCATGCTGATGACGTTGTGGGCATCCTTCACATTGCCCTTATATTGAGTCCGGTGCAGCGTCCATTGCCCGGAACCCTGTTTGCGTTTTCCCAGTGTCAGGTATCCTTCGGCATCGTAATAGCTGATGTACTGCACGCCTTTGTGAGTCACCAGGGCGCTGTTGCGGAAGATGGCGGTATTGACGGAGGTCTGGCTGTATCCTTTACCGACTTCCACCAGCCGTCCGCCTGACAGCCGGGAAGCATCGTCCTGTGCCCTGGCAAGTCCTCCGACTCCCAGGCAGACAGCAAGGAGCCACGCCCTCCAGAGGTTCTGTTTCAATCGTCTTTTCATAATCTTCAGTTTTTGTTCGGGTTGTCAAAGATACGGATAATAGTCAAAAAGAGATTCCGCATCACCCGGCAACGGCAATGTCACCGAACGATGCGGAATGTCTCTTTCGTCATCTCACCCGTTACTCCGTTTTCTGATAAACACGGATGTAATCGACACGGTATTCAAGCGGGAAGGTCGCCTCGATGGGACGTCCGTTGTTTCCACCGATGGCAAGATTCAGCATCATGCATTGCCCGAAGCCTTTCATGTCGTTGGAGAAAGGATTGATCGAGCCTCCGTCTCCGGCACCATGGTCTCCCCGGTTCCGCGTGGTACTCAGGTTTGTCTCGTTCAACAGCTCGTCGTCCAGGTAGATGCGGATATACTTTTCGTCCCAGTCCATGCGCCAGATGTGGTATTTGTCCGCCCACTTCGGGTCCTTCCCGGTGAAATGGGTAAGCGGGTAGTTCTTGGAATTCCAGGTCCCGCTCCAACGGGACGAACCACCCCAGCAGAGGTTGGCATGAATCTTATTCTTATAGAACTCCAGGATATCAATCTCTCCACCCAACGGCCATTCATACCAGTTCCCGGTAGACCAGATGGCAGGCCATCCGCCTTGCTCAACGGGCACTTTGGCACGGACAATCACCCTTCCGTATTTGAAGGCATAATCACCTTTTGCCACCACACATGCCGAGGTGTATTCCGCATATTCCCGTTTTTGTTTCCAGGCATTTCCACCTGAAGCGTTCGGGTTGTAGTTCGGGTTCTTCACGCGTTCCCGTCTGGCAGTGATGACCAAGGCATTCTCCTTCATCGACGCATTGTTCCTGCTGTACCATTGGTCTTCCTCGTTGCGTTGGAATCCCTCTTCGAAACGCCACATGGCTTCGTTCGGAGTGCCTTCCCCGTTGAACTCGTCGTGCCACAACAGCTTGTAGCCTCCCTCCAGCGTATGCCCGTCGGGTACTCCTTCACCGTCAGCAAGGAATACGGGGTCAACCTCGACTTTCACGTACGATACTTTGACAAAACACATCCATGTGTCTACCTTCCGGTTGATGGAATACGCCGTCGAGTGGGTGATGCTCAACGGGAGCACGTATGTTCTGCTTTCCTTCACCTTGTTCTGAATGTAATCAATCAGTTCGGGGACATGCACGATCAGGTTCACGTCGTCAGACAACGCAGCTCCGGCATTGAGCGTCAATTTCGTGTTCTGCAAGGTGTAGAACTCTTCGGGGAGCAATTCTGCACCCGCATACTTCTCATAGACCCCACCCTCGGCAGAGCGTGCAATCGCCTTGCTCAGTGAGTCTTTATTGACGACCAGGTCCACAACGGCTTCTTTGGCAGCCGTCCGGTTCTGATAGAGTGCCACATTCAGCTTATACACCTTGTTCCTTGCCTGTTTGTCGGCATCAAACTGGCATTCATACACGCTGTTGGATTCTGAACCGTTCCACACATCACGAGCCTGCTTGAGGACCAGTTGGTCTAGGTCCAGTGTGCCCCGGTATTTCAAATCCACATATTCCTCGTCACAGCTGTAGAGACCGGCTGAAAGGGCTGCCGCACAAAGCATCGCTGTTCCTATCATATTCTTTTTCATTGTTGTTATCAGTTTATTCATCCAAAGGTATTGTTTCAGGGTCATAGACATCGACTTCCACATCATAGAAGGAGAATTCCGACATGTGGAAATACTTGCTGTTGGCTGAAGCGGAAGTCACCAGGAAACGGAAGTGACTGAACTTCTTGCCGGGACGCACAAAGGCAGAGACGTATTCCGTCACACTCGACGCCGGCAGACCGGACAGGGAGGCTACTGTCTCCCAGGTCTTCCCGTCCGCACTGATTTGCAAGTCGGCAGCCGTGGGGAAACCATCCTTGTTGCCGATGTTACGTGTCACGTACTTGATTGCGAAATCCTCATGCTCCTCCTTGAAGTCAATCTGGATGTATTGCGGAAGAGGAACCTGCGGACTGCTCCACCGCGTGTGGAAGAAGGTGTTGGTGTTGCCATCAAGCAGGTTCGCAATCGGTCCTTCCGTCGGCTCCTGGTTGTCGGTGCTCAGTTGGTCCTTGGTCAGCTCCACCTTCATCCGTTTCACTTCGGTCAATGTGACGGGTGCGGGTCCTGACTGAGCCTTGACTTCCGTGACCCGGCTGCCTTCATGGAGGGCATTGAAAGTCTGGAAGCGAAAGGTATAGTCACCGAAACGTGCCCGTGTATTCTCCACCAGCAGCCCCGTAGTCCCCTTGGAGACAATCCGGCAGACATCCTCCTTCGACAAGGGGTCAAAGTAACGGATTTGCATGTAAGAGAAGTCCTCAGCCGGTTCTGTCCACGACAGCTTGATTTCCCCGGGCAAAGCTTCCGAACTGACTGTCGAAGCATCAAAAGCTACCGGGGTACCCGTAAACCCTTCCGTCTCAAACGGCTCGATTTTATCGTCACAAGCAGCCAGACCTGCCGCCATGCCTGCTGCAACCAACATGTATTTCAAATTGTATCTCATAGACTTGGTTTTAAATTCCACATCCGCCAGCTTACCGGTTGACAGGAGAGTGGCCTGCCAACCCCAATCGGCACATGCGGAAGTTGAATACTTTACTTTTGGGATTTATCCATACTCCTTGCACGTTGTTCACCAGCCCGGATTCTGTGTCAGCTTATTGTTCTTGCGTTTTTCAACATCCGGTATGGGGAAGAAGTACATCTTATCGTTCCACACCAACGGCTTTTCAATCCGTGTATAGGTGTAACGTCCGTCCGAGGTCTTGGTAATCTGCATCCGGGTAATGGACGTAAAGCCTCCTTCTTTCCATCGGCGTACATCCCAGAACCGGTGTCCTTCGAACGCCAGTTCCACCATGCGTTCCCGCTTGTACCGCTTCCAGAAGTCCGAGGGACTCATTGCCTCCGGGAAAGCCGGCATGTTTACACCCTGACGGGCACGCACCAGGTTGACCGCTTCACGCGCCGACATCCTGAAACCATCAGGAACCTCGTCTGCTGAACCGGTGTATTGGAACAGTGCTTCTGCATAATCCAGCAGGAATTCTCCCAGACGGAAGGTAATCCAGCTGTGACGTTTGCCTCCCGTGCTTCCGCCGGCACTGATGTCGATGCTGCCGTCCAGGTACTTTTTCAGGTAGTAGCCGGTCGGTGTGGCATAGGATATGGGAGCACCGTTCTTTCCTCCGACATAAGTCTCTAACGGTGTCGGATTGGTGTCGGGCCATTTATCCCCGTTACAGGCAATGGTCATCTTGAAACGGGGGTCGCGCCCTGCGTAGGGATTTGACGGATTGGGTTCTCCCCCATTCTGCATCCCATAGGCATCGACCAGCGTCTGTGTCGGGCAGTTCCCGGAACCGGCATTCTCCATGCCGATGGGAAAGTTCTCATATTCCGGAGTCGCCGTGTCACCGATGCGGCGAGCGAAAATCACTTCCGAGGCTTTGTAATTGTCCGTACCCCATAAATCGGTGTATTTGCCCAAGGTAATCCCATTATCTGCGCAATAGTCAATCACGTCCCGGGATGCCAGTGCCGCTTCTTTCCACAACGACTTGTCATCCGACGTGTTGAACAGCTTGCTCGCACGATACAGGGCGGCACGTGCCTTCAGTGCCAAAGCCGTTCCTCGTGTCACACGCCCGGTTTCCGGATTGGAGCCGCTGGCAGCATCTTCCCCCAAATCTTTGTAAGAGGTCGGAAGTTCCGGAGCGACTGCATCACACTCGCTGATTACAAAGTCAAAGACGTCAGCAGACGGTGTCCGGCTGAGCGTATTGGCTTCTTTCTCCGTAAGTACTTCCGTGTAGAAGGGCACGTCGCCGTAAGCACGTACCAGCAGGAAGTAATAGTAAGCACGCAACAGGCGGACTTCATACTGATAACGGTTGAAGCGGTTCATCTGTGCCTGATAGTCCTCCGTAAACCGCAGGTCATAAAATGTCAGGTCCTTGGCTTCTTTCAGGAAATAGTTTGCCGCACGGATTCCCGAATAGATGCCCCATTGTGATTTTGGATTCAGGGCAGACCAGTTGCCATTCGTATAGTCCAGGACCGACGACCAGCTTACTGCCATCTCTGCTTCATCGCAAGCCGACGCCAACGAGTGTACCCCGGGAAGGTCGGAGTCCAGGTAGGAATAGATGTTGTTTACAAAGCCTGCCGTACGTCCAAAATCACTGAAGATATACGTCTTGTCATAATTGGTAAATTCATGGTAGTCCATCTTGTCACTGCATCCTGCGGACAGGGCAGCCAGACAGGTCAAAGCCATGCATATTCTTGTTACTTTCATAGTCAAACATCATTTATTGTTCAATCATCATTGAATACCATTTAAATGCCAATCGAAAGCCCGACATGTACCGAACGGGTAGCTGGCCATACATTATTACCCATCGCTTCCGGGTCGGTCAGGTCAATGTGGTCCCAACTGAACAGGTCGACTCCTCTCACATAGAGCTTCGCCTGCTTCATCTTGATCTTGTTCAACCAGGCAGCCGGGAACTTGTAGTATACCTCGCAATTGCGCAATTTCAGGAAGGAACGGTCCGCAAGCCAGACAGAACTGTAATGCTGCGTGTTGTTATCAACCGTCTCCGTGCTCAGCCTGGGGAAGCGTGCGTCAGGAGTCTCAGGTGTCCAGTGGTTCCCGGCAACATGCTCGGATATGGAGATATTGCCTACCAATGGTCTGTACAGATAGGAATCCAGAATGGCAGTATAGTTGCCAGTTCCCTGGAAATAGGCTCTGACTCCCCAGCCTTTCCACTCCAGCCCCAGATTGAACCCGTAGTAGATTTCCGGACAGCTGGTATTGTATCCCATCGGAACCTTATCGTTCTCGTTGATGACCTTATCGCCGTTGATGTCTTTGTATTTGATGTCTCCCGGCTTCACCGGACCGAACTGCTGTGGCAGGCTATTGGCGATATCGGCATCATCGACGAAATATCCCGTTGCCTGCAAACCGAATAGCTGACCGACCGAATGTCCGGTCTGGTACAAATAGTCGTAAGCCTTGGGCTCTTCCAGCATTTCTTTAATCTTATTGCGATTGAACGAATAATTAGCTCCGGCACTCAGCAGGAAGTCACCCAGCCTTTTGGCATAATCCAGTCCGACCTCCACACCGTGGCTGTCGACTATACCGGCATTGACATAGGGACTCTCGATGCCCAATACGGCTGAATTCTGTCCGGCGGCACTGACCCAGATGTCTGAGCGTCTCTGATAGTACCCGTCGACAGACAACGTAAGTGACTTGAGCAAGGTGACATCCATGCCTGCATTATATTTATAAGCCTTCTCGGTTGTCCCGTTCGAAGAAGCCAACCGACCTTCCGTCCAGCCTCCATCTCCACCGAAGTTATCCTGCACCGGATAGCTGCCACCGCCTCCGACGGCAGCATTCCAATAGCCCTGGAACGGGATGTTATCGGTGTGAATCACGCCGAAGGAAGCCCGGAGCTTCATGAAATCAATAACGGACTGGCGCTTCATGAAGGCCTCGTTCGAGAGCACCCAGGCTACGCCGACGGTAGGTGCCAGCCCCCAACGGCTGTCCGGGTCGAGATTGTTGGAAGCCGAAGTCGTCAGGATGAAATCTGCGAAATAGCGGTTATCGTATCCATAGTGGGTATACCAGGAGGCACTTTGTGTGTACAGGGTGTTGTTGACCCCGTTCATGTTGTCATACTTATACGTATAGAGCAGCATGGAAGACACACTGTGCTTGTCGAAACGACGTGCCCAATCGACATGTGCCTGGAAGTTGAACGAACGGTGCTGCCAGTCGAGCTTGGCAAAATTGTCTCCGCCGGTGACTTGTCCGACGGTACCTCCCTCAAAATCGGAGAACTCTGTCGGTACTCCATTCTCCCATGCCGTCACCGAACGCATGCCGTACTTGGCACTTTGCCTGTAGTCCTCCCAATAGGAAGCGATGTTGTCATATCCAAGTCGCAGTGAAGCACTCAGGCCCTCGGTCAGAGATGACAGATCCTGCTGAAGCTGCATGTCAGCATATAAGGCACGGGTATGTCCCTTGGTGTATCCACGGCCTTGGGACAGGTAGACCGGATTCTGGTCTCCTCCCCAGGTTGCATTGCCACCCCACAGTCCCTTTTCCGTACGGATGGGGAAAGCTGCAGAGGGGACCGTGAATACCTTTCCTATCAGGTTCTCTCCGGAGGAAGCCGGACGGCTGAACTCGTTCAGAACACCCATCAGGTTGGCTTGCATACGGGTAGTCCTGGTCAAATCGATGTCCAGATTGGAACGGAAATTGGCTTGGGAATATTTGTTTTGAGTCGAGTATCCCTCATTGGCATCTGCATTCTTGATGAAGCCCTTATCGTTCTGCAGGTTGATAAGGGTGAAGTAACGCATCTTCGACGTACCGCCCCGGAAAGTCAACGTTGCGATATCCGAGGCTCCATGGGAACGGAACACTTCATCCGCCCAGTTCACATTGGGATACAGGTAGGGATACTTGCCACTCCGGAACGCATCCAGTTCATTCTGGGAATAGCGGGGAGTACGTCCGTCATTTGACAGCGCTTCGTTCATAGCCTTGGCATACACATAGGCATCTGCCATCTTGGGGATGCGGGTCTGTGCAGTAAAGGCATGGTCATAGTAAAAGTTGATTTCCCGTGTACGGTATTTGCCACGCTTGGTCACGACATTCACCACACCATTGATTCCTCCATAACCGTAGAGGGCCACTGCCGCTGCATCGCGCAACACGGATACTGATTCCACTTCTTCAGGTGTGATGTAGTTCAACGCATTCCAGTTATTATCCCGTTCCAGACCGTCGATTACCAGCAGAATGCCATTGTTCCCGTTCAAGGTCTGTAGCCCACGGATGAACATGGAAGGTTTCTGGTCCTGCATATTCCCGGTCTTCTGCAAGGTTGTCAGTCCCGTCACATTGCCAAACAGCGAGTTGCCGATATTCATGGCAGAACGCGTACTGATATCCTCCGCATAGACGGTCGACACGGCTCCGGTTGCTTCCAGCCTGTTCTGATTCAGTCCGAAGCCATAGTCAACATGTTCGGATGCGAAATCCATCTTCACCGTCATCAGGCGGTCGTTTGCTACGGGGACGACCTTAAACGAACCGTTTCCGGTCAGTACCTTTATATTGTTGCCTTCCGCAGCAGCAATCTCGAACATACCGTTCCGGTCCGTAGCCACCTGTATGTTCGGATTGTCCAAAACGAGCACCAAGGCTCCTTCTACGGGGTTGCCTTTCTTGTCTATGACCTTGCCTTTCACATTGACATTCTGTGCCAACGCATTCATTGTCATACAGGCCAGCATCGCCCAAACTGTTATCTTATATTTCTTCATATTGTTCCTTTTTAGTAATTGACTAGCAATAAGCTGACTAATTCCAACCGGGATTCTGGGTCAATCCGTATTCCTTGTTTACTTCCGAGGGAGGGAATGCCGACAGATACCACTTCGGACTGAAGTTCGTCCACCAGGAGCGTGCCGTGTTGCTCAGCGTGAACACTTCATAACGGAAGTCAGCCGGTTTCTTGGGGAATTCAGAAGCGTTTCCACTCGTGCCACTCCAGGGGAGGTCACCACCGCCGTCATTGCGATAGATGCGCAAGCCGTGTAACTTCTTTTGGAACAGGTCTGCCTGTTTGTAACGAATCATATCGAAGAAGCGCACATCTTCCAGTCCCAATTCACAAGCCCGTTCACGCAGAATCTCTGCCAGCAAGGCCTCTTTGTCGGAGGTCAGATGCTTGTCCGGATTGCAGGCGTTCAGGTCACCCAGACCGACACGGGCACGCACTTTGTTTACCTGTTCGATGGCACCTGCCAGGTCGCCTGTCTGCAACAAAGCTTCCGCATAAATCAAGTAGACTTCAGCCAATCGCAGGTAGGGCCACTCCAGGTAGTTGCCTGCCAGGCTGCTCTTGCCTTCCTTGAAGAACTTATAGCAGCTGAAGCCGGTTGCCGTGCGTCCGGTCTCTAGGCGGGAACCGTCGATGTTGTCGCGTCCGCCGACCCAAAGCTCGGCTGCATGGTCGCCAAAGCGTGCTCCGTTGACCAGGATGGTCTCATAGAGGCGCGGGTCCCGATTCGGACGTTTGTAGTCGTTGTTTTCGAAGAACGGCTGGGCACCGTCTTTCAGATAATCCTCGGTGAATGGTTTGCCGTCGCTCATGGGGAACATTTCCATGTATTCCAACGTCGGGGTATAGCCACCAAAGGTCACCCATTCACCCCAATAATACCACCAGTCCCAATTGTACTTACCGATGATGCGTGTGGAAATCAGCAGCTCGGTATTGTTTTCGCGGATGAAGTAGGCCTTGTTGAAGGCGGCGCGATAGCCGTCGTTCGTCGCCGACTCCGGCTGAATCAGCCGGTAGTATCCTTTGGACTGCAATTCGGCAAAGAACTCCTTGCAGGCAGTCAGGCAACGGTTCCACCATTCGGGATTGTAACCGCCATACCATGCCTGCTTCTTCTCTATGGCTTCCTGGGGAGCTTCCGTGCAATAGGGTTCCTTGTCGTTGAACAGCGGACTGGCAGCAAACAGGAGCACCTTGCACTTCAGTCCCATGGCTGACGCTTTCGTGAATCGTCCCTGCCAGTTGGTGTCATCCGAACCCAAGTCCCAAGGAAGGACTGCGGCAGCTTCATCCAGCAGACCGACAATAAAGTTCACCGTTTCTTCTGCCGTGGCACGGGGTATCTCGTACGCAGCCTCTACGCCGTAGGACTGTTTGACCAAGGGCAAACCGCCAAAATGCCGGAACAGGTCAAAATAACGGGAAGCGATGATGACCTTGGCTTCAGCTGTCAGACGTGCCTTCTCAGCTTCTTCCATATCGGGGACACGCCCCACATTCTCCATAAATATTCTGGCAGCCCGGACAGCCTGCCAGCAGTTCTCTTTCGTATAGCCGAAGCGGGTGTCGTCTCCCTCATCTTCATGATTCGCCCGATAGGCCCCGGAATAATATTTGCGGTTGATACCGTCCCACAGGTTGTGGCTGTGCCAGCAGTCGGACAGGGTCTCAAACATGCCGGTATTCATCTTGCCATCCACCTGATTCCAGTTGGTCGCCAACCCGTAATACATGTAGCTGTACGTTTTCCACAAGAACGCACGGGCATATTCGGCCTTGCCAAAGATACTGTCCTGGTTCATGTCGCCCGTGTCAGGAGCCTTCTCCAGGAAGCTGTCACCAAACTTTACCTCGTCGACGCATGAAGAGAAGAGATACGTCCCTCCTACACATGCAGCCATACACAACCTTATCAGTTTTTTCATATCTAAAATTCTTTGTTACACAATGATACCTGTCAAATCAGAACCCGACTTTCAGACCGATGTTGAAGACACGGGTCAAGGGATAGTTGGGACGGTCGCTCTGCCGGGACTCCGGGTCTCCCCACATGAAGTCCGTAAAGGTCAGCAGGTTGTAACCATTCACATACAGACGGCAATCCTTTACCTTCAGCTTGTTCAGGAAAGGAAAGTCCATGTTGTAGCCAATCTCGATGTTCTTCAGACGCATATAGCTGGCATTTACCAGGTAGAGGTCAGAACCGGCATAGTTGTTACCGGCATGGCTACTGGAAGCGCGGGGGAACTTCGCCGTAAATGAATCGGCCGATGTACGCCAGGTGTTTTCATATTGATACAGGAGCAGTCCCTTATTGTTCGTGTCACCCAGCGGACGGCGGAACTCACTTAGCATCCGGTCTACATGCCACGCAGCATTCCAGGTCATGGAGAAATCGAATTTGCCCCAGGTGAAGCCGGCGCTGAACCCGGACGTATATTCCGGCACGTCCGTATATCCGATGTCACGGGTCACGTCGTTACCGTCCAGCTTGCCATCCTTGTTCAGGTCGACGTATACAGCGTCACCCGGAACCAGCGTGATACCGTGATTGGCTATCGGAAGTCCGAACTCCTCCTGATAGCGTGCGTCGGCTGTCTCGTCATAGAATCCCCAGAACTTGTACATGGCTCGGGAGTTGATGCGTCGCCCGGTTTCGTACATGTAAGGCTCGTTCTGCTTCACTTCATTCTTGTACACGATCTTGTTCCGGGCATAGGACAGGTTGAAGTTTGCCCAATAGCGGAATTTCTCGTCCAGGTTATCACCCCACTTCACCTGCAACTCATACCCCTTGTTCTCCACTTCTCCGACATTGACCGGAGGCAGGACCATACCCAGAATATTCGGCAGGTAGTCGGGCTTGGTGAGGATGTCTTTCCGATGCTCGATGAAGTAATCGACAGAAACGCTCAGGCGGTCATTCAGGACATTGAAGTCAACCCCATAGTTCTGCTTGAGGGAGGTCTCCCATTTCGATTCGGGGTTCGACTGCGAAGCTTCATAGGCGCCGGGCTTCTTGTTTCCTACATTCTGGCCGAAATAGTATCCGTCACTGCCTCCATAGGTATACTTGCCGGGCAGGTAGATGAAACGTTCGGAACCGTTCTTGTCATTACCGACGAGACCGACGGAACCGCGCAGCTTCAAATAGCCCACATACTTCTTCAACGGCTTGAAGAAAGGCTCTTCACTGATGACCCATCCCCACGAACCGGCAGGGAACAAGCCGTAACGGTTTCCCTTGGCAAAGTTCTCCGAACCGTTGTAGCCGACGTTGAATTCCGCCATGTAACGGGTCTTCCAGTCATAGGTGACACGACCGACAAGACCGACATAGCCGGAGGGGATGTAGCTGTACACACCGCCCGGATAGTAGCGTTTCGACTGGTTGTAGAGCAACAGTCCGGACACATTGTGGTCACCGAACTTGCGTCCGTAGTTCAGCGAGGTCTCCATGTACCAGTCCCGGGCCTTGCCGAAATCGCCGTCGCTGTAGCTCAACTGACTGTCCGAACCGTTCTTCTTGAAGTAGACGGACCCATCGTCGGCTATTACAGGCGTATAGGTTGCCACGGATGCACTGGTACGCTTCACGTCGGAGTAGGACGAGTTGTAGGCTCCTTTCAGCTTGAAGGAGAGTCCTTCGGTGATGAAGTCCAGCTTCTGGGTCAGGGCAAGGTCCACATTCAACACGTTGTTGGTCCGTGTCCGTGCCCCCTTGCCATAATAGGACGCCAGACCGTCAGTGCCTGTAAAGGGCAGGTAATCCCCGTTCGACTTGACATACATGCCATTGACAATGCCCGGACTGGCGAAAGGAACTGCCCAATAGAGCTTACGGAACAGCTGGTTCTGGTCTTCATCCGATTCAGGCGTACTCTTGGTCTCGATGCGTCCGCCGATATTCACCGACAGCAACGTCGTCCGGGTCACATCAAAGTCCAGGTTGGCGCGGTAGTTGTAACGCTTGTAGTCGAAATTGAAGTCATCGGCAGCATTGAAGGTCTTGAACATGCCGTTCTGTGAGAAGAAACCCACTGACACGAAATAACGCATCCAGTCTGTACCTCCTGAGATATTCGCATTGTGCTGTGACTGGATGGACGACTTGTTCATGCAGTAATCAATCCAGTTGATATCGGGATAAAACAACGGATTGGTGTGGTCGCGGAAGGTTACCAGCTGTTCGTCGCTGAATGCCGGCTTTCCACCATCGTTCACCAACATCATGTTGTAGTAGTCGGCATACTGATAGGAATTGGCAAAGTCCAGGTCCTTCGTACGCACGTTGATACCTAATGAAGTGGAGAAGGATATCTTCGCCTTGCCTTCTGCGCCACGCTTGGTCGTGATCAGGATGACGCCGTTCGCACCGCGCACGCCGAACACGGCCGTTGCGGAGGCATCTTTCAGCACCGTGATGCTCTCGATTTCATTGGGGTCAATCTGCGACATGTCCCGTTCCACCCCATCCACCTGAATCAACGGAGCAGACGAACCTGCATAGGTCGCAATGCCTCGCACATAAATGTCGGCAGCGTCAGCGCCCGGCTCTCCCGAATATTGGACGGTCGAGATACCGGTCACCTGTCCGGACAGGATGTTGTTGATGGAGCCGGCCGGAGTCTTCAGCAAGTCATCTCCCCGCATGGAAGAGATGGCTCCGGTCACGGACACCTTTTTCTGTACACCATAAGCCACGACCTGGACCTCATTCAGCTGTTGCGAATCGTCCTCCAGGGTGACCGTCAGGTCGGCGGCATCCTTCCGGACCGTCACAAACTGTTCCTTATAACCGATGAAACTGATTTTTAGTTTTGCACCCACAGGCACATTCAAAGCGAATTTACCATCCAGGTCAGTGACGCATCCTGTCGTGGTCCCTTCCACGGTCACGTTGGCACCGATAACCGGAATACCTTTTTCGTCCTTCACCACTCCTTTCACTCTGACCGTGTTCTGTTGCACCGTCTCCGGCATAGGCTCTGTCGCACAATAAGCCTCTAACGGAACAGGCAGACACATACACAGCAGCATAGCGGCAGGAAACAACCTACGAGAAGTTAAAGCAGTTCGCTCGAAAATTTTCCCATGCATTTCCATTTGCAATCATTTTAATATTTAAACTTTGGTATTAGCCTCTGAAAATCTGCGTACTTCGATATTTGTTCTTGTCGGATTTTCGAGTGGCGAATATAGATTGCATCTTAAGAAATGTTATATTTTATTTCGTTCAAACACGTCGGAAAATCGTGCATGAACCATTTATCCCCCTAAAATGGACCTTTCTTCTCTCTCCGCCCTATGGTCACTCCGAAAGGACGCCTCCCTGGGTGAAACGTTCCATGTACTCGGATGGGGTGATTCCCATCTCTTTCTTGAAACTGCTGCTGAAATAGCGGGGGTCATTATAGCCTACGGCATAGGCAAGCTCGGCAATACCGATCTGTCTCTTATCTTCCATGATGCGGCAGGCTGCTTTCATCCGTATGCTGCGCAGGAAGGACACGAACGTCATGCCGGTCAGTGATTTCAACTTGCGGAAGCAAGTCGATTTGGTGGTATGCATTTCCTCCAGGAAGAGGGACAGGTCGAAATCCGCATCACTCAGATGCCTGTTCACACATGCCACGGCCTGTTTCAGGAATTCCTCGTCATTGCTGGTGTAATCGGAGCTTTTGGCATCGAAAACCAATTGTGTTTTAGATTCCGGTTCGTTGCTTTCTTGCCGTACATCCCTCCCGTCCTGCAACAGACGTTTCATCTTTTCCAATTGTGCCTCTGCTCTCTCCAGCTCCGTCGTCCGTAAACGCAATTCCTCTGACAAGCGATTTCGTTCACGAATTAAGGTGCACAAATACCCCCCCCCACTGGAAATCAGCACAATAAATCCTATTATAATCCCGTACGTAAGCTCCGATTCTCCCCACAGTGATGCCTGGAAGGGTGGAACGGACCCGGTAAAACTATTTAAGTCAGACGAGTGGGAATCTGCCGCGTACATACTGAATAATTCATACAATAACAGGATGCCACAAACCACACTTCTCTCTAAATTGTTCTTGAAATAGTTGTCTGTCATAGATTGAATGATAAAGATTGCTGTACAAAGCTACAAAAATTGAGGTACGTGGGACTAAAAATACAATAAGAAAAAGCATCGTATGCAGATACCTGTCAACAAAAATCCCGATTTGTCCATAGAGAACTCGTCCTTCAGTTCTCCAAAGGGGGACATCAATGCATACAAACCGCCGGATAGACGTCATCGAAGCCTGCCTTGTATGGAGCAAAGTATTATACTTAGACCCCCTAAGTATTATATTTAGGCTGCCAAAGTATTATACTTAGGTCTGTCTAAGCCGTACTTTTACGTCGCTTCTCCCAGGCATGTACCGGAACTATCCCCGGCTTCCCTCGTCTCGGGTCCGGGGAGCACGGACAACGGGGCGTCCGTTATCCCGGGAAAGGAATAAAAGAAAGGCGCGAAACCACCGGATTTCATCGCCTTCCTCAGACGATGGCAATCTCTGTGGTTTCGCGCCTTCCTGCTTCGGAATCCGGATGAGCATCTCCGGACCTCCGGACGGACGACTGTCTGTCCTCTAATATTTATTCTTTGATACGAATCAGCGCATTGGCAAGGATGGCTGTCAGACCGCCGGTCGTAATGCCGGACGAAAAGATGTTCCGCAAGGCATCAGGCAACTGGTTCAGGATTTCAGGAACCAGCTCGACACTCAGTCCCAGAGAGAAACTTAATGCCATCACCAGCGTCGCTTTGCGGTTAATCTCCTGAGAGGCGATGATGCGTATACCGGCAGCGGCTACGGTGCCAAACATCAGCAGGGTGGCTCCACCCAGAACGGGGTCAGGCATCAGCGAGAACACCAGACCGACAGCCGGGAACAAGCCCAATACAATCAGGAAACCGGCAATGTAATAACCGACGTAACGGCTTGCTACGCCCGTCAGCTGAATCATACCGTTGTTCTGTGCGAAGATGGAATTGGGGAACGAATTGAACACTCCTGCCAGCATGGAGTTGAATCCGTCGGCAAGGATACCTCCGGAAGCACGCTTGACAAAGGTCTCTCCCTCCACAGGCTGACCGGATATCATGGAGTTTGCCGTGATGTCGCCGTAAGCCTCAATGGCAGTAATCATGTAAATCAGTCCCAACGCGATGAAGCTGGACCAGTCGAATGCCAGACCGTAACGGAAGGGCACGGGGACGTTGAACCCGCCATAGCTCTGGATGGAGCTGAAATCGACCATCCCCATGAACCAGGCGACAACATAGCCAATCACCAGTCCGATAACGATGGAACTCATGCGCAGATAACGGTTGTTGCTGCGGTTGAAGAAGATGATAAGCACCAGCACCATTACAGCCAGTCCGACGTAGCGGAACGCGCCGAATGTGCCGTCGGCTTTCGCAGCCTCTCCTCCTCCGCAAGCCGTGATGCCGACTTTGATGAGGCTCATACCGATAAGGGTCACCACGATGCCGGACACCAGCGGAGTGATGATGCGGCGTGTGTACTTCAGTACCCGGCTAATCAACATTTCCACAACAGATGCCGACATACACGTTCCAAAGATCAAGGGCAATCCTCCTAAAGTACCTGCAGAAATGATGGGGCCGATGAATGAGAAGCTAGTCCCCTGGATGCACAGCAGTCCGGTTCCGATGGGACCGACACGGCGACACTGGATGAACGTGGAGATACCGGAGGCGAAAAGTGCCATAGACACCAGGAAACCGGTCGTTTCCAAGTCCAGCTTCAACGCACCGGCAATAATCAGCGGCGGCGTGATGATTGCCACAAAGATTGCCAGCAGGTGTTGAATAGCCGCAAAGAAGGCATCCTTGAACGGGGGACGGTCTTCCAGCCCGTAAATAAGTCCCGACGGACTTACTTGTTCACTTGTTTGTTCTTTCATTAATCACGTATTTTGATTTGACAATTGTCCAGACTGTCAATGATGGCCAACGATTCGACTTTGATGCCCATCTCCCTCAACATGTCACCGCCGTGCTGGAAGGATTTCTCAATGATGAAGCCCATGCCTACCACTTCGGCTCCTGCCTGCTGCACCAGGTCCAGGATGCCTTTGGCAGCATTGCCGTTTGCCAGAAAATCGTCAATGAAGAGCACGCGGTCTCCCTTGCAGAGGAAGTCCTTGCTGACACAGACGTCATAGGAACGGTTTTTCGTGAATGAGTAGACGGAAGTGACCAGCATGTTGTCCATGGTGCTAGGTTTCTTCTTCTTGGCAAACACCACCGGCAGCTCCAGCAGGTACCCGACCATGATGGCAGGGGCAATGC
This sequence comes from Mediterranea sp. ET5, assembly GCF_023337025.1. Classification (NCBI taxonomy): domain Bacteria; kingdom Pseudomonadati; phylum Bacteroidota; class Bacteroidia; order Bacteroidales; family Bacteroidaceae; genus Mediterranea; species Mediterranea sp. ET5. The sequence goes on along the minus strand of NZ_JAMBLN010000002.1, from coordinate 132,929 downwards.
CGCTGGCTTCGACGGTAATCACCTTGTCAATGCGGTCGCTGGCAAAGCGACGTACAAATTCCACACCAATTGACTTCATCAGGATGGGGTCCATCTGATGGTTGATAAAGTTATCGACCTTCAAGATGCCGCCTTCCAAACATTTTCCATCGCGGAGAATCCGCTCCTTCAGGGCTTTCATAATACTTTTTATTTGAACAGTTTTCTAATAAGTCAATTCAGATTCCGCAGGCTCCAGGGGAGAGAACCTTCGCTCCTTCCCCTAATCACCGGATGCGAAATGTAATCGTAAAAGATGTGCAAAAATACAAGAAATATTTATTGCCTCCTTTATTCACACCCTTTTTTCCATGACCGGCAAGGAAGGCGGATTCAGCGGACGACGACTTCAATCCGACTTTTTCCATTGTCTTCCTTGACCACACGGATTTGGGTTGTAATGCGTTCCGTCATTTCAGGGACATGTGAGATGACACCAATTTTCCGTCCTTGGGTCTGCAGACTTTCCAGTGCCTCCATCGCCACGCGCAGGGTATCGAGGTCCAGCGAGCCGAATCCTTCGTCAATGAACAGCGACTCTACGTTCATCCGGTTTGATGAGAGGGACGCCAGCCCCAATGCCAGCGCCAATGAAACCAGGAAGGATTCGCCCCCGGAAAGTGAATGCACCGTCCGGACCTCTCCCAGCATGTCCTGGTCAATGACCTGAAGTGCCAGGGTGTCAGGAATACGTTGCAGCAGATAGCGTTTGGACAGTTCCTCCAGGTGCTTGTTGGCGTATGCGACCAGGATGTCCAGCGTATAGCCTTGCGCTATCTCCTTGAACTTGCTTCCGGTCTGTGAACCGAAGAGGTCGTTGAGCTTCGCCCAATTGATGTACACCTCTTCCTGTTGTTCCAGTTCCTTCCGATAGTGCGCCAGCTGCTTTTCGTTTTTCTTGTGAGTCTCCAGTGTCAAGTGCAACTCCAGCTTCCGCTTGTTGCGAACTTCCAACTGACTCTCCAGCTCTCTGATCAGCTCCGTCTGCTGCTCTGCGGTGACTCCATCTTCCGGTCTATTCTTGTCTGACAGGTGCTTGTCCACACTCTGCCGACGTTCTTCACAGACAGCCATGCGGGACGTACGCAGCTCTTTGAGTTTCTCCAAGGCCTCCTTTTCTTGCCGGTACCAGTCTGCATCCCTGGCAAACAAACGGTCCAGGGCATTCCGCCCGTCCAATGCGGGATGAAGATGCAACCACTCCTCGATTTGCTTCACGGCACCTGCCTGAAGTTCCGCGGTCCGTGCCTGCTCTTTCACCAACTGTTCGTGATTTCCCTTGCAATGCTGCAACCGGGAGAGACACTGTTGCACTTCGGCAGCCATCTTTTGGGCGGCAGCCTCCAGGTCCTTCAGATGCTGTTCCTGCTTCTGCTGAAGCTGCTTGACGGATTGTCCGCCGAACAAGGTCGCCCTATCCGCCTTCACTTGGGCGTAAGTCTGCTCCAGCTGAGCATGTGCCGCCACTTTCCGGTTCAGTTCCTCACGTCGGGCACCCCTCTCGGACGACAGTGCCTCCAGGCGGCTTTTCACCTTCGCCAACCCTTCCTGTATGACATGTCTGCGTTGTGTCCGTTCATTCCACTGGCTGACAAACTTCCGGATGTAGTGCTCCAGCTTCCCTTCTTCCAGCCATTGTTTCCAGTCGGGCAGCAAAGCGACCTGTGATGCCAGGTGTGTCGCTCCCTCTTCAGCTTGCCGGGTATACGTCTCTATCAGGGCGGTCAACCTGGACAGCTCGTTCGTATGCCTGGCAATGGCTTCCTGCAACAAGGTCAGCGAACGGTTGTTCTGTTCTTTCGCCCGGTTCAGTTCTTCCTCTTGCAACGAAGGGGCCTCTCCTGTCCCCGTCAGCGGATGATGCAGACTACCACACACCGGGCACGGCTCACCTTCCACCAACCGGGCACGCAGGGTTGCTATTTCTGCCGGAAGAAGCGCATCGAGCCGTTGTGCCTCCTGTTGCAGGACAGTCAGCCGTTCCTGCTCTTCCGCCAATAGCTGGCGGTTCTCCGTCAGCAACCGTTCGTTGGAAGCCCTCATCTCACGGGCGGCACGAATGTTTCGAATCAAATCGCCGATCAGGTCTACCTTCGGTATCAGGGTCTCATACGATTTATATTTATCCAGCCACTCGGCAGCCAGCTTGTCCTGCTGTTCGGCTTCCGCCTGCTGTCGGGCAAGGTCAGCCAGCTCCTTTTCACGTTTTTCCACTTCGACAGATGCCTGTTGCTTCTGGCTTGCGGCATCCAGTACCTGCTTCCTGATTTCCTCCAGTCGGGCATCCAGCCGGTGTGCTTCATCAAAGCGGGGACGCAGTGCCTGCAACTCCTCTTTATAAGCAGCCAGCTCTGCATCCGCCTTTTCTTTGGCAGCCTGCAGTTCCGTCAACTGACGGGACAAAGTGGTTTCCTCCCGACGGAGCGACTCCAGCTGACCGGCAAGCTGCACGGCCAGTTCCCGGCAACGTTGCTCCTGCACATAAGATTCACGGATGCTCTGTGCCTGCTCCCACTCCTCCTGAACCCGGAAACGCGGAGCAGCCTTTTCATACGCTTCATCTGCCGCCGCCCGTTGTTCCATCGCCTCACGCAGCAGGGTGAGCATCCGCTCCTGCTCGTTCAGCCATTGCAACCGCGCCTTTTGCCGGTCCCTCTCGGTCTGCTCCCGGCGGATGACGTCATCCAACGTGCGGTCCTCCTCCATCAGCTTTTCCAGCTCTTCCCCGGGCAACAGGACCACATCCTGCATCTTTGCCTTCAGCTGTTCATAGCCTGTCTTCGCCTGCCGCCAGTGTTCATAGATGGATGCCGATATGCGTGAATAGATTTCCGTTCCGGTCAGCTTCTCCAGGATTTCAGCTTTCTCGGACTGACGCGCTTTCAGGAACGTGGCAAAATCGCCTTGTGCCAGCAACACCGAACGACTGAACTGTTCGAACGACAGTCCTATCAGTCCGGCAATCTTCGCCAGCAGTTCGGTCTTGGTACCGCCTACCTCCACACCGCCTGCAGTCAGGTCAGTCAGACGCATCTCGACCTTCTGCAACGAGCCATAGACTTGTCCACGCGAACGACGTACCATCCAGCGTGAACGGTAATCGTGTCCATCCAATGCCCGGAAGTCCACCTCGGCATATCCTTCAGCCGTTCCCCTTCGCAGGATGGTGCGGCTATCGTTCTGCGAGAGTTGCCGGTCAGCCACGTCAGGCACCAGCACATTGTTTTCCCGTGCCTTGCTCATGCGCGGTGTGGCGTCAAAGAGTGCCAGGCACAGTGCGTCGAGTAAGGTGGATTTCCCGGCACCCGTACTACCGGTAATGGCAAAAATGCCGGCCGACTTCAAGGGTTCTTCGGTAAAAGAGATTTCAAATTCGCCTTCCAGCGACGCCAGATTCTTTCCTCGGATAGCCAATATCTTCATATCCTACTCCTTTCCTTATATTATATATAGGGTCATCACACATTTTCCCGCGCCACTTCATTGAACAGTTGCTGCAAGGCGTCCGGCATCTCACTTCCTCCGTATTTCTGCTTGTAAAAATCAAGTGCGATATCGATGGGGCGCAGTTGCTGCACCTCTTCATAGGTTGTCAAGCGGCGGGAACTTTCTGCTTTCGGGGGAGCTACTGCCACAATACGTGCCAACCTGACCTGCTTCCCTTTCAACGCCTCCTGTATCTTGTATTTTAAGGTCGGGTCCGGCTGTGTCACCTTCACCTTGATTTCCAGATAGGGAGAGCTATCGTCCGGTTCGCCTACAGGCAGACCGGCAATTGCTTCCAGCACACCTTCTATCTCAGCCTCTTCTGTCGGCAGGCTCCACAAGGAAACAGGCGGTTCATAGAGGCGGCGTTCGACAACCGCCGGCTTCCTTCCGTCCTCATCCAGTGTCACCAGCATCACGCCCTGCCGATAATGCTTTTCGGCAAACGACATGGGCAACGGTGCACCGGCATAACGCACCAGTTCCCGTCCGGACACCCGTTGTGCCCGGTGCAGGTGACCCAGTGCCACATATTCCACCTTCCCGTCAAACACTTGTGGAGAGACCGCCTCCAACCCACCTACGACCGTACGCTCCGAACGGTCATCCACCGAAAGTTCCGAACCGGTAGCTTGCAGATGCCCCATGGCAACCAAGGGTTTTCTCAGTGGCAACGCCTGTTCAATCAGCTCCGTATAGAATGACTGCACTCCTTCAGCATAACTGTCAGCCTGCGGATAGTCCCCCTGGCGCAGATAAGGGACAGCCAGGCAATAGGCCGCAATGTCTCCCTCCTTTCGCAAGGGGACAATCAAATGGTCCGTGTCAATGCTCCCGTCGCTACGACGACGGATGACACCCCGCACAACAATGTTCATGCTTTCCAGTAAGGGCGAAGGGGCTTCCAGCCGGGCTGCGGAATCATGATTCCCGGCAATGATGACCAACTGCAACTGCGGATTCTCCCGGGTAATGTCATGAAGGAAGCGGTAATAAAGCTTTTGCGATTCTGCGGATGGATTCGGACTGTCAAAGACATCGCCTGACACCAGCAGCACGTCTGCCTGACAGATTCCGACCTCCCTCCGCAGCCAGTGCAGGAAATCAAGGTGTTCCATCCTCCGGTCATAACCGAAAAAAGTCTGTCCCAGGTGCCAGTCCGCTGTATGGATGATTTTCAGCATAAGCAAATAGAGGTTTCAGGTTTGTCATACTCCCAGCGTGTCATTCTCCCAAGATGGTAGCTACCACCCTGCGGCTTCCGCCGTGATTCCGAAACTCGCACAGGTAGATGCCTTGCCAGGTCCCCAGGTTCAACCTGCCGTTCGTGATGGGAAGAGTCAGTTCGACACCGACCAATACCGATTTGGCATGAGCCGGCATGTCATCATCTCCTTCCAGCACGTGCTCATAGTAGGATTCTCGCTCCTTCACCAACCGATTGAAGATTGACTCCAAATCAGTCCGAACATCGGGATCGGCATTTTCACAGACTGACAGTCCACAACTGGTATGCTTGATAAATAAATGCAAAAGCCCCGTACGGGGCAGTTCCGGTAACTGGCGAAGCACCTCGTCAGTCACTAAATGAAATCCCCGCGGACGGGGACGTAACGCAAATTCGACTTGTTGAAACATCTTTAAAAAGGATTTGAATGCCGTTCAAATGGGGAATAAAACAAAGACAATGACATTAAGCAACGCATGGGACAACATAACCGGAGAAAGCCAGCGGGAGTCCAAACGGCAAAGTCCTCCCCACAACATACTCAGCAACAATGAACCCACAATCAGCATCCAGTTGAACGACCACACGTACATCGATGCAAAGAGCAGTGTGGTCAGCACGTAACCGGTGTTGGCTCCCCACCGTTCAGAAAAGACCTGCTGGATATACCCTCGCCAGAATATTTCTTCCGACGCCCCCATCAGGAACAAAATGAGGATGGACAGCAGATAGTAGACAGGGTCATCATAAAACAGATGGATACGCTCCAAATCAATCTCCAGGACCGGAATCCAGTCAACCAGGAACTGACTGCCCACATGGCATCCGATGCCCAACACTCCTGCCAGCACCGTCCCGATCAGAATATTCTTCTTATCGACATCCAGGTCAAGGGTCCATTCCGGATGGAAATGTCCCGCCAAGATAGAGATTAGCACCGACGAGATGGAGAGTATCCACCAGAAGTTGACCAACGGACGTGTCCAGGGTGAGAACAGAATAAACCAACAAACGGCTATTACTGCAATGGAGAACATCGTGCCCTCCGAGATGTGAATCTGTTTTGCTATTTTCCGTTCCAAATTTGTCTCAGTTTATAATGAATAATACTTATATTTATAATGGATACGAAAAGGAAGAGAAATCCTGCCACCGCAAGGACCGTATGTCCGCTGCTTCCCTCCAACGAGGGGAATAATGTTTGCAGGTTATTCAGATACATCCTGCGCAACCCGTAGAGCAACACACAAGCAATGCCTGTAACTCCCAAATTAAGTCCGACAGCCAGTACCTGATAAGGCAGGGCTACCTGCACGGGCGAATAACCAATCAGCAGCAGAGTCTGCATCTTCTTCGTATTCTTTTGCAAAAGTAGAAAAATACTCAATATCAAAATATAAAATGACAAGAAGGTTATCACAATTCCGATAAAAAGTACGATTCCGACCAGTATCTGCAGGAACCAGACGGTCTTTCCGGCATCCAAGGTGTTGCCTTCCACCTCATAGCCACGAGCTTGTATGTACTTGACAATCTCCTCGTCAGCCGGGTTGTTCACTTCTACAATCAGCCGTGAAGGCTCGGCTTTCTTTCCCGGTGCATAGTAGTGATTGGCCCAATTCATGAACGCTTCAGGCACCAGGATGGTATTCAGCCGGTTGGAGAAGCCTACAATCCGTCCGTCATAGACCTCCACATGTCCCCCGCCGGACAAACGTATCTCCAGCCGGATCATGGAAAGTACTCCTTCGGACAGTTTCGGCAGATTACGGCTCTGAGCAAAGCCGAAGTTGTACAGATTCAGGTAGTTGCGAGGAAGAATAATTGGAATGGTCCTGCTTCCCTCTTCATACGTCCATGCTTGGGCATTGACATCGATGTAATCATCCGGAACCGATTCGAAGAACATCTCCGTCCCGACCTGCATACCGGTCCCCAGCATACCGATAGATGCTGACACATCATAGAGCGAGGAGGTGAAGGTTCCGACCTGCCGGGTAAAAGGTTGGTCACGGAATCCCTGTATCTCACGGGCAGAAAAGGTCCCCTTGCCTCCCAAAAGCGAGCCCAGTGTGCTCACCGGTTTAGACACAATCAGGAACTCACGCTTGAAAAAAGCATCTTTACCCTGGAACAAAGGCAAGATGTCGGCATAAAATTGCAATCCGAACAAGATGATAAGCATCCCCAACAGATTTGCCACAAAGAAGCCCACCAGCTGGGTAACGCTTACATGTTCGCGTAAAAGTTTCCACAACAGATTCATAAATGAAGTATCTTCGAATAGTTCAACGGCAACTGTTTTCCAATGGAAGTAACGATGATTCCTGCGTTCCGAGCCTCTGCCTCCTCCTTCAACAGGGCAGCCATCGCTTCTGCATTGGCATCATCAAGATGGCTTACCGGCTCATCGAGGAATATGAAGTCAAAGGGCTGACAGATAGCCCGGACAAATGCCACCCGCTGTTGCTGGCCGAAAGATATCTTACCCACCGGAGTCCGGAGTTTATCGGACAGTCCCAGTCGCTCCAGGCATTCTTCCACTTGTCGGTGCGTCTTGTAAGCGGTCAGCTTGTTTTTCAGTTCTATATTTTCCCAGACCGTCAGTCCCGGGAACAGACGCAGCTCCTGAAACAACATGCTGAGACTCCGTTTCCGCAACTGTGCCCAATCGCCTGTCTTCAAACGGCGAATATCCTTTCCGTCAAAACAAATCGTTCCTTCATAATCCTCCCGATATCCATACACATAACTGCACAACGAAGTTTTTCCCGTACCGGAAGCAGCTTCTATCAGGACATGTTCCCCACGCCGGAAAGACAACTCCCGATGCCATACATCAGAAACAGGCTGTACCTGTCCGCTGAATGCCATCGGGAGTGTATGATCCAATTTAATGAGTTCCATAAAGCGATACTACTTTTGCCAAAAGTTGCTGCAAGAGATTTGCATCCTTGTCCACAGCCGTCAGCTCCATCCGGCATTCGTTGGCATCTTTTGCATACAGGGTCACTGCATCAAAGAGTTCAATAATCGGCATGGATACCCGGAGACGGGGGTCGCTTTTCAGCATGCTCGACTGCTTCTCCACTGACCGGTGAATATCCATCCGCATGTAGAACAGGCAACCTTCCGCATCAGCTGCCCAGTCGGCGGCCTTACCGTCCGGCTGCAACACATTGGCATCACTTGTGCAATAGAAATGATTCTCCTTGTCGACTCCCAGCCACAGCTTCATCTTCTGCTGTTCCAGGCTGTATTGACGAGGTGAATCCTTCTTCATGTTCAACCCCAGCATATTCAGGGTCTGTTGCATCACGTCCATATCCTCCAGAATGGAGTCATTGTCAAGCTCCGCCTGCACGGTAAACAACGGGAAAATGCCAGCTGACGAGTCCGGTATGATATCCGCGCTTACTGCCACATCTCCATCCATGGAAGATATCAGCTTCTGGATATTGAATCCAAAGACGGCACCTTCCAAAAGCTGTTTGACCGGAGCGTTTTCTTTCAGTTGTTGATACAGTTTCGGTCCGTCAATGCCGACACCGGCCCAAATCCATGGCGAAGCATTCCCGGTTGGGAAGAATTTTCCATCCAGCGGTTTGAGTATCTTTGCCTGTTCTTCATAGTGCTTGGCTGCAGCTTCATTGGCTATCAGCACTTCAGAGTGGAGCACTACTTTTCCTTCTTCAAAATCCAGATTAACCAAGTAGTGGATATCATCCAGCTGCACATCACGCGGAAGTCCCATTTGAGGGACCATTTTTTTAATCTCCTCAGGTACAATCTCCATGCTCATCCAACTGGAGATATCTCCCTGTTCCTCGTCCATCTTCTCACAGTCCTCCGTTGCCTGGAAACTGTCTTCCGGACGCTGATTGATCCATCCCATGGAACGCAAACGCAACGCATCCGATGTGGCGGAGCCTGACGACGCCATCGTGATCATGGCTAATTCATCATTCATTATAACAACTCCGTCGCCCTGTACATCATAGTCAAATCCATCTTCAGATTTCCATGCTACTTCCGTCTCCCCTCTCCATATACGGGAAAAAAACTCTTTGAAATCACTTTTGTCCGCCAACTTGGCGACTACGGCTATTTCGTCTTTCGCGGTCCTGAAGGTATAAACGGGTTGGTCGAAATCAATCCCCATACCGGCAGGGTCATCCAGCAACTCACCGGCAAACGCACGGTCCTCTTCCGGAACATTCTCTTCAATCAGCTTTTTGACGGATTGTGCCATCTTCGGGTCAGTCAACCCTCCTTTCTTGACCAATGCTTTAAAATCAGTTGCAACAACCATCTTTACATCCGAAGGAATCGCAGTACGGATGTCTCTCTCTTTGCTACATGCTGCCAACAATAGTAAAAGGAATAAGCAGGCAGCTCCTGTGAACTTGTTTTTCATAGGCTATTAGTTTTGGTGATACAAATTCATCAAATGAACGGCAACCAATGCGGCTGTCTCTGTACGCAAACGCGATTTGCCCAGACTGATTGGACGGAAACCTTGCGAAACAGCCAGTGCAACCTCTTCCGGACTGAAATCTCCTTCAGGACCGACAAGTACCAATGTATCTCTGTCAGAGGTCAACACATCTTTCAACAAAGGCTTCTCTCCTTCATAACAGTGAGCAATAAATTTATCTCCGGGAAAATCTTGTCGAATGAACTTCTCAAACGGAATCATCTCGTTCACCTGCGGTTTGCGTGATTTCAATGACTGTTTGACGGCCGATACGACTATCTTTTCAATGCGCTCGGTCTTAATCACCTTCCTTTCAGAAAAGCGGCAATTTAAAAAAGACAGCTCGTCCATACCGATTTCTGTCGCTTTTTCAGCGAACCACTCCGTCCGGTCCATATTCTTGGTAGGTGCCATAGCCAGGTGCAAATGCCCCCGCCACAGAGGAGGTTGCGTTTCCTGTTCAAGGATGGTAAAGAGGCAACGTTTACCGGTAGCTGCAGTAATCTGTGCCTTATAAAAGCATCCCCTTCCGTCAGTCAGTGTGATCTCATCTCCCTGCGACAAACGCAACACCCGAAGACAATGAGCGGCTTCTTCTTCAGGAAGCTCTTGCCTCACGCTTATTTCCGGTACATAAAATACATGCATAGAATATCATTTTTGCAGACAAAAGTAATGAAACATTTTGGGAAGTCAATAGCCGGAAGGGAGTAAACAAACACGTTGGGAAGGGTATATAAAAAAAGAAGGGAATCTCACGATCCCCAATCTTCCTTAACCTTAAATCTAATACCATGAAAAACACAGTGCAAAGATAGGCACATTTATGTTATGCAACACATAATCGGGTAAAAAAGTGCGTTATATTAACGCTTTTTATGCTGTAGAACATATTTTCAGAGATAAAGGCTTTAAGAATGTGTTGTATTAACACTTGTTTAATCCAAAGAATACCTGAGAAGGCATTTTCAGCATCATTATGCTGTTCCGTGTTCGTTACCGACAAACATTGGTAGCATAATTCTAAAGAAAGCCCGACCCATTTGTCGTTTTGACAAACAAGTCGGGCTAAATCCTATCTTCTTTTTCCTTTTTACTCTACATAGAGCACCAGACCTTTCAGATATTCCCCTTCGGGATGATAGATGTTGACGGGATGATCGGCTGGCTGTGTCAGCTGATGCAAAATACGGACACTGCGACCGGACATGGCTGCTGCCGTAAAAACGGCTGTACGGAAGTTCTCTTTGGTCACGACCTGTGAACAGGAGAAAGTGAAAAGGATACCACCCGGACGTATTTTCTCAAATGCCTTGGCATTCAGCTTGCGGTATCCTTGCAGTGCATTTCGCAAAGCATCCTTATGCTTGGCGAAAGCAGGAGGGTCCAATATAATCAGGTCATATTGATGTCCCATACGGTCAAGGTACTTGAAAGCATCTTCTGCAAACGCTTCATGGCGCGGATCTCCGGGGAAGTTTAGCTGCACATTCTCGTTTGTCAAATCAATGGCTTTGGCAGAGCTGTCCACCGAATGTACCAGACGGGCTCCTCCACGCATCGCATAGAACGAGAAACCTCCGGTATAGCAAAACATATTGAGTACATCGCGCCCTTTGGCATATTTTTCCAGCAAGGCACGATTCTCGCGTTGGTCGACAAAAAAGCCGGTCTTCTGCCCTTTTAACCAATCCACATGGAACCTGAGTCCATATTCCATGGCCACATTGTCCGTACTTCCACCCTTGATAAAACCATTCTCTGCATCCAGTTCTGCTTTAAACGGCAAAGTCGTCTCTGACTTATAATAGATGTTCTGCACGACATCACCCATCACTTCGGCCAATGCTTCGGCTATCTGCATGCGACAGACATGCATTCCGACAGAGTGAGCCTGCATGACTGCCGTATGGGCATAAATATCGATTACCAATCCGGGCAGGTTGTCACCTTCTCCATGTACCAATCGATAGGTGTTGTTGTGTGGATTCTCCGCCACCCCGATACTGCGACGCAAATCGTAGGCTATCTGTAACTTGCGTTTCCAAAACGCAGAGTCAATCACTTCGTCCCGAAAGGTCAGTACACGGACGGCAATACTGCCTACCTGGAAATGACCGATAGCAATGAACTCCTTCTGTGAAGTGTAAACACTGACGATTTCTCCTTCATCGGGTTCTCCTTCAATGTGATGGATGGCCCCCGAAAAAATCCATGGATGGAAACGCTTTAAAGACTCCTCTTTCCCTGCTTTCAGAAATACTTTCTTATAACTCATAGATTTATTCATGTGGTACTACTTCGATGTTTTCAATGGTGGTGCACTCCAGGTGGTAGTCACCGGAGCCTTGCAACTCTTCCAACAGATTGTAGATCTTCAGACATGCCCAAGCATCAATGGCAGCATAGACCTTCTGACCATCGGACAATACATCCGCTTCCCAATTGGAAAGACGCTGGGACTTCGATATTTTCTGTCCGAACAGGTTGGCATATATCTTCTGAAGGCTCTGATCCTTGATACCGAATTGGTGAACATAGTCCTGCAACTCGATAAAGTTACCCGGAACAAAGTCACTTCTCCGTCGCAAGGCTCCAAAATCATCCTTCAGCGACAGTCCGATTTTCTCCACCGTCTCATCTTCCAGAAAGCGCTTCAACGATTCTGGAAAACCTATATAGTTCAAGCGGAACAAGAAGCAGGTATCGGCAGTAGATATCTGGACCAATGCAACCTTATGCACTTGTCCGCTTACAAAAGACGGACGTGTCTCCGTATCTACCCCCACCCGTGGATAAGTCATTAAATAGTCTATTGCTTTGTTTGCCTCTGCTTCAGTCTGTATGCAGACGATACGTCCTTCAAACATCACTTTGGGCAAAGCGGCCAATTCGGCCTTTGGAAATACATCTCTTATTGTCTTCATTCAGTCGTTGTAATCTTCATGTAACTCTTCTGCGTCATCCTCATCGGCAGGTGCGTATTTCACTTCATGCAAGGCACGCATGGTGTTGACCAATGTTTGTCCCCAATATAGTGCAAAATTCTCCTCACAGATAGCCAGCGCATCGTTCATGGTCTCGTCAAACCCCAAGCGGTAAACGCTGACAAAGTTCTTCACATCCTGATAGATGTCAGCCAAGTCTTCCGAAATGGTCTTGCGGATGGGGGTATCGCTGTAACGCATATCATCCAGAAAGACATCCAGATAATCGTCGCGTTCGCCCATCACTCCCGCCACACTAAGACGCACCACTTCATAATCTGATTCGTTCACAAACGTCTCCGGTTCCGTCATTCCTATGGATTCACAGGGAGGGAGCATGGAAGCTTTCAGATAGAGCAACGGCAGAATCTTCAGTGCCGTGTCTACAAACTGACGGCGAGGTCTGGTATTTGCACGCTCCAGAAAGCCACAGAACTCAGCAGCTACCGTGACAAACTCAACCGTATCACGATGAAATATGACAGAATTGTTAGTGTCCATAATTTCTTATTTTGAGTTGCAAAGGTACTAAAAACACAGCACCCTACAAGCTGTTTCCGCAAAAGAGAAGACCGGACAAAGCTTTCTGTTCAGCTTCCGACAGGCTTGAGACGGTTCAGACACAGGATGCCGACTGCATCTGCCAGGAACCAGCCGATAGGAATAGCCCACCAGATACCCACGACACCGATAGACGGAACGGCAGCCAGCAAATAGGCCAGCACGACACGGGTACCCAACGAAATGACTGTCAGCACGACCGACATCCCAGGCCGTTTGATTGCTCTGTAATAACCGTAAAGCAGGAACAGGCATCCGATACCTACATAAAACGCTCCTTCTATACGCAGATAGCCGGCACCTGTACGGATCAGTTCTGTTTCTCCGGCATCTACAAAGCACATCATCAGCTGCTCTGCAAACATGAACACTGCAACGGACACGATTGCGCAAAACAGAAAGGTCGTCCAGACTCCACTGCGGATACCGTGACGGATACGGTCAAACCGTTTGGCTCCAAAATTCTGGGCAATAAACGTAGAAAAGGCATTTCCAAAATCCTGAGCCGGCATATATGCCAAAGTGTCTATTTTCACCGCGACCGTAAATGCTGCCATTACCACTGTTCCAAAGCTATTGACCAATCCTTGCACCATCAGGATGCCCAGGTTCATGACCGACTGCTGGACACAGGTCAGCAGGGAGAAAGAAGCAATCTCGCCGGCTATGTCGCGACTGAAATGCATGTCGCTACGCCGGATGCGCAATTCGGGCACTCGTCCATAAGTATACATCATGAGTGAAAATGCTGATACGGCCTGCGCAATGACGGTTGCCCAAGCTGCTCCGGCGACTCCCCAGTCCAATGGAAGGATGAACAATAAATCCAACCCAATGTTCAGCACCACTGAAATCGCCAGAAATAAAAGAGGTGTCAGAGAATCTCCGACTGCACGCAACAGCGAGGCATAATAATTATAAAGGAAGGTAAAGCCTATTCCCCAACAGACCGCCCACAGGTATTCACGCATCAGGGTATAGATGTCTGCCGGTACATGCATCAGTCCCATCAGGGGATCAAGCCACAGGAATACGGCAATATTGAGCACGAGAGTCAGCAGCCCAATGAGTACAAAGGCGACAAAACGGCTGCGATGAAGTCTGGTGAAATCCTGCGCACCATAATAAATGGAAAATGCCGCCCCACTGCCCATGCAAAGTCCCAGCTGTATCGAGTTGAGAAAGACCATCAGGGTATAGGATGCTCCCACCGCAGCCAAAGCACCGACTCCCAGAAAGTGTCCGACAATAAGTGTATCTGCCAGGTTGTAGACTTGCTGAAAAAGATTGCCCAGAATCATGGGAACAGCAAAACGGAGCATGGTAGGCGTGACACTTCCGGTAGTAAGATCGATATGCGTTAGCTTCATATATTCAGAATCGGTTTCGGATGCAAAATTAAAAAACAGTTTCGAATTTCTGCCAAGCCCGATCCAAGAGAGCAGAAGCGGGTCTCCGGAAGGAATAGTTCTCTTCCGGCAAACCCGCTACTGGTTCATTTGACAGACTGCGTGATTATTTCAGGCGTAGGAAACTGTAACCGAATCGCTCACAGGCAGCCCGTTCCAATTCTTCGCGTGCCGAGGGCTCGGCAATATCAATCAGGGCCCGTGCCCGCTGTGCCAGGTCTTTTCCCTTAAGGAACGCCACGCCGTATTCAGTCACGATGTATTGAGCCTGTGCCCGTGTCGTCACAACCCCGGCTCCCGACGTCAGAACCGGCTGAATCTTCGAACGGCCCTTATTCGAGGCAGCCGTCATGGCGATGAAGGTCTTGCCACCCTCTGAAAGCCATCCTCCATACATGAAGTCATGCTGACCGCCCACACCGGAGAACATACGTGTACCGATGGAATCCGCACAAATCTGTCCCGTCAGGTCAACCTCAATCGCAGAATTGATAGCCATGACTTTGGGATTCTGACGAATAATGAACGGATCGTTGGTCCATGCCACATCCTTGATGACAATATCCGGATTGTAATCCATATAATCATACAGACGCTGTGAGCCCAAAGCCAGACACGCTACGCTCTTGCCGGGCATGATGACTTTCTTGGAGTTATTGATGACACCGCTTTCCAACAAGGGGACTACCCCATCAGTCATTGCCTCCGTATGCAATCCCAAATCCTTATGGTCATGCAACGCGTCGAGTACTGCATTCGGAATACCTCCTACCCCAATTTGCAGCGTCGCACCATCGGGGATAAGTTCAGCAATGTAACGTCCGATTTTTTGCTCTTTCTCATTCGGTTGCGCAATGGGGAGTGTCACCAACGGGTCATCGACTTCCACGCACGCATCCAACTTGGAAATATGTATCACCGGATCTCCATAAGAAAACGGCATTTGCTTGTTCACTTGCGCAATCAGTATCTTGGAGCACTCCACAGCCGACACGGCCAGGTCTGCTGATATGCCAAAACTGCAGTAGCCTTCATCATCGGGTGGGGATACATTGAGCAAAGACACATCCAACGGAATGATTCCTTCACGGAAGAAACCCGGAATCTGTCCCAGGAAGCCAGGTATCGCCTGCGCCTCACCGCGGGCAACGGCATTTCGCAGACAGTTTGCAATGAACAGGCTACGAGGAATAAACGCATCCCTCAACTCATGCACGGCATACGGGGCATCCCGTCGTCCGATGGCAAAAGCCGAATACATCTCCACACCTTCCAGCTCGTGCCCACGTGCCGTCAGTGCATCCAAGAGGACCTCCGGGATGGAAGTACTTCCCTGAATATAGACTCTGTCATGCGACTTGATCAGTTTCACCGCTTCTTCGGCGGTCATATAATTTGCTTTTATCGCTGCCATAAGAGTTTGCTATTTTTCCATTCGGTTAAAGATTTCCAATCGTTCGTCCAGCAATGCGTAGTGTGCTTCCTTCACCATCGATGTGCAGACCCGTATGCCTTGTTGCTCACTTCCCGTCGTCCGCAGGGAAATGGCCGACACGCCGTAATACAACAGTCGGTCCAACAACTCATCGCCAGTATATCCTTTGCGGCCGATTGTGAAGAAGAAGCCATCGCTGACCGGTTCATCCAGATCCTTGTCATACACGATGTGGAAGCCATGGCGCAAGAATATTTCTTTCAGACGGGCAGCCCGACGGGCATATTCACGCGTCTCTCCCACAAAGTCCAGCGTTCCGTCGCACGCAGCCTTATACATGGCTGCCAATGCATACTGCACCGAATGTGTCACACCCGAAGACAAGGTATAGACCACCACAAAGACAAAGAAACGCCCCAGTGTGTCAATGCCGAACTCTTCTTTCAACTTCGGATAAACCCGGTTATACAGTTCGTCAGAAATCGCCACCGTAGCAATCCGTTCTCCGGCATAACTGAATATCTTGGAAGCCGAAAGCATCAGCATGTAGTTTTTGGTGTACCGCGCCACAGTTGCCTGATAAGGCGGCTCAAAGGGGTGTCCCAGCTCTTTCCGGAAGTCCATGCCCAGGTAAGCGAGGTCTTCAATGACAATGGCATCATACTTTGTCGCCAGTTCACCGACATAGCGCAATTCTTCTTCCGTCAGACAAACCCAGGAAGGATTGTTCGGGTTGGAATAGACAATGCCTGCAATGTGACCTTTTGCCAGAATGCTCTCCAGCTTATCACGCAAGCGCTCTCCCCGACAGTCATATACATCAAATGCTTCCCGTTTATACCCCAGCACTTTTGCCTGCAAAGGTTGTACGGAGAAACCGGGATTGATAAACAATATCGTGTCTTTTTCCGGCGACAGGTGTGTACATACAATGAAAGAAGCAAACGTACCCATCATGGAACCCACCGTCGGGATACACCCTTCCGGTTTGACATCAATATCCAGAAAGGCTTTCACAAAACGCGAAGCCTGCTCTTTCAGTGGAGCGATACCTGAGATATTCGGATAAGACGAAGCGACTCCGTTATCCAAAGCTTCCTTCTGTGCTTCTATGCCAAGGCGGCTTGCCGGCAAACCGGGAGACCCCATTTCGAGATGAATGAACTTCTCACCGGTACGTCGCTCCAACTCTTCGGACAGAGCGACCGTCTGGCGGATTGTGGCATCCCCCACTTTGGATATGCGCATACGCTGCAGCACATCCTCCACCACGTCACGTTGAAACGGTATTCCCATAGCTGCTCCTATTTAGTTTGACCGATTGATGCATGAGCATGTTCCAGCCCTGCACGGAAAGCTTTGAGATTCATCTCTACGATGTCTTCCCCCTTCCGTCCGAAGATACGACGTATACCTTCTTCTATCTTGTCCACATCAATGCCGATGAACGGTGAAGCGGCACCCAGCAGGACAATATTGGCAGCCCGCGGAGATGCTACCTGTTTGGCTATGGCATCCACGTCAATGGCAACGGCATGTTTCAATCCCTGAATGGCGTCCATCAGCTTCCTTTCTTCCGGGTAGTTGGAAATATTGATGAAAGGAACCGTATTGGTAATCAACCAACCGTCTTTGTGCAAATAAGGCAGATAGCGAAGAGCTTCCATCGGTTCCAGAGAGATGATAATATCAGCTTTTCCCAGTGGAATCAAGTCAGAAGCAATGGGTTCGGAACTGATGCGGAGATTGGATTGCACATCACCTCCACGCTGGCTCATACCGTGTACTTCGGCCTGCTTGATATAAAGTCCTTCATTGATGGCTGCCGAACCTATGATAGTAGCGATGGAGAGGATACCTTGTCCTCCCACACCGGAAAGTATGATATCTGTACGCATGATGTTGGGGATTATTGCTTTTTTTGTTTACTATGGCGGCGAGCCGTCTGAATACACTCTCTACGCGGGATGATGACGCTCACTCCACAATACTCTATTTCTTCCCGGATGATATTCTTCATCTCCTCCATGTTTTTCGGAAGGGGTACAACCACCCGGATATGTTCCGGAGCCACACCGATACCTTGGCAAATCTGTTCCAAACGTCCCGTTCCGGCAGAATCCTGTCCGCCGGTCATACCTGTCGTCAGGTTATCAGAAATGACAATCGTGATGTTGGAGTTCTCATTGACCGCATCCAGCAAACCGGTCATGCCCGAATGGGTGAAGGTTGAGTCGCCGATGACAGCTACTGAAGGGAACTGCCCGGCATCTGCTGCACCTTTCGCCATCGTGATGGAAGCTCCCATGTCAACGACTGAATGAATGGCACGGTAAGGAGGCAGGAAACCAAGCGTATAGCAGCCGATATCACTGAATACACGGCTGTTCTCATATTCACGCAACACCTCATTCAAGGCGGCGTACATATCGCGGTGGCCACAACCTTTGCACAGGGCAGGCGGACGGGGGACTACCAGTTCACTGGGCGGATAGACTTCCTCGTCCTTCAGCCCCAGCGCAGCAATGATATTATCCGGCGTCAGTTCACCCGTACGAGGTACTTCTCCGGTTAACCGTCCTTTGATGGTCTTGCCGTTGTCAAGCACACCACGAATCATCTCTTCTACCACAGGCTGGCCATCTTCCAGTACCAGCAATGTATCGCAGGAGGCAGCCATGCGACGTACCAATGCTACGGGAAGCGGATATTGGGATACCTTCAGAACCGGGAAAGGACAACCGTCCTTAAAATGTTCCATCAGGTAATTATAAGCGATACCACAGGCAATCACACCCAACGAATGGTCCGAACCATCAGTATATCTGTTATAAATGGAATTCTCCGCGTCGGCGAGGAAGTCAGCCTGTTGCGCAATCAATGTTTCGTTACGTTTGCGTGCCACAATGGGCATCAGCACCCAGTCACCCGGGTTGGAAGGAAAACTCATCGGATTCGGTTCACGCACTTCCCCCGTCGTCACCACGGCACGGGAATGAGCCATGCGGGTCACCAGACGCATCAGCACGGGCACTTTATGACGTTCGGAGTAATCAAAGGCATACCCCATCATGTCATAAGCCTCCTGTTGTGAGGAAGGTTCGAAGACCGGAATCATGGCAAACTTTCCATAAAAGCGTGAATCCTGCTCGTTCTGGGAGGAGTGCATGGAGGGGTCATCAGCTGCAACGACAATCAGTCCGCCATTGGTCCCTGTCATGGCAGAGTTTACAAATGCATCTGCGGCCACATTCATGCCTACATGCTTCATGCAGACCATGGCACGTTTTCCCATATAGGACATACCCAACGCAGCTTCCATCGCAGTTTTCTCGTTCGTGGACCACTGACGGTGGATATTCCTTTCGGCAGCCAACGGATGTCCTTGAATAAACTCTGTGATTTCAGTAGAAGGAGTACCCGGATAGGCATAGACTCCGGAAAGCCCGGCATGGATTGCACCCAACGCCACGGCTTCATCTCCTAGAAGAAGGTGTTTATCATTCATAATCTTGTGTTTTTTCATGATGCCACAAATGTAGCTTTTCTTTTCGGAGATTCCAACAAGACGGAGAAAAGCATTAGACATATTTCTATTAAAAATACATAATACTACATCTTTTCGTCCGCCTTATGTATCTTATGCCGCCGCATAAGACTAAAATTTTATCAAAAAGTCATCCTGTCCATCTATTGGCAGCCAATCCTACTCCTCTTCCTTCAGGCGGTTGGTCTGCTTCTGTTCTGCCAGTTCCTGCTCCCGCTTCGCAGCCAGCTGCTCTTTCTTCCGCAGCACATATCCCAACAATAATATAATAAGGTAAGAGGCAACCACCGTACACCACTTTTCCAGTTGGCTGATCTCCGTATTTTGGGGAAGGAAATAAATCGCCATGGCAGTCGTGTACACAAACAAGATAAGAGGCAAAACCCGGGATTTCTTATACTTTCTTTTCATTCGCATAGATTTTTATAGTAAAAATGACGGGGCAAAAGTAGCAAATAAAACGTACCTTTGCGCCAATTTAGTTTGAAGATATTATGTCACATTGTATGAAACGTCTTTGCCTATACGCCCTCTCCTCGCTTTTCCCTGCGTTATTGCCGCTACATCCTGTCAAGGCCCAGTCGGAGGTATTCTCGCTGACAGAAGCGTCATGCCGCCCAAAATATGAGACGCGTGCAGTATGGATCACGACGCTTGCGGGACTGGACTGGCCACGCATCAAAGCAACTTCCCCAGCCAGCATGCGACTTCAGCAAGAAGAGTTGTGTCGCCAACTCGACTCCTTGAAGGCTGCCAATTTCAATACCATTCTTTTCCAGGTCCGTTCACGCGACAATGCGCTCTACCCTTCCCGGCAGGAGGTTTTTACGGATGTCCTGACCGGGACGCCGGGACAGTCTCCGGGATACGATCCCTTGGCGTTTGCCATTCGTGAATGCCATAAGCGTGGAATGGAACTGCATGCCTGGGTCGTAGCAATCCCTTTGGGAAGTGACCGGCAGGCAAAAGAATTGGGCGAACGCTCTTTTGTCAAGAAGCATCCGGAAATGTGCATCCGTTTCCGAAAGAACTGGTACCTGGACCCGGGACATCCACAGACCAAAGAGCATCTGTCCGGGATTGTGCGGGAGATTGTTACCAACTACGAGGTTGACGGTATCAACCTGGACTATATCCGCTATCCCGATCGTCCCAAAGGCTTTCCCGACCAGCGTTCCTTCCGGAAATACGGTAACGGGAAAAGCCTGAGTCAATGGCGCCGTGACAACATCACGGAGATTGTCCGCAGCATCTATCACACCGTGAAATCCATCAAGCCCTGGGTCAAAGTGGGCAGCTCCCCCATTGGGAAGTATGAAGATGTGGCACGCTATTCCTCACGCGGCTGGAATGCTCGCAACGAAGTCTTTCAGGATGCGCAGCAATGGGTAAAGGAAGGCATCCAGGACGTGATGTTCCCCATGGTCTACTTTCGCGAAGATAATTTCTATCCTTTTGTCCTTGACTGGCAGGAAAACGGCAACGGACGTACCGTTGCACCGGGACTGGGCATTTATTTCCTTGACCCGAGCGAAGGCAACTGGCGGTTGCAGGACGTGTTGCAGCAAATCTATTTCACACGCTGTGCACGTGTTCCCGGACAAGCGTATTTCAGGTCCCGTTTTTTGCTGGACAACACCCAAGGAGTGTTTGACGAAATCAAGCGGAATATCTATACTCATCCGGCCCTGACTCCCCCCATGAGCTGGCTGGACAGCATTCCGCCTGTCGCACCGACGGGCCTTCGGACGGAGGTACAGGGAGACAGCCTGATACTCTCCTGGAATGCTTCTACCGACCCGCAGACCGACGGACGTCCGGAGGGTCCTGTACGCTATAATCTATATGGGAGCAAAGAGCGGGAAATAGATATCGAGGATACACGTAACCTGCTTCAGCCCTATATCTATGGCACACGCTATGCCCTACCTCTCAGGCAGGTGCAAGGACTGCATTTCACAGTTACTGCAGTAGATGCCTACGGAAATGAGAGTATCCTTCCTCCCACCCATCATCCGATAAAGGCCCATCTCCCCTCGAAAGTGTCTCCTCTGGAGCTGCCGGCACTCCCCCAGGCCACCCATCTGACGGTTACAGACCTGTATGGAAGAATCATATGGCAGGAGCCTTACACACGGGAACTATCCATCGGACGCTTCGCTCCGGGAGTCTACTATGTGCTGATTCAGGATAAAGCGCAGAGAACCCTGCAAAGACTACAGTTTACCCGATAAAGGAATTGCCCAAAGGGCGGCGCGGTAACAGGTGCCTGCCCCAATGGGAGTCAATGACAAATAACCGGACTCCATACGCCCATCCTTCACGACCGGAGGATGGGCTTTCTCTTGTCGGCGATGGTCTTCCTGCAAATCCGAAGGAGTCTTGAAACAGTCTACCCGGAATATTCCTTCACTTCGGGGAGAAAGCCAGCGGGTATACAACCGATGAGCCACCATCCCCATATTCATCCGCAGGTTTATCTCCACACAAGGGTGAAGGCGATAAAATGGAGCCTGTTCAAAGGCACAAACCATCATATCTACTCCCAAATAGCCGACATAGGATTGTCCTAACATCGCCGCCAGCCTGACACACAATTCCTGCTGTACCTCTGCCAACAGCGCTGCGGGAACATAGCCGGACAGTGCTGCAACAATCCGTGCATCCGACTTCAGGACGTTTCCTTTATAGGCTCCGTTGGCATCCGTGTTAAATAAGGAATAACCCTGAAAGGACACCTTGCCTGCCCCGTCGGCGTAGAACTCCATGGCAAAATCTGCCACCTTCTGATAGTAGGGTTCCACGACGACAGCTCCTTGCGCGTACAGTATCCGGCTGCACCAGTTTGCCACAGGCTCCTCCAACTTTCCGCTGTCCAAACGACGCAGCCCTTTTCCACTCCCGGACCAGGGAGCCTTCAGTAACTTCCGCGGCGTCGGGCACCCCTCATAGGAAGGTTTCAGCTCTTCATTGATTTCTTCCAACGAACGACAAGCCCGGGAGACTCCACACCTCCCCGGCGCATCTGCCAATTCGGAAAGAAGTTCCACGGCCCGCAAGCGGGAAGCCAGGAACCGACGTTCCTCCAGAAGTATGTCCCCAGGCAACAAGGCATCCGCTACTCCCTGTTCCTTCAACCGATGAACCAGCGCACGATTCCACCCCCAAGGATGTATCTCCCGGCAACGGCCCCATCCGTCCGTCAGACATCCCCACTCTGCACGCGGACATACCGGCAGGGTCTGTACCCATTCTTCAAGCCTTCCGGTAGAAGGAAGGGCCACAAACGAATCGGCGTCCGGCACCACCCATGCCGGTAGCCAGGACAGGTCATTTGCCATTTTCAAGGCTGATGCCGGGGCCTGATAGTAGGCGCTGTTGTTGCCCAACGCCATATCATGGTCCGGATTGAACAAATAAAGATTCATCTTCTTACAGGTTTCATGATTGCAAAGGCAAATATACGCAAAGAATACAGACTCTCCGGTTTCGACAAAATCAAAAAGAAATCATTCCAGCCCGTTTGCTTGACAGAATTGCTTAAATCGCCTCTTCCCGCTAACCGGCATTTGTCGATATCGACACCAACCAGCGTTCAACTACTAAATAAGCTTAACAGATACGCCTGTAAAGACGTGTTATTTTAGAAAACTAAACATTTCATTTTCGAAAAACAGACAAAACGTGCCCGGAACAATATTGTTTCGCGAGCCAAACAATATTGTTTGCCGCGTCAAACACATTAGTTTCATGCCCCAAACACTATTGTTTCGTGCCCAGAAGTCAAATCTTTGGAAAATAGAAATGAAGAATCGTGAGTTTCATTCTCTGGAAGGAGTGCGAAGTCAACAAATCGGAAGGTATCATAAAGCATCATGTCTCAGGCATAAAGTATCCCAAATAGAGATTTGCAGGGTAGTATTCCTCCAGGATGAAAGCATTAGAGCATAACCAATGGAAATGTGTATTTTGCGAATCGCCTGAGAAGGCCTATTTTGGGAATCGGATCGTCCTTTGCGCCGAAAATTGCCATTCTGGAGGCTTTCATTTGACATTCTGACACTTTATCCGGATACACCAGTTTACCCTGATTCGGGAATCCGGGAAGTCCGCTCCATCCTCTGTGTCGGCAGGCTCTCTAACGTACGAAAGCCTATCGGAAGCATTCGCAGTTTCACAGATTTTTTTTTGCAATCTCCACTTTGCAATTCTTGAAATATGTATTACCTTTGCAACAAACTAATTAAGCAAGGGAATGGAAGCCTTTTACCAAACGCATGCCTACTTGGTGGAACATACAAATGCCCCGGTTCGTCGCACTCTCATGGATGAGATTAACTGGAACGATCGCCTCATTGGCATCAAAGGCACGCGCGGCGTAGGCAAGACAACCTTCCTCCTGCAATATGCCAAAGAATATTTCGGGAGTGACCGTTCATGTTTGTACGTCAACATGAACAATTTCTATTTTCAAGGTGCAAGTCTTGTTCAGTTTGCCGGAGATTTTTATCGAAATGGAGGCAAGGTGCTGTTGATCGACCAAGTATTCAAGCAGCCGGGATGGAGTGAAGAGTTGCGTCAGTGCTACGACCTCTATCCGGGATTGAAAATCGTCTTTACGGGTTCGTCCGTAATGAGACTCAAGAGCAAGGAAGAGAATCCGGCACTTGTTGATATTGTCAAATCTTATAACCTGCGAGGTTTTTCCTTCAGGGAGTTCCTCAACCTTCAGACAGGGAATCATTTTCCAGTATATACACTCGATGACATCCTCGCCAATCACGAGCACATAGTAAAAGAGATATTGCCCAAGGTACGTCCACTCAACTATTTCCAAGATTATTTACATCATGGCTTCTATCCATTCTTCTTGGAGAAGCGTAACTTCTCGGAGAATTTGTTAAAGACCATGAACATGATGATTGAGGTGGATATCCTTCTCATAAAACAAATTGAGTTAAAATATCTCTCCAAAATCAAGAAATTGCTATATTTGCTCGCTGTAGACGGTCCATCTGTTCCGAATGTCAGCCAACTGGCTGCGGACATACAGACTTCAAGGGCGACAGTCATGAATTACATCAAGTATCTGGCAGATGCACGACTCATCAACATGGTTTATCCGAAGGGAGAATCCTTCCCCAAGAAACCCAGCAAGATCATGATGCACAACACCAATCTGATGTATTCCATCTACCCGGTCAAAGTCGAGGAACAGGATGTACTGGAAACCTTTTTTCTTAATACTATGTATAAAGACCATAAGCTTTATAAAGGCGACAAGGGTATCTCCTTTCTGGTAGATGGCGAGCAACCGTTCCGCATTTGCAACAAAGGATGTAAATTCAAGAATAACCCGAATGTGGTATATGCCATGCATCACACGGAGGTGGGGCATGACAATCAGATTCCGCTTTGGCTCTTTGGGTTCGTATACTAGCAACCACTGAAAAACAAGATAATTAAACTGAGATTTTTTACTAATAATTTAACTGTTATGACTAAACAAAAGAAATTTATCACCTGTGATGGTAATGAGGCTGCTGCACATATCTCGTATATGTTCACAGAAGTAGCAGCAATCTACCCCATCACTCCGTCGTCTACCATGGCTGAGCATGTGGACGAATGGGCTGCGGCTGGTCGTAAGAACATCTTCGGCGAGACAGTCTTAGTGGAAGAGATGCAGTCAGAAGCCGGTGCAGCCGGAGCCGTTCACGGTTCTCTGCAGGCCGGTGCCTTGACTACCACTTACACGGCGTCACAAGGTCTCTTGCTGATGATTCCTAATATGTATAAGATCTCTGGTGAGTTCTTGCCTTGTGTCTTCCACGTTTCAGCCCGTACACTGGCTTCTCACGCACTCTGTATCTTCGGTGACCATCAGGACGTGATGTCTTGCCGTCAGACCGGATTTGCCATGTTGTGCGAAGGCTCCGTACAGGAAGTGATGGACCTTGCAGGTGTAGCTCACCTGGCTTCTATCAAGACCCGTGTTCCGTTCCTGAATTTCTTCGACGGTTTCCGTACTTCTCACGAAATCCAGAAGATTGAAAGACTGGACAACGAAGACCTCGCTCCGCTGATTGACCAGCAGGCGTTGGCTGAGTTCCGCAACCGCAAGTTGACTCCGAACAAGCCGGTAGCACGCGGTATGGCTGAGAACCCCGACCACTTCTTCCAGCACAGAGAAGCCGGCAACACCTTCTACGAGAGCGTTCCTGAAGTAGTTGAAAGCTACATGGACGAAATCTACAAGATTACCGGCCGTCGTTATCACTTGTTCGACTACTACGGTGCTGAAGATGCTGAACGCGTCATCATCCTGATGGGTTCCGCTACCGAAGCAACCCGTGAGGCTATCGACCACTTGGTTGCCAACGGTGAGAAAGTCGGTATGGTGTCTGTTCACCTCTATCGTCCGTTCTCAGCCAAACACTTCCTGGCTGCCGTTCCCAAGACTGCAAAACGCATTGCCGTACTCGATCGTACGAAGGAACCGGGTGCCATCGGCGAACCTCTTTACCTGGACGTAAAAGAGTGCTTCTACGGTCAAGAGAATGCCCCCGTTATCGTAGGCGGACGCTACGGTTTGGGTTCTAAGGATACGACTCCTGCTCAGATTCTGTCCGTATATGAGAACCTGGCATTGCCGATGCCGAAAGACCACTTCACCATCGGTATCGTTGATGATGTAACCTTCACTTCTCTGCCTCAGAAAGAGGAAATCGCTTTGGGTGGCGAAGGCATGTTCGAAGCCAAGTTCTACGGCTTGGGTGCTGACGGTACTGTAGGTGCCAACAAGAACTCTGTAAAGATTATCGGCGACAATACCGATAAATATTGCCAGGCATACTTCTCTTACGACTCCAAGAAGTCCGGTGGTTTCACTTGCTCTCACTTGCGTTTCGGTAACCACCCCATCCGCTCTACCTATTTGGTGAACACTCCGAACTTTGTGGCTTGCCACGTACAGGCTTACCTGCACATGTACGATGTGACCCGCGGTCTGCGCAAGAACGGTACGTTCCTGTTGAACACCATCTGGGAAGGCGAAGAGTTGGCAAAGAACCTGCCGACCCGCGTGAAGAAGTACTTCGCAAAGAACAACATCACCGTTTACTATATCAACGCTACCCAGATTGCTCAGGAAATCGGTTTGGGTAACCGTACAAACACCATCCTCCAGTCTGCATTCTTCCGCATCACACAGGTAATCCCTGTTGACCTGGCTGTAGAACAGATGAAGAAGTTCATCGTGAAGTCTTACGGCAAGAAGGGTGAAGACGTGGTTAACAAGAACTATGCTGCCGTTGACCGTGGTGGTGAATACAAGCAGTTGACTGTTGACCCGGCATGGGCTAACCTTCCCGACGATGCCAAGGTTGAGAACAACGACCCGGCATTCATCAACGAAGTGGTTCGTCCGATCAACGCACAGGATGGCGACCTGCTGCCCGTTTCCGCATTCAAGGGCATCGAGGACGGTACCTGGCATCAGGGAACAGCCAAATACGAAAAACGTGGTGTGGCTGCCTTCGTTCCTGAATGGAATCCTGAGAACTGTATCCAGTGTAACAAGTGTGCTTATGTTTGTCCTCACGCTTCCATCCGTCCGTTCGTTCTCGACGCTGACGAGCAGAAGGGTGCAAGCTTCCCGATGCTGAAGGCTGTCGGCAAGCAATTCGACGGCATGACCTTCCGTATCCAGGTTGACGTACTCGACTGTCTGGGTTGCGGTAACTGTGCCGACGTTTGTCCGGGCAACCCGAAGAAGGGTGGCAAGGCTTTGACCATGAAGCACCTCGAAAGCCAATTGGATCAGGCTGCCAACTGGACTTACTGCGCCGACAATGTGAAGAGCAAACAACACTTGGTAGACATCAAGGCAAACGTGAAGAACTCTCAGTTCGCTACTCCGTTGTTTGAGTTCTCAGGTGCTTGCTCCGGCTGTGGTGAGACTCCGTATGTGAAGTTGATTTCCCAGCTCTTCGGTGACCGCGAAATGGTTGCCAACGCAACAGGATGTTCTTCCATCTACTCCGGTTCTGTTCCTTCTACCCCGTATACAACCAACGAGAAGGGTCAGGGTCCTGCATGGGCAAACTCTCTGTTCGAGGACTTCTGCGAATTCGGTTTGGGTATGGAACTTGCCAACAAGAAGCTCCGCAGCCGTCTGGTAGAAGCCATGCAAGCTGCTATTGCTGCTGAAGGCACTCCGGCTGAATACAAAGAGGCCTTCCAGGAGTGGCTCGACGGTAAGGATGATGCCGACAAGAGCAAGGCTGCTGCTGCCAAGATTGTTCCGTTGGTAGAAGCTGCCAAGGATAAATGTGAATTCTGCAAGACCATTGCCGAGTTCCAGGATTACCTCATCAAGCGTAGCCAGTGGATTATCGGTGGTGACGGTGCTTCTTACGATATCGGTTACGGAGGTCTCGACCACGTCATCGCATCCGGCGAAGATGTCAACATCCTCGTACTCGATACGGAGGTTTACTCCAACACCGGTGGTCAGGCTTCGAAAGCAACTCCGCTCGGCGCCATCGCCAAGTTTGCTGCTTCCGGTAAGCGTGTTCGCAAGAAAGACCTTGGTCTGATTGCTACTACTTACGGCTATGTTTACGTGGCTCAAATCGCTATGGGTGCCGACCAGGCTCAGACCCTGAAAGCAATCCGCGAGGCAGAAGCATACCACGGACCTTCGTTGGTTATCGCTTACGCTCCGTGTATCAACCACGGTTTGAAGGCCGGTATGGGTAAGTCGCAAGCTGAAGAGGCTAAGGCCGTTGAATGCGGTTACTGGCACTTGTGGCGCTTCAACCCCGAATTGGAAGCCGAAGGCAAGAATCCGTTCTCACTCGACTCCAAAGAGCCGAACTGGGATGCTTTCCAAGACTACCTGAAGGGTGAGGTTCGTTTCGCTTCTGTCATGAAGCAATATCCGCAAGAAGCTGCTGACTTGTTCGCCGCTTGCGAAGACATGGCAAAGAAACGCTATGCTTCCTACAAGCGTATGGCTGAAATGAATTGGAGCGAATAATCCCAATCCTGCATAATCTGAATGAAGGGGTGTGTCGATAACCGATGCACCCCTTTTTTATACCCGACACAAACCAATCGACCTTTTATATGATACAGAAAATCCTCCGGATTGCAGGCTTCATACTGCTGCTCGTGGCAGGAGGTTGTTGTCTCAATTCGGTCCTTCACATTGACAATTATCCGGGAAAAATCTGGCTGCACCGTTGCAACTCGGTAGAGAAATACAGGGAGAAACATCCGCGTTATCCGAACGTGGAAATCGATCTCGTGTTCCGGGACAACCAGCGCTTTGACGTGACACACGACATCGACACCACATTCGGGCTGACTCTCGACTCCATCCTTGCAGAAAGCCTTCGCAGGGGAGGTGGGAACTTCTGGCTGGATATCAAGAACCTGGATGCAACCAACAGACGACAGGTCCTGTCGGAAATGGAAAGACTCTGCACGACCTACAACGTCTCCCCCAAGCAATTTATCCTGGAAAGTCCCGACTGGCGTTCACTCAGCCTTTTTACCCGACGGGGATACTACACCTCCTGCTACGTTCCCTACGACAAGCCTTCCGATCTGGAACGTTCAGAAGTTAAAAATTGCATCATGGAACTGCGCAAGGTGGCCGACAGTCATGCCGTCCGTGCCTTGTCCTTCCCGGGGTGGTGGTACCCGGTCCTCAAGAAGTACCTGCACCGCCCGATAGACCTGCTGACGTGGAAGCACCGCACCACGCAATTCGAGTTCTTCCTCACTCCCATCGGCTGGAAAATGCTGAACGACCCTCAACTGAAAGTCATCTTAATCAAGGATAAAGGGAAGTTTCATCGGTAAAGTCACCCGCCCCTCGCCATCCGGCAGACGAATCCAAAGATTGGACACGATCCTACCCTCCTTAAGCCCGAAGAGTTTGACTGACACGGGATAAGGAGTGTTTTGGGTTAAATACTCCAAAACGGCAGGAATCTTCACTACCGCCTCGTTGCTATCCTACTTTTTTAGTTAACTTTGCAGCCGATTATGAAAAGAATACTCTTTATATTAGCCCTGTTGGCAGGCATGTTCGGAAATGACCTGGCTGCACAAAACTATAACCAACTGTATGAACAGACACCGGACGGTCCGCGCTATATCAACGAGAACGGAGACCGCCAGCACGAAGATACGACGACGGTCGACTCGAAAACCGTACCCATCGGACTCAAGATGTGGACCATCGACCCCCGCTTCGGCAACACGACGGAGGTAGAGGTCGACACACTGATGCACCAGTTCCAGAACGTGCAGTTCACCGACGGACTGAACGGTGAGTACAACTACCTGGGAAACATCGGTTCGCCCAGACTCTCGCGCATCTTCTTTCATCGGCAGGAGGCTTCCCAGTTCGTCTTCACCGACCCGTACGATTACTTCATCGTGCCGGTGGACCAGTTCCGCTTCCTCAACACCAAGTCTCCCTTCGCCAACCTTTCCTACTTTTCGGGAGGTAACCAGCAGAACGGTGAAGACCGCTTCACGGCTTACTTTGGTGTAAACGCCAACCGAAAGCTGAACTTCGGCTTCCGCTTTGACTACGTATACGGGCGGGGCATGTACAACAACCAGGCAACCTCGCTGTTCAACGGGACGCTCTTCTCGTCCTACCAGGGAGACAAGTACGACTACCACTTCCTCTTCAGCAAGAACCACATGAAGATGGCAGAGAATGGCGGTATTGCCGACGATACATACATCACCAATCCGGAAGACCTCCCCAACTCCAGCTCCTACACACCGTCGGACATCCCGACCAACCTGGAGCAGACCTGGAACCGCAACGACAACTTCCACGTCTATTTCAACCACCGCTACAACCTGGGATTCTATGAAGCTCCGGAGGATACGTCTCAACACTATGACAACTTCATCCCGGTGACCAGCTTCATCCATACCCTCCAATACAGCAACTACGAACGGCAGTTCATTGCTTACAACACACCTGCCGACTACTATGCCAACGACTTCTTCGGCAGTGAGTACCAGCGTGACGTCACCCGCCACACATCCTTGAAGAATACGTTCGCCATCGCCCTGCGCGAAGGCTTCAACAAGTGGGCAAAAGCCGGACTGACCGCTTTCGTCAACTACGAGATGCGCAGCTATCACCTGGTCGACACCCTCACTGCAGCTACCGACCGTTACGACCGGAAATATACTGAGAACATCCTGAGTGTCGGTGGTGAACTGCTGAAAGAGCAGGGCAAGACGCTGCACTACCGCGTCTACGGAGAGACCGCCCTGACGGGAGAAGACATCGGTACGTTCAACCTGACAGGACATGCCGACCTGAATTTCCGCCTCTTCAAGGACACCATCCAGCTGGCAGCCATGGCGTACACCCGCCGCATCAATCCGTCGTTCTACTACCGCCACTACCACTCGCGCCACTTGTGGTGGGACAACGACCTGAGCAAGGAGTTGCGTACACGCATCCAGGGCGAGCTCCGCTCCAAGAAGGCAGACATCCTGCTCAGTGTCGGAGTGGAGAACATCAGCAACTATACGTACTTCGACAACGCTGCCGAAGGTTATGACAACAACGGGGCAACCGCCTACCGGCACAATGTACGCGTCAGCCAGTGTGGCGACAACATACAGGTGCTGACCGCTTCGCTGAAGAAAGACCTGGCACTGGGCATCTTCCATTGGGACAATGAAATCACCTATCAGAAGAGCAGCAATCAGGATGTATTGCCCCTGCCCGACCTGTCGCTCTACAGCAACCTCTACCTGAAGTTCAAGCTTGCCAAGAAAGTACTGTCCGTAGAGCTGGGAGCCGACGTCCGCTACTTCACGAAGTATTACGCTCCGGACTATGCGCCTGCCATCGGACAGTTCTACCTGCAAAACCCGAACGACCGCATCGAAATCGGCAACTACCCCATCGTGAATGCCTACGTCAACCTCCACTTGAAACACACACGCATCTATGCCATGATGTATCACGTGTCGGAAGGCATGGGCAAGTCGAACTACTTCCTGGCACCGCACTACCCGCTCAACCCGATGTGGTTCAAGTTCGGTCTTTCGTGGAACTTCTTCAACTAACCAGCCTGCCGCCATGCCATGAAGAAGAAATTCCTGACACCGTGTTTCATTGCCGGAGGCGTCCTGGCACTGGCTGTCGCCTTTCTCTGGCCGGCGGCACCTGCGGCTGATTCCGGCAGCCCCCGCTCCTATGAAGACATCATCCGTTCGGGTGTCCTGCGTGCCACGACGGAATACAACTCCATCGGCTACTTCGTGGAGGACGACACGCTTACCGGATTCCATTACGAACTGCTCCGGGCTTTCGCACGTGCCAAAGGGCTGAAGGCGGACATCAAGCCGGAGATGGAGCTGGAAACACAGATGGAGGGCATCAACCACGGCACCTTCGACCTGATTGCCGGGAGCCTGCTCATCACCAGCGAACAGAAAGACTCGCTCCTGCTCTTTACGGTCCCCATCCTGCGCAACAAGCAGGTCCTGGTACAGCGCAAGCCTCAGTCGGAAGACGACAGTCTCTACATCCGCACCCAGCTGGACCTGGGCGGTAAGACCGTCTACGTACCGGAAGGTTCACCCGTCCAATACCGCATCCGGAATCTTGCCATGGAGATTGCCGACACCATCCGTATCGAGGAAGTACCCAGGTACGGCAGCGAGCAGCTGCTCGCCCTGGTGGCACACGGAGACATCGACTATGCCATCTGTGAAGAGAGCATCGCCCGCAAGCTCATCGGCCAGTTCCCTCAACTGGACATCGACACAGCCATCAGCTTCAACCAGTTCTACGGGTGGGGCGTCAGCAAGGAGTCACAAGCCCTGCGCGACACGCTCAACACCTGGCTGAAAGGGTTCATGAAAACAAAGGCCTTCCAACGGCTGGTAAAGAGATATGTAGCCGACTGACGCACCGCCCCGTCAACTTGTCCCCTTGTCAACTTGTTTCCTTGTCTACACTTTCTTAACTTTGGCAGCGAAAGCCGGATGGCTTTCACCTTATGTCCTACCATTAAAAAACAACAACAGACTTATGAACCGTATTCCGTATGCGTGGGGAACACTCATCCTCCTGCTGCTGACAGCCTGCCAACAGCACTTCATCAGCGACACCAACGAACGGCAGGAAGCCCGACACTTCTTTGAAGAGCGGCAGAATGCCTTGCAACACACCGACATCTTCCAGGTCTTTTCCGAGACAATGACTGCCCGGGAGCAGGAAGCCATGCAGTTCATGTATGCCTACATGCCACTGGGCGACCTGACCGACTACTCCGGCGACTTCCACCTGCAACAGGTGCGTGCCGCCCTGAAGGCACAGGAAGAAATGCCCTGGGGAAAGGACATCCCCGAACGGGAGTTCCGCCACTTTGTCCTGCCCTATCGCGTCAACAACGAAAACCTCGATTCAGCCCGTACGGTGTTCTACCGAGAGCTGCAACCGCGGCTGCAGCACCTCACACTCCGGGAAGCCGTGCTGGAAATCAACCACTGGTGCCATGAGAAGGTAGCCTATACGCCGTCGGACATGCGCACCAGCGCTCCCCTGGCGAGCGTCCGCACCGCCTATGGACGATGTGGGGAGGAATCCACCTTTGCCGTAGCAGCCTTCCGCGCCATGTGTATTCCTGCCCGTCAGGTCTACACGCCCCGGTGGGCTCACACCGACGACAACCATGCCTGGGTGGAAGTGTGGGTCGACGGACAGTGGCACTTCCTGGGTGCCTGTGAACCGGAACCGGTGCTCGACCTGGCATGGTTCAACGCTCCTGCCAGCCGGGGCATGCTGATGCACACCAAGGTCTTCGGCCACTACTACGGACCGGAGGAGGTCATGGAGATGAATGACAACTATACCGAAATCAATGTCATCAGCAACTATGCCGACACGGCGACTGCGACAGTGACCGTCCGCGACACGGAAGGACAGCCCGTGGAAGGGGCCGTGGTGGAATTCAAGCTCTACAACTATGCGGAGTTCTATACCGTCGCCCGCAAGACGACGGACCGGGAAGGGAAGGTGACACAGACGGCAGGGCTGGGCGACATGCTGGTCTGGGCTTCAGCTGACGGACGCTTCGGCTACCGGAAATGTTCGTTCGGGAAAGACCGGGAACTCGTCCTCACGCTTGACCAGTCCGCCGGACAGCTGCAGACCGACATCGACCTGGACATCGTCCCTCCGGCTGAGAAGCCACGCATCCCGGAAGTCACGCCGGAGCAACGTGCCGAGAACGACCGCCGCTTCGCTTACGAAGACTCCGTCCGCCATGCCTACATCGCCACTTTCCCGACAGAGGAAGACTCCCGGGCATTCGCTGAAGCACACGGACTGGATGCCCGCCTCGTGGTCCCCTTGCTGACCCGGTCGCGCGGCAACTACGCCACCCTCCAGTCTTTCCTTGCCGACGTATCACCGGACGAAGCTTCCACTGCCATCCGCCTGTTGCAGATGCTGTCGGAAAAAGACTTGCGCGATGTGGAACCCGCCGCCCTTGACGAGCACTTCCGTCTGCGCATCAAGGATTCCGACTGCGCACCTGCCATCTACGACCCTTACCTGCTGAACCCGCGCATAGCCAACGAAATGCTGCTTCCCTACAAAGAGGTCATCCGTCAAGCCTTCACGGAGGAAGAAGCCGAAGCCATCCGTCAGCAGCCCTCCCTCCTCGCCGACTGGTGCCGGGAGCACGTGCAACTCCATAACGAATGGAACCCGCAACGCATCCCCCTCTCACCTGCCGGTGTCTGCCGTGCACGGGTAGCCGACGACTATTCGCTGCAAATCTTCTACGTGGCGGCAGCACGCAGCCTGGGTGTCCCGGCACGCATCGACGAGGTGACCGGGAAAGTGCAATATTTCGAAGGGGAACGTCCGGTAGATGTCGACCTGACCGGAGAGAGCCAGGCTACCACCGCCCGCCAAGGCACACTGAAAGCCGCCTACACACCCTCCTCCTGGCTGGACGACCCGAAGTACTACAACCACTTCACCCTCTCCAAGCTGGAAGGCGGCAGCCTCCGTCTGCTGAACTATCCGGAGAACGGCACTTCCTGGAAGAGCCTGCTGAAAGAGGGAACACCGCTCGATGAAGGCATCTATGCACTCGTCACGGGAACACGCATGGCAAACGGCAGCGTGCTGGCACACCTGAAGTTCTTCACCATCCGCCCCGATGAGGAATGTCTCGTCGACCTGACCATGCGCGAGAGTAAGGACGAGGTGCAGGTCATCGGCAATTTCAACTCGGAGAACCTCTACCTGCCTGCACAAGGCGGAGCGGCTGTCTCCCTGCTCTCTACCACCGGACGGGGCTACTACGTAGTCGGGCTGCTGGGCGTCGGTCAGGAACCGACGAACCATGCCCTGCGTGACATCGCTGCCCTGAAAGAGGACTTCGAGAAATGGGGACGCTCCCTGATATTCCTGTGCCCGGACAAGCAGGAATTGAACAAGCTCCGTCTGTCAGACTTCCCGCCACTCCCCTCCACCGTGACCTGGGGAACGGACCCGGATGGAAAGATACGCGCGGAAATCATCCGCGAAATGAAGCTGGATGCGTCCAAGGGGCTGCCCATCTTCCTGGTTGCCGACACCTTCAACCGGGTGGTATTTGTCTCCCAAGGCTACACCATCGGACTGGGTGAGCAACTCATGAAGACGATTCACAAGCTCTAACCAGACCGTCTGCCTGTGCCTGGGTCGGGAAAGCGGCACTTGTACCGTTCCCACCCCAGGGACAGACGCAGACAACCCCCGGCTTAGATGGACCAAAGTATTATACTTAGGCAGGCTAAGTATTATACTTAGGGGGTCTAAGTATAATACTTTGGTCCATCTAAGCCGTACTTATATCCCATCTATCCCGGGCATGTATGACATACAGCCCGGACCCGTCAAACGACGAAGGCACAGAGAGCCATCGTGTCTACTCACCGATGGACTGCTCTGTGCCTTCGTTTGCTTTTATCGTCCGGCATCTGCAGAACCCTTCATGTCGGTCTGCACCGCCGGAGGTGGGAGGATTGTCAATTGTCCGCAATCATGCTTCCCTTGATTTTCAGACGATGAATCTGTGCCTTTGTGTTGGAACGGATGGTAATGGACTTCTCGAACTCTCCGGCACGACGTCCTTTTCCGTTGTAGGTCACCTTGATTTCACCGCTCTCCCCGGGCTTAATCGGCTCCTTGGGATAGATGGGAGTCGTACAGCCACAGGTAGCGATTGCCTGATGAATGACCAGCAGGCCCTTACCGGTATTGGTAAATTTGAACACACACGTGACGGGTCCGTCGGACTCTTTGAAGGAACCGAAATCGTATGTTGTCTTTTCAAAAGTCATTTCAGGCTTGTTTGCGTCGTTGTTCTGTGCCAGAAGCACGGTGGTCGTTGCAAAGAGCAACACCAGGATGGTCAGTAGTTTTTTCATTTTGTTATGTTGCTTGGTTGGTTAAATTTCAGTCTGTCATTTCGTCTCGTCCGTGTTCACCGGGAAGCGGTCTTCACAGCACAACTGCTCCATCGGCTTGCGACGGAGCTCGGGGCGTTCGGTTTCTGCCGGATAACCGATGGGGACTATCGCTACGGGATGGGCACCGGAAGGAACCTGGAAAAGTTCCTGCAACATGCTCTTGTCGAAATTGCATACCCAGCAACTGCCCAGTCCCCGGTCGGCAGCTGCCAGACAGATGTGCTCGGTCGCAATAGCGGCATCGATGTCCGCATGGTTCTTGCTGTCGCACGGACGTACCCAGGCTTCCGTCTCTACGGCACATATAATAATGTATAGGGGAGCTTCCGCAAACCATTCGCGCGGATAGCAACGCTGCACCTTGGCGCGTGCCTCTTCACTGCGCACCAGGATGAAGCGCCACGGTTGCTTGTTGACGGCGGAAGGTGCCAGACGGGCACACTCCAGAATGTAGTCAATCTTTTCGGGTTCAACGGGTCGTGTGGCATAGTGTCGCACGGAATGTCTCAGTTGTGTCAGTTGTAGGAAATCCATTTGAGTCTTTGTTTTTTAAGGAAGGCAGCCTGATGCCGCCCGGTTATTTTGCCGTTTAACGGTTGTTCAAATGCTGTTTAAATGCTTCTCGAATGCGGTCAGTTCCGCTTGATTTGCTTCACCCCTTTCACGGTCCGCAACTTGCGTATGAGCGATTCGAGCTTCGAGGTGTCATCGACCATCACCGTCAGGTTGCCCGAGAACAGTCCGTCGTTGGAGCTGATGCCGATGGAACGGAGCTGGATGTCGGGTTCCTTGGAGATAATCGAAGTGATGTTGTTCACGATGCCGATGTCGTCATGTCCGACCACCGTCAGGGTTATGGGATAAAGCTGTCCTTTGCTCTTGCCTGCCCAACGCGCCTTGACGATGCGGTAGCCGAAGCGGGAACGCAGCTGCGGTGCATTGGGACAGTCGCAACGGTGTACCTTGATTCCGCCGTTGACGGTGATGAAGCCGAAGACCTCGTCGCCGTAAATCGGGTTGCAACATTTTGCCAGGCTGAAGTCTATGCCCTTGAGATTCTGGTCGATGACCAGTACATCGTTGTTCGTGTTGGTATATTCTTCAACCGGAAGCTGGATGTTATAGTTCTCGGCACTGCGCAGGGGGAGTTCGGCAGGCTGCTCATTCTCACGCCGGAGCATGGCGACGTATTTGTCAATAAAGTCGTTCACATCGACCGTCTCGTCGGCAATGCTCTGGTAGAAGTCGGTCACTTCCTTGAAGCCCTCCTTCTTGATGAGCCGCATCATCACCGCTTCGTCATAATCCAGCTTGCGGTTCTTGAACTTGCGTTCCAGTGTCTCTTTGGCAAAGGCAGCCTGACGGGAGGCAACCTCCTTGAGCGTCTGCCGTATCTTGGTGCGTGCTTTCGAAGTGGTAACGATGTTGATCCAATCCTGCTTGG
This sequence comes from Mediterranea sp. ET5, assembly GCF_023337025.1. NCBI lineage: Bacteria > Pseudomonadati > Bacteroidota > Bacteroidia > Bacteroidales > Bacteroidaceae > Mediterranea > Mediterranea sp. ET5. Next base: position 95,780 of record NZ_JAMBLN010000002.1, on the reverse strand, counting down.
GGGTCTGTGTGCTCGACGTAAGAATTTCGACCTGGTCGCCGCTCTGGAGCTTGTGCCGGATGGGGACGTTGCGTCCGTTCACCTTCGCCCCGATGCACTTGCAGCCCAGGTTCGAATGGATGTGGAACGCAAAATCGAGCACCGTAGCCCCCTTGGGCAACTTGTAGAGGTCTCCCTTGGGCGAGAAGATGAACACCTCGTCTTCATACAGCTCCATCTTGAACTGGTCCATTGCCTGGATGTCGTTGTCGCTGTTCTCCAGTGCTTCGCGGATGGAGTTCAGCCACTCGTCGAGTCCTCCTTCCCCCTTGACCCCCTTGTAGCGCCAGTGAGCAGCCAGTCCGCGTTCGGCAATCTCGTCCATCCGCTCCGTACGTATCTGCACTTCGACCCATTTGCCTTCAGGCCCCATCACCGTGATGTGGAGCGATTCATACCCGTTGCTCTTGGGGATGGACAGCCAGTCACGCAGTCGCTTGGGGTTGGGCTGGTACATGTCGGTGACGATGGAGTAAGCCTGCCAGCACTCCTGCTTCTCCTTGTCGAGCGGAGAATCCAGGATGATGCGGATGGCAAAGAGATCATAAATGCCCTCAAAAGTCGTATGCTGCTTCTTCATCTTCTGCGCAATGGAGTGGATGGACTTGGTGCGCCCCTTCATGTGGAACTTCAGTCCCGCCTCCTCCAGCTTCTTGCGTATCGGCTCGATGAAGGCAGCTATGTAACGGTCACGTGACGCCTTGGTCTCGTTGAGCTTCTCCTTGATGTGATAGTAGATGTCATGCTGAGTATACTTCAGTGAGAGGTCTTCCAGCTCCGACTTGAGTTTGTAGAGTCCAAGCTTGTGTGCCAGCGGAGCATAGAGGTAAGCGGCCTCGTTTGCCACCTTGACACGCGCCTCGTCGTTGGGTGAGTCCTTGATTTGCCGCATCACGTTGAGACGGTCGGCAATCATAATCAGGATGACGCGGATATCTTCGGCAAAAGAGATAAGCAGGTTGCGGAAGTTCTCCGACTCAATGGTCGGACTCTTGGCATAAAGTTCATTGATGCGTATCAGTCCGCGAATGATGCCTGCCACGTCCTCCCCGAACTCTTCCTGTACCCGTTCAGGCGTGTAAAAGCCCCCACGCACACTCTCATGGAGCATGATGCCCAGGATGGAAGCACGCTGCATGCCGATTTCCTCTGCCACGATGACAGTTGTTTCCATATCCTTGATGATGGGGTTCAGTCCGAAGACATCGCGCCGGAGTGACTGGTTGCGGGCAGCCTCAATCAGGATGCCTTTGAGCTTCTTGCAGTCGTCCTCACGGAGCATGTCGTCAGAGAGCCGAAGAAGCTTCTTATAGAGTAAGCATAGTTTCTTGTGTTCCTCAGGAGTGAAAAAAACGTTTTCTTCCATAGCAATAGAAATTTTGCATGTAAAGGTACTTTTTTTATCCATTTTGTGCTTTACTCTTCGGAAATATTTATATTTTTGGCAGAAAAATTAGGTATTTTGTCAACAATTACTTGCATTAACTTTAAATTCTCCATATATAATGTTAACACAAGACGATAAAGCCTTATTGGCACAGAAAGGCATCAGCGAGGCACAAATTGCTGCCCAGCTGGCTTGTTTTGAGAAAGGGTTCCCCTATTTGAAGCTGGAAGCAGCCGCTTCCATCGGCAACGGTATCATGGCTACTGACGCATGTTCACTGGACGGTTATGTCCGTGCCTGGGAGAACTACAAGAAAGCAGGACACAAGGTCACAAAATTTGTCCCCGCATCGGGTGCCGCCAGCCGCATGTTCAAGAATATGTTTGAATTTTTGGGCGGCGACCACAACGAACCTCAGACCGACTTCGAGAAGAAGTTCTTCTCCCAGATAGAGCACTTCGCTTTCTACAACGACCTGAACGAGGCATGCCTCCGCAACCAGGGCAAGGATATTCCTGCCTTACTTGCCGCCGGCGAGTACAAGGCAGTTGCAGCCAACCTGCTCGAAGCAGCAGGACTGAATTACGGTGCGCTTCCCAAAGGCTTGCTGAAGTTCCATAAATACGAAGACGGAGCACGTACCCCTCTGGAAGAGCACCTGGTGGAAGGTGCCCTCTATGCAGCCGGTGCCGACGGACAGGTGAACGTCCACTTCACGGTGTCCCCCGAGCATCGCGCCCTCTTCGAGAAACTGGTGGCGGAGAAAGCCGAAAAATACGCAGCCAAGTACGGAGTAACCTACCACGTATCATTCTCGGAACAAAAGCCCAGCACTGACACGGTGGCAGCCGACATGGACAACCATCCGTTCCGCGATGAGAAGGGCCGTCTCGTCTTCCGCCCCGGTGGTCACGGAGCACTCATCGAAAACCTGAACGATCTGGATTCAGATATCATTTTTGTCAAGAATATCGACAATGTGGTTCCCGACCGTCTGAAAGATGACACCGTGACCTACAAACAATTGATTGCAGGCGTCCTGGTAACGTTGCAGGAACGCGCCTTCGAGTATCTGCGCCTCATTGACAGTGGCAAATATACTCACGAGCAGATTGAAGAAATGATTCGCTTCGTTCAGCAGGAGCTGTATTGCCGCCGTTCGGACATCAAGAACCTGGAAGATGCAGACCTCGTGCTCTACCTGAAATCGAAGTTGAACCGTCCGATGCGCGTCTGCGGTATGGTAAAGAATGTAGGCGAACCGGGTGGTGGTCCGTTCCTGGCATACAACCAAGACGGCACCGTATCGCTGCAAATCCTCGAAAGCTCACAGATTGACATGAAGGATCCGGCGAAGAAAGCCATGTTTGAAAAAGGGACCCATTTCAATCCCGTAGACTTGGTTTGTGCCGTACGCGACTACAAGGGCAACAAGTTTGACTTGACCAAGTATGTAGACCCCAACACCGGCTTCATCTCTTACAAATCGAAGAATGGCAAAGACCTGAAGGCTCTCGAACTCCCCGGTTTGTGGAACGGCTCCATGAGCGACTGGAACACCGTCTTTGTGGAAGTACCTCTCAGCACGTTCAATCCGGTGAAGACCGTCAATGATCTCCTCCGTGAGCAGCATCAATAGTCCTTCAGACTGAATACATACCCAAGAAGGTGTATCAAAATGGAAAATCCAATTCTGATACACCTTCTCTTCGTATCACCCGTATCGGCACCGACGCCCAAAGAGTCTCTGGCGTTTGGAACATAAAGAAAGCTGTTCGGCAATTCACCGTGGCTGATTGGTTCAAAGGTCAAAGGAGAGTGGAAGGAGCATACGGGCATCCTCCAGGAGATAGATACACTCCGTGCCATACAGCAGCACCCGAAAGGCATGCCCGGAGGCTTTTGCCATCTCCGTCATCACCTGACGACAAGCTCCGCAGGGAGTGACCGGACGGGCGGTAAAGCCTTTCCCGTCATGAGCCGCAATCGCCAGCGTGTCAAAGGCAAGTTCCGGATGTGCGGCATGCGCATAAAACATCGCCGTCCGTTCGGCACACAATCCCGACGGATAAGCTGCATTCTCCTGGTTGTTTCCCTGGATGACTATCCCGTCAGCCAGACGCAAGGCTGCTCCTACCGAGAAGGAGGAATAGGGAGCATAGCTGCGCGAAGTTGCCTCACAGGCGGCACGCACCAGTTGCAAATCGGCAACAGCCAATTCCTCTTCAGACAACACCTGGACGGGACAAATGATTTCTAGCTTTTGCATAATCACAGACTGAATGTTGGTTGCCTACAAAAATAGACAAAAAGCCCAAAGAAATGTTTTGTTTACACAAGAATTTCCATCAGATAGATACGTGACATACAGATTCCATTAACTTTGCGTCAAAAGTGATTATCCATTCAAGTAATGCACAAACTCAAAACGAATTGACGTATGCAACTCAGATATTGGTTAGCGGGGATGGCCTGCCTGGGCACAGTCCTGACCATGACTGCACAGACCAGGACTAAGCTCTACGAGGACTATATCCATAAATACAAGGACCTCGCCGTCGAACAGATGTCGCGCTATCGGATTCCGGCAAGCATCACCATGTCACAAGCACTGCTGGAGAGCGCGGCCGGACGCAGCCAGCTGGCAAGGCAATCGAACAACCACTTCGGCATCAAATGTGGCGGCAACTGGAATGGCCGTACCGTCTACCACGACGATGATGCCCGGGGAGAATGTTTCCGTGCGTACAAATCAGTCCGGGAATCCTACGAGGACCATTCACGGTTTCTCACCACACGGGGACGCTACTCGTTCCTGTTCAAGCTGAAGACCACCGACTACAAAGGCTGGGCACGGGGATTGAAGAAGGCAGGCTATGCCACGAACCCACGTTATGCCGACCAGCTGATTTCCATCATTGAGTTGTATGAATTGGATGAGCTGGATACCAAAAAAGGACGAAGCAAGTATGACCAACCGGTACGTTTCGTCCACGAACCGCTCCTCGCCAACGGTCTTCTCTATGTGATAGCACGCGATGGAGACACCTTCGAATCGCTTTCTAACGAGTTTGAAATATCCAAGCGCAAGCTACGTAAATACAATGACCTCTACAAGGACTATCGCTTTCGCGACGGAGATATTGTCTACCTGGAGAAGAAACACCGGAAGGCTCCCAAACCACATATCATCCACCGGGTGAAACAAGGAGAATCGATGTATTCCATCGCCCAGACTTATGGCATGCGCCTGAAATCCCTGTATAAACTGAACGATAAAGACGAAGACTATATGCCCCGGGTAGGTGACTACCTGCGGCTGCGATGAACAAGAACCTGAAAACTATAAAAACTAATCACCATGGTACAACGTTATGGAAGTGTAATCAAGGTGGCTCCGGGCCGCCTGGAAGAGTACAAGCGGTTACACGCTGCCGTTTGGGACTCGGTAAAGAAAATGATCAAAGAGTGCAACCTGCAGAACTATAGCATCTACTACAAGGACGGCTATCTGTTCAGCTACTACGAATATACCGGCAACGATTATGCTGCCGACATGGCCAAGATGGCAGCTGACCCCGAGACGCAACGCTGGTGGACCTTCTGCGAGCCGTGCCAGCAGCCTCTCGAAAGCCGGGCGGAAGGAGAATGGTGGGCGACCATGGAGGAAGTATTCCATCTGGATTGACCCTCGCATCAGGCACCCGTCCATGAAGTCCTGAATGGCATCCGACAAGAGCTCTATCTTCCGAAAATATGCCATGCAGGACTTTCGTTTGCTGCGACGGAGACTTGACACATGCACATCCATTATCTCTTTCCGGCATCAATCATTCACCGGAACCCAAGATTCATTGACAATACGAAAGAATGTTATCGTCTCTGCATCTCTTACCTTCTGACAACCTATTCCCTCGTCTGATTCATTCCAACAGGCATTACTGCCCGATATTACGTTTCAAACCGGTTCCATTCAATAACAATTTGCTAGCTGACGCCTGTCTCGGCAGAGCATTTTAGGAAGATACTTTTGGGCAATACGTCAAAAGCCACTATCTTTGCGAAGTTTCTATACGCCAACTTTTTTAGATAGATACTTAAAGCACTAGAACAAACATGAATAAGATCATTTCGAAAGAACAATTTTCAGAGAAAGTCTTCAAAATAGAAGTCGAAGCTCCTCTGATTGCAAAATCACGTAAAGCAGGACACTTTGTCATCGTACGTGTGGGAGAAAAAGGAGAACGCATGCCGCTGACAATTGCAGAAGCGGACCCCGTAAAAGGCACTATTACACTCGTAGTTCAGAAAGTGGGTCTGTCGTCCACCCGACTCTGCGAACTGAACGTCGGCGACGAGGTCACCGATATCGTGGGACCGCTCGGACAAGCTACGCACATCGAACACTTCGGAACGGTAGTATGTGCCGGAGGTGGTGTAGGCGTCGCTCCCATGCTCCCCATTATCCAGGCATTGAAGGCAGCAGGAAACCGTGTCATCTCCGTGTTGGCAGGACGTAGCAAAGACCTCATTATTCTGGAAGACGAAGTGCGAAAGAGTTCTGACGAAGTTATCATCATGACGGATGATGGTTCTTACGGGCGCAAGGGACTTGTGACGGAAGGTATCGAAAGTGTCATCCAACGTGAAAAGGTCGACAAGTGCTTTGCCATCGGCCCTGCCATCATGATGAAGTTCGTGTGCATACTGACAAAGAAATACAACATTCCGACTGACGTTTCCCTGAACACCATCATGGTCGACGGAACAGGCATGTGTGGCGCCTGCCGCATCACCGTAGGGGGAAAGACCAAGTTCGTCTGTGTCGATGGTCCTGAATTCGACGGACATCAGGTGGACTTTGACGAAATGCTCAAGCGGATGGGAGCTTTCAAAAAGGCAGAACAGGAAGAGATGCAACGTTTCCAGGGTGAACATGAATGCCAGGCCGAGATAGACCGTGACAGCCGCGATGCCGAATGGCGCGTGGCATTGCGTAAAAACATGAAGCCCAAGGAACGTACAGCTATCAAACGGGTTGTCATGCCTGAGTTGGATCCCGAGTACCGTTCACACAGCCGCAAGGAAGAGGTGAACCGTGGGTTGAGTGCCGAACAGGCCGTTGTGGAAGCCCAACGCTGCCTTGACTGCGCCAATCCGACTTGCATGACGGGATGTCCTGTAGGTATCAACATCCCGGGCTTTATCAAGAACATTGAACGTGGAGAATTCCTCGAAGCCGCCCGTGTATTGAAAGAGACCAGCGCCCTGCCGGCTGTATGCGGTCGTGTGTGTCCGCAGGAGAAACAATGTGAATCGAAATGTATCCACCTCAAGATGGGCGAACCTGCTGTAGCCATCGGTTACCTGGAACGCTTTGCCGCCGACTATGAACGTGAAAGCGGACACATTGCACTGCCTCGTGTAGCCGAAAAGAACGGAATCAAGGTGGGAGTCATCGGGTCCGGACCTGCCGGATTGTCTTTTGCCGGAGACATGGTGAAACTGGGCTACGACGTCACGGTGTTTGAAGCACTGCATGAGATTGGCGGTGTATTGAAATATGGTATACCCGAGTTCCGTCTGCCGAACAAGATTGTCGACGTGGAAATCGAGAATCTGAGCAAGATGGGTGTACACTTCGTAAAAGACTGCATCATCGGCAAAACACTCAGTGTCGACGAACTGAAAGAAGCCGGATTCAAAGGATTCTTTGTGGCATCGGGTGCCGGACTTCCCAATTTCATGAATATCCCCGGAGAGAACTCCATCAATATCATGTCCTCCAATGAATACCTGACCCGCGTAAACCTGATGGATGCTGCCAGCGAAGACAGTGACACGCCTGTGACGTTTGGCAAGCGCGTCGCCGTCATTGGAGGAGGCAATACCGCCATGGACTCGGTACGTACGGCCCGCCGATTGGGAGCGGAACGTGCCATGATTATCTACCGACGCTCGGAGCAGGAGATGCCCGCCCGTCTGGAGGAAGTCAAACATGCGAAAGAGGAAGGAGTGGAATTCATCACGCTTCATAACCCCATCGAATACATTGCCGACGAACGGGGTGCCGTCAAGCAGGTCGTTCTGCAGAAGATGGAACTGGGAGAGCCCGACGCTTCCGGACGTCGCAGTCCGGTGCCCATCCCCGGAGCTACCGAAACGATAGACATCGACATGGCTATCGTCAGTGTCGGCGTATCGCCCAATCCCATTGTCCCCCACTCCATCCCGGGACTTGAGCTGGGTCGCAAAGGCACAATCGCTGTCAATGAGGACATGCAGTCATCCATCCCGACCATTTATGCCGGCGGTGACATCGTACGCGGTGGAGCAACCGTCATCCTGGCCATGGGCGACGGACGGCGGGCTGCTGCAGCCATGCACAAACAGCTCTCCGGCAACTGACATCCTGTACCGGATACCATCGGGCAGCTACATCTGCCAGCACTAAATAATTCCTCCGAGAATCCGACGCTCTCGGAGGAATTTTATACATTTGTCACACCAAACCAAACCCCTATAAGCTATGTATACCATACAGACCAACCCGACAGGAACCCGAAACCTGGAGATTTCCGAAGAACATCTACAGACCATCCGCAAATATGCGTTATTTGAACACCTCATCGACAGCAACGGGATTGTCGACGAAAGTGTGCTTGACAAGCTGAAGCTCAACGTCCGTTCCCTGATAGCTTCCGCTGAATGCAACTGCAAGGATTTGCTGGACCTCTGCATCGACGTGATTTATCACAACAACATGAAAGCTTTCGGTCTGAATGCCTTGGTGAACCTTTACAAGACCTGGAACACGGAACATCCTGCTCCGGCGGAGAAAGAAGAATAAACCCAATCCCCTTTCCCCTCCTGTTTGAACCCTATCCATACAGAAACCTTACAACATGCGTGAATATAAACTCACCGATTGGTTACCCACCACCAAGAAGGAAGTCGAACTTCGTGGTTGGGATACACTTGATGTCATCCTCTTCAGTGCCGATGCCTATGTGGACCATCCTTCATTCGGGACAGCTGTCATCGGACGGATTCTTGAAGCGGAAGGATTGCGTGTTGCCATCGTGACCCAACCCAACTGGCGTGACGACCTGCGCGATTTCAAGAAACTGGGACGTCCCCGCCTGTTCTTTGGAGTGGCACCCGGATGTATGGATTCCATGGTCAACAAGTATACTGCAAACCGCCGTCTCCGTTCAGAAGATGCTTATACGCCCGACGGACGGCATGACTTACGTCCGGAATACCCGACCATCGTTTACACACAGGCGTTGAAACGCTTGTACCCCGATGTACCCGTTGTCTTGGGAGGCATTGAGGCCTCTCTGCGACGCTTGTCCCACTATGACTATTGGCAGGAGCGACTGAAGAAGTGCATCCTTGTCGATTCAGGAGCCGACATGCTCATTTACGGCATGGGAGAGAAACCGGTCGTGGAGCTTTGCCGGAAAATGGAAGCCATGCTCGGCGCAGACGAAAGGGAATTCTCTGTCAGCCGTCATCATCTCCCACAAGATGTTCGCCAGACCGCATTCCTCGTCCGTCCGCAGGAAGTCCCGGGAGGCATTACCGACACCGACATCTGCCTGTACTCCCACGAGGAATGTCTGGCAGACAAGAAGAAACAGGCAATCAACTTCCGTCATATTGAGGAAGAATCCAACAAATATGAGGCACAACGCATCCTTCAGGCTGTCGACAACCGCATGGTCGTGGTCAATCCTCCTTTCCCTCCCCTGACCCAACAGGAACTGGACCACTCATTCGACCTGCCTTATACCCGCATGCCCCATCCGAAATACAAGGGGAAACGTATTCCCGCATACGACATGATCAAGTTCTCTGTCAATATCCATCGTGGATGTTTCGGCGGATGTGCGTTCTGTACGATATCCGCCCATCAGGGAAAGTTCATCATGAGCCGGAGCAAGGAAAGCATACTCAGGGAAGTGAAGGCGATTGTCGAGCAACCGGACTTTAAAGGCTATCTGTCTGATTTGGGAGGTCCCTCAGCCAACATGTATGCCATGGGCGGACGCGACCAGAGCCGTTGCCACCGGTGCAAACGTCCTTCCTGCATCCATCCGCAAATCTGCCCCAACCTGAATACCGACCATCGTCCGTTGCTGGAAATCTACCATGCCGTCGATGCACTTCCCGGCATCAAAAAGAGCTTCATCGGCAGTGGGGTACGTTACGACTTGCTGCTGCACCGCAGTGGAGATGAGTCCATCGACCGGAGTGCTGATGAATATACCCGGGAACTGATACAGAATCATGTAAGCGGACGCCTGAAGGTGGCTCCGGAACATACCAGTCCCCATGTACTTCGACTGATGCGCAAGCCGTCGTTTGAACAGTTCTATGCCTTCAAGCGTATCTTTGATACCGTCAACCGGCAATTCGGATTGAGGCAGCAAATCATCCCCTACTTCATATCCAGCCATCCCGGGTGCACGGAAGCCGACATGGCAGAACTGGCCGTACTCACGAAACAGCTGGACTTCCATCTGGAACAGGTGCAGGATTTCACACCGACTCCGATGACAGTCAGTACGGAGGCATGGTATACAGGGGTTCATCCTTACACGCTTGAACCGGTATTCTCTGCCAAGACACCGCGCGAGAAACTTGCCCAACGCATGTTCTTCTTCTGGTATAAACCCGAAGAACGTGCCAACATCATGGCTGAATTGCGCCGTATCGGGAGAAGTGACCTGATTGACAAACTCTACACAAGAGACAAAAACAATCCGACAAGCAAGAAGCAACGGCATCCGGGTGGAAGGAAGATGCGTTGACCGACAACAGGAGATTTCCTCTAAACACTACACTTACAGCCTCTGACGAATGAGCGATCTCATCAAAGACATACGAAATAACCGAATCCAGGCATTCAGGCAGCTCTTCAACGACTACTACCCGATGCTCTGTGCCCTGGCACACCAATACATTGCCGACAGAGAGTGTTGCAAGGACATCGCGCAAGATGCGCTGCTCACTTACTGGGAGCTTCGTGAACGATTTGATGACATCCGTCAGGTGAAAAGCTTCCTCTACATCACCACACGCAACAAAAGTCTGAATGTGCTCAAGCATGAACAGTTTAAGGATGAATCAGCCTCCATGCCGGATATCATCGCCGATGAGGTGCTGGAGGACCGGATTATCCGTCAGGAGACCTACCTGCAAGTGCGGCGTTCCGTGGAAAGCCTGCCCGGACAGATGCAGCGCATCATCCGCTTGAGTATGTCCGGAAAACGCAACAGCGAGATAGCCCGGATTCTTTCTATCTCAGAAGGTACCGTACATTCGCTCAAGAAGACGGCTTACAAGAAACTGCGTATCATTTTGAAAGAACACTTCTTTCTATTGTTGTTCATTTAGAAACTAAAAATAATACTGCAGTGACTACCCCATTTGCCACTGCCGGTTGTTATACCCATAAAGACCGTAAATACCGAACCATGGACATACAGAAATGTATAGATATCGCTCGCCTGCTGGCAAAGAAACTGACCGGCTCCATCACACCGGAGGAGAACAAACAGCTGGATGAGTGGAGACTGGCCGACCGCCGGCATCAGGAGCTGGCAGACAAACTGACGGACGAAAAAGACTACCTGGTCCATCAACAGGAACTGGAACAGTTCCCGCCCGCTGAACGCTGGGAGCAGGTGGAACAGACAATCCGGAAACAAAACCATCGTTCACCTTTTGCCACCCGAAGATGGATTGCAGCTGCTGCCGCAGCCGTTTTGCTGGTGCTTGCAGCGGGAAGCATCTATTACCATTACCGACATACAGCGGGAGAAGGCATACAACTTGCCGCATTGGACGTCCCCGCCGGAACACACTCTGCACAACTGGTATTGAGCAACAACGAAATCATTTATTTAAATTCCGACAGCAAATGTATCTACAACGAACTGAAAGGCGTTCAGATCGTCCAGGAATCTGACGGAGTCAAGTTCCTTCCGCAAAAAGATATCCCCGACACACTTATCTACAACCAAATCCGGACGCTGCAAGGCATGGAATACCACATCACCTTGGGCGAAGGGACAAAAATCTTCATGAATGCCCAGAGTACGCTGACTCATCCCTTGGCTTTCCGTGGCAAGGAGCGTCTGGTGAAGTTTGAGGGCGAAGCTTATTTTGAAGTAGCCAAAGACAGCAAACATCCTTTCGTCATTGAGCTGGGAGACAAACGGCTGCAAGTGCTGGGGACTTCCTTCAACGTACATGCCTATCCGGACGAAGACTTGATGCAGATTACATTGGAAAGCGGTGCGTTGGAAATGGATGGGACCCGTATCCGACCCGGAGAACAAATCGTATACGACAGGAAATCGCATGAATTGACGGTACATGCCGTTGATACGAAAGAGTTTGTGGCATGGCATGAAGGGCACTTCCTCTTCCGGAACGAACGCCTGGAGGATATTCTTCGCACCCTCTCCCGCTGGTATAGCTTTGACTATGATTTTGCCGATCAGGCTGCCAGGGATGTACGCTTCGGCGCTTACCTGAGTCGGTATGACAACATGAAGACCATCATCAACATGTTGCAACGCACCGGACTGGTAAACGTAGCGGTCAAAGATGGCAAGCTCTTGTTTGGCATCCCCTGAAAACAAGGATTGCACAACTCTCTTTTCATCACATACTCTTCTTACACGAATCCCCTGCTTGTCGGCTAGCGAGCCTTACAAGCAGGGGATATTTTTAGCCCGCATGCATCAGGCTGTGGTCCTTCATGCCACGGGAAGCGAAGCATACCCTTAAAAAGAATCCTGTCCAGACTTTCACAAGCCCGGACAGGATATTACAATTAATTTATATATAGAGAGAGAAAAATGCAATTTGAAGATTGAGTGCGGAAGAAATCGTTCTTTCGTTGAGGACCTCCTTCCTTCTCAATTGCGCTGCAAAGATAATGGATATTTCTTCAAAAAGAAAGGTAGAACCTAGAAAAAATGTTTAAGAGTAATAAGTTTGTTCAAACTACACCCAAATATCGGCTTTTCACTTGGCAGAAAGAAAGCAAGCATCCTGTTCCTGTCTTACCACGGACGATATGCCGAACCATCCCGACGGGCAGCCTCGCGCTCTTGTTCAACAGCCTGACGCATGCGCTCGACTTTGAGACGTTCCTGCTCGGCACGTGCATCTGCCAGCATCTTCTCTTTTTCACCCGACATCAGCGTACCATATTGGAACAGCATCGGTGCGTCGGTCAACAGCGTAGCCAAGGCAGAAGCATACAGGCTGATAGCCCAGAACGCTACTTTCAAGCCAACATAGTAACCCGGCAAATCGGCTGCAACGCCATCCACATTGCCCCGGGCAACCATCCCGTCAACCAACCAGGTAATGGACGTCGGCAACGAACAGATGAAGCAGAACACACCGGTGATGATGCCTGCCAGTACCACAATGGCAAAGGTCGAACCCCAGTTGGGAGTCCCCTTGCGGAAAGCGTGCAGAAAAGCATCCCACAACGACTCACGTTCCACCATATAATAATAAGGAAAGAGCTTGAAGATGACACCGCAATACAACAATACCGGAATGAGCAGCAAGCCCAACCAGGGAGTCAGCGTGATGAGCATATAGAAGATGGCGGCGACAATCAGCCAGAAGAACAGGATGAACAAGGCATACAGGAAATAGCGCCAGACATCCCGCTGCATCCATGACCACCAGGAACCGAGCTTCATGGAAGGCACATATCCCAAATCAACATACTTGCGGAAGATGCCGAAGACCAAAGCTTTCCAGCAACACGTCCCCAACAGGGCTACCACACCGCACACCAGCAGACGCAATGCCAACGAAGAATAAAAGTCGGCAAGTGCACCGGGAGATACCATCAGGGCGGTCACATCCGCCGTCGCTTCCATCTGCTGGACAATATCCATCAGCCAGGTCATGGCAAATGCCAGTATGACAGCATACGGAATCAGGATAAACGAACCGACACGCAATATGGTCTGTAAATTCTTCTCCAGAAACTTATAGCCACCGGACAAGCGTCCCGAGAAGCCCCGACGCTTATAAAAGGTACTTAAATGCTCTATGTTTTCCATAATTTATACTATTAAAAATCGGTGATATGTGTGGCAAAAGTAAGTAAATTGGATAACTTTGCAATTCACAGATGTATATTTTTTAAGTTAAGCTTTACAATCCAACAAAAAACAAGAGACACTATGATTAAATGGGGCTTTATTGGTTGCGGAGATGTAACCGAGAAGAAGAGCGGACCGGCTTTCAACAAAGTCGAAGGGTCTAAAGTGGTTGCCGTGATGAGCCGGAATGCCGAGAGGGCTCGGTCCTATGCACAACGGCACAACGTATCGCGCTGGTATACCGACCCGCAGGAACTGGTCGATGACCCGGAAGTGAATGCCGTGTACATCGCCACGCCCCCGTCGTCGCACGCCACCTTCGCCATCATGGCGATGAAAGCCGGGAAACCGGTCTACATCGAGAAGCCCATGGCGGCAAGCTATGAAGACTGTACACGCATCAACCGCATCTCGGAGGAGACCGGCGTGCCGTGTTTCGTGGCGTACTACCGGCGCTACCTACCCTACTTCCAGAAGGTGAAGCAACTCGTCAAGGAGGGGGCCATCGGGAAGGTCATCAATGTACAAATCCGCTTCGCACAGCCGCCCGGAGCACTGGACAACAGCAAGACCGACCAGCCGTGGCGACTGAATGCCACCATTGCCGGAGGCGGATATTTCTACGACCTCGCTCCGCATCAGATTGACATCCTGCAGGACATGTTCGGATGCATCCTGGAGGCCGAAGGCGTCAGCAGCAACCGCGGGGGACTCTACTCGGCAGAGGATTCCGTCAGCGCCTGCTTCAAGTTCCAGAACGGGTTGCCCGGCTCCGGCTCGTGGTGCTTTGTCGCGCACGAATCGGCGAAGGAAGACCGCATCGAAATCATCGGCGACAAGGGGATGATCTGCTTCTCGGTATTCTCGTTCGCCCCCATCGCCCTGCATACGGAACGCGGACGGGAGGAATTCACCTTCGAGAACCCGGAGAACATCCAATACCCGCTCATCAAGGCGGTCGTGGAGCATCTGCAGAACAAAACCATCTGCACGTGCGACGGCGTAAGTGCCACACCGACCAACTGGGTCATGGACCGCATCCTGCACAAACTGTAATCTGTCAAACACCTCATACATGCCATTCCGCCTGACCTTCTGCATCGCTTTTCTCTTACTGACGTCCTGCCTGCTCCTGCATGCGCAAGGGGGACCGTCCCTCACACGTACGCTGCCAGTCCGTACGGACACGCCGGCTGACAGCCTGGCGACCGATTCCGTCGTCGGCAAGGAGAAACGCAAGTCCTGGTTCACGCGCATGGTGCAATGGATCGATTTCAACAATCCCGACCCGCGCTACATCACCCCGAACCTCTACAACTTCACCTTCATGCTCAACACGACCAGCTCGTACGAGCACTACCGCATCGCCAGCTCCTCGGAGAAGGAACAGAGCCTCACCTTTGTCCCCACCCCTTCATGGCGCATCGGCGCATACTTCGGGTGGCGCTGGATTTTCCTCGGATGGTCCGTCGACGTGCACGACCTCTTCGGCAAGGACAGCCACCGGAGCCAGAAAAGCGAATTCAACCTCAGCCTCTACAGCGCCAAGCTGGGAGCCGACATCTACTACCTGAAGAGCAGCAACAACTTCAAGGTGAAGAATGTCTCGGGATTCGACCACATAGACAGCCGGCAGACTTTCCGTTTCGACGGACTGAAGTCGGAGATGAAGGGCATCAATCTCTACTACATCTTCAACAACCGACGCTTCTCCTACCCTGCCGCCTACAGCCAGTCGACCAACCAGCGCAAAAGTGCCGGCTCGCTCATTGCAGGCTTCTCCTACTCCCGCCACAAGTTCCTCTTCGACCCCGGACAACTGCCCGAGGGCATCAGCGGACAGCTGGAGGACAACATGCGCTTCCGCAAGATACGCTACATCGACTACAGCCTGAACTTCGGCTACGGCTACAACTGGGTCTTCGCCAAGAACTGCTTGGCGAACCTCTCCGTGACGCCTGCCGTCGGGTACAAGGCGTCCGACATCTGCTTTGAGAACGGGGCGTACAACGAGACCGACCACAACATCAACTTCGACGTCATCACGCGTGCCGCCGTCGTCTACAACAACACGAAGTACTACGTCGGGGCATCCCTTCTGGCGCACACGTACGACTACCACCGCAAACGTTTCTGGATAAACAATACCTATGGCATCCTGCAATTCTACGTAGGATTCAACTTCAACAAAAAAAGATAGACAATGAAGAATTACACCAACGAACAGGTGCGTCGGCAAGACCGGTTGCTCGACGAGAACCTGGCAGACGAACTGGTCAGAAAAGGAGAATATGGAGTGCTGTCGATGGTCACACCGGAAGGCGAGGGATACGGCATCCCCGTCAATTACGTGTGGGACGAAAACCTCAACGCGCTGTACATCCACTGTGCACCGCAAGGGAGGAAGCTCACCTGCCTGGCACACCAGCCACTCGTGACATTCACCATCATCGGACGGACGGGAGTCGTCCCATCCAGGTTTACCACCAACTATGAGAGCGTCGTCCTCGCCTGCACCGCTCACACCGGACTGCCCGCCGAGGAACGCATGAAGGCGCTCGAACTCATCCTCGACAAATATGCGCCCGACGACAAGACCGTCGGCTTGAAGTACACCGAGAAGTCGTTCCACCGCACGGAAATCATCCGCCTGGACATCCGCTCCGCCAGCGGCAAGTGCAAGGTGGTCCGCTGAATAAAGACAGGACAGAGGCACAAGGAGGCAGCGTGATTCTTCCGCCGCACCTTGTGCCTCTGTCCGTATCCCGCGGTGGACGTCCTGCCGACGTCTCCGGGCTCAGCAGCTCAGGCTGAACATTTCCTTCAATATCAGGACGGCATGCTCCACACTCTCCACATCGCGCACCACCATGCTGCGCTTGCCGTTCTGTTCGCGCAGGTTGCACTGACGCGGATATTTCCCCATGTATGCAATGACTTTGCCGAATGCCTCGCTCTGGTAGTAGGGGCTGTCGGGGTTGCTCACGAAGTAGAGGCTCATGCGCCCTGCCTTCAGGAAGATTTTCTCGATGCCCAACCGCTTGCCCAGGCGGCGCAGGGGGACAATCTTCAGCAGCTCCTCGCTCTCCTGGGGCAGTTTGCCGAAGCGGTCCTCCAGGCGTTGGCGGTATGCCTCCACATCCTTGTCGAGCTCCAGCCCGTCCAGCTCGCGGTAGAGCAACATGCGTTCGCTGCTGCTGGGCACATATTCGTCGGGGAACAACAGCTCCAGGTCGCTCTCCACCGTACACTCCGACACGAACTCCTCCCCGCTGAGCTTCTCCTCGCCGGCTGCCACCTGACCGTCGCCGTTCTCATAGAGCGAGGCGAACTCGTCGTTCTTCAGTTCCGTGATGGCTTCCGCCAGAATCTTCTGGTACGTCTCGTAGCCCAGGTCGGCGATGAAGCCGCTCTGCTCCGCTCCCAGCAGATTGCCCGCACCGCGTATGTCGAGGTCCTGCATGGCGATGTGGATGCCGCTGCCCAGGTCCGAGAAGTTCTCGATGGCCTGCAGACGACGGCGGGACTCCGTGGGCAGGGACGACAAGGGCGGAGCCATCAGATAGCAGAACGCCTTCTTGTTGCTGCGCCCCACGCGGCCGCGCATCTGGTGCAAGTCGCTCAGGCCGAAGTTCTGTGCCTGGTTGATGATGATGGTGTTGGCGTTGGGGATGTCGATACCGCTTTCGATGATGGTCGTCGCCACCAGGACATCGTAGTCATAGTTGGCAAAACCTAGGATGACCTGCTCCAGCTCCTCGGGAGCCATCTGTCCGTGACCGATGCAGACGCGGGCGTCGGGCACCAGGCGGAGAATCATGGCTTTCAGCTCCTCGAGGTTGTTGATGCGGTTGTTCACGAAGAACACCTGCCCGTTGCGGCTCATCTCGAAGTTGATTGCCTCGGCAATGATTTCCTCGTTGAACGTGTGCACCTCCGTCTGCACCGGATAGCGGTTGGGAGGCGGCGTCTGGATGACGGACATGTCGCGCGCACCCATCAGGGAGAACTGCAGCGTGCGCGGGATGGGCGTGGCAGTCATCGTCAGCGTGTCGACGTTCACCTTCAGCTGCTTGAGCTTCTCCTTCACCGCGACGCCGAACTTCTGCTCCTCGTCGATGACCAGCAGCCCCAGGTCCTTGAACTTGACGTCCTTGCCGATGATGCGGTGCGTGCCCACGAGGATGTTCACCTCGCCCTCCTTCAGCTCCTTCAGGATGCGGCGCACATCGGACGGCTTGCGGGCGCGGCTCAGGTAATCCACCCGGCAGGGGAAGTCCTTCAGCCGGTCGCGGAACGTGCAGTAATGTTGGTATGCCAGCACGGTCGTCGGCACGAGCACCGCCACCTGCTTGTTGTCGCACACGGCCTTGAAGGCGGCACGGATGGCGACTTCGGTCTTGCCAAAGCCCACGTCACCGCAGACAAGGCGGTCCATCGGACGGTCCTTCTCCATGTCAGCCTTCACCTCCTGTGTCGCCTTCAGCTGGTCGGGCGTGTCCTCATAGAGGAAGCTCGCCTCCAGCTCGTGCTGCAGGAAGGAGTCGGGGCTGAAGCTGAAGCCCTTCTCCTCTCGCCGGCGGGCGTAGAGACGGATGAGGTCGCGGGCAATGTCCTTGATTTTGCTCTTCGTCTTCTCCTTCAGCTTCTCCCAGGCGCCCGTGCCGAGCTTGTTCAGGCGCGGCGGCTCGCCCTCCTTCCCCTTGTACTTGGAAATCTTGTGCAGCGCGTGGATGGAGACGAACACCACATCGTCATTCTGATAGACCAGCTTGATGACCTCCTGCGTGCTGTCGCCGTTGGGGATGCGCACCAGTCCGGCGAACCGCCCGATGCCGTGGTCGATGTGCACCACGTAGTCGCCCGGCTCGAACTGGTTGAGCTCCTTCAGCGTGAGCGCCACCTTGCCGCTGCGCGCCTTGTCGCTCTTGAGATTGTACTTGTGGAAACGGTCGAATATCTGGTGGTCGGTGAAAAAACACGTGCGGAGGGTGTGGTCGGTGAAGCCTTCATGCAGCGTCCGGTCGACGGGCGTGAAGGGGATGTCGTCGCCGCGCTCCTCGAAGATGGCACGGATGCGGTCCGTCTGCTTGACACTGTCCGAGAGGATGTAGAGGCGGTAGTCCTTGGCGAGCAGCTCCTTCAGGACCGACGCCACGAGGTCGAAGTTCTTGTGGAAGATGGGTTGCATCTCGGTCGAGAAGTGCAGGGTGGCGTCGGGTGTCCCCGTCGGCTTGCTGCCGAACTCCACGCGCCGGAAGTCGAGCGTCCGCCGGGCAAACTCCTCGCCGGTGACGGTCGAGGGCAGCACCACGTGGTCCACGCCCTCCTCTTCCGCCAGGGCGACGGCTGCCTGCGGGGAGACCGCCTCGCCGTGAACCGACTCGACCTTCTCGCACGCCCAGTGGAAGTCCTTTATCCACAGCATCGAGCCTTCGGGCAGGAAGTCGAGCAGCTGCACCTCGCCTGCACCTCCGCCCGTCAGTTCCGGGACGATGGCGATGCGGTCTTTCTTCTCCTTCGACAGCTGGCTGTCCACCTCGAACGTGCGGATGCTGTCCACCTCGTCGCCGAAGAAGTCCACGCGGTAGGGGTACTCCGACGAGAAGGAGAAGACGTCGACGATGCTTCCGCGGACGGCAAACTGACCGGGCTCGTAGACGTAATCCACGCGCTCGAAGCCGAAATCCGACAAGGTCTTCTCCACCTCCACGGGGTCATACTTCCCACCCGTCTCCAGCAGCAGCGTCCGTGCCGACAGGGCCTGCATCGAGACGACCTTCTCTGCCAGCGCCTCGGGATAGGTGACGATGCAGACGGGCGACGCCCCCTTGCCCAGGCGGCTCAGCGCCTCGGTGCGCAGGATTTCGTTGGCGGAATCCTTCTGCCCGTATTTGATGGCGCGGCGGTAGGCGGACGGGAAGAAGAGCACGTCCGCATCGCCGTTTATCTGCGTCAGGTCGTGGTAGAAGTAGCCCGCCTCCTCGAGATCGTTGAGGATGCAGACGATGTAGTCCCGTTTCCGGCGTATGAAGGATGATAGAAACAAGGGAGCCGCCGAGGCGCAGAGTCCCTCCAGGTAAATGGTCCGTGCGGACGCTTTCTCGCATAGTGCGGCGAAAGCCTTCGTGTTCGAATGGCTCTCATAAACAGCTTGTAATTCCTGTATATTCATCAGCTCGATTCTAAATGCGCCGCAAAATTAAGCAAAAAATCGGCTTCCTGCACCTGGAGCGCGGTGTGAATGAACCCGTAAGGCAACGCGGCAGGCGACTTCCGCTGAACACCCCGGGGCGGGAGACGGCGTGCAGGGGGCACTCACGGACGCGGAAGGGCCCGGAATCGTCCGCTTCCGTGTCCCCGACGTCCGGGAGAAGCCGGAAACACACGTCGACGGGGGCAAATGCGCTCGGATGGTCCGGGATACGGCATTTCCGGCGCCAACTGATGTTGCGAGACGCCGGAAAGGGCATTTCCAACGCCAAAATGTTTCTAAACGTTAAGAATATGTTATATCCTGCGCCAAAACATTTTCAAAGGTTAAAGATACGACGTATCCAACTTTAAAACATTTCAAAAGGTTAAAGATGCGTCGTATCTAACGCCAAAATGTTTTGAAAGGTTAAAGATACGGCATTTCCAGCGCCAAAATGTTTTGTGAGACGCTGGATACGGCATTTCCTGCGTCCCAACCGATGAAAAGGTCCCGGAAACGCTGTTTCCTGCATCCGACGATTTCGGGAGACGCAGGAAAGGCTGTTTCCGGGACCAGAATGAAAAGAATAGGGGCTGTGTTCGGTTGCATCCGGGTTGTCCGCCTCGGGGAGGGGGTCCAGCCGACGGACGCTCAACGGTGGAGATTCGGATTCAGGATGGCATCTTCGTACGGATAGGGCGAATACATCCGGCTGTCATCCCAGCTGCCGGTCACGGGGACCGCCTCCTTGCGGAAGACGCCCGGAGCGACTTCAATCTCGGGGTTCTGCTTGCGGAACTCGAAATGCTCCTTGAAGCGGTACATGCGGAACATGTCGCGTGCCCGCGATGCCAGTCCGCCCCAGTAATAGCCGGCTATCTCCCACCCGTGTTCGTTGTATCCCGCTTCGGCGAGTTCCTCGGGGGTCATTGCCGTGGTGTAAAGGTTGGAAGCCTTCCCGTCGGCACGGTTGCGCACGCGGTTGAGCATCTCCACCGCCTTGGTGGTCACCTCGCCGGCCCGCCCCGTCGCCTCGGCAAACCAGCAGTAGACTTGCGCCAGGCGGATGACCTGCACGGTCTTCTCGCCGTTGGATGACAGGATTTGCGGGTTGGTATAGTCAAATTCCGTTCCGCGTTCGGGCGACTCCACGGACTTCATGAACACGGGCGCCACGACTTCGCGCGAGGGCGGGTCGGTGTCATACCACCAGTCGTGGAGTTCGCCGTCGGTGAGCATGATTTTGGGGAAATAGGTCGCATCCTTGCGCGGACCGTCGGGGAAGTCCTTCCAGAACTTGATTTCGCCGTTCGTGTCGCCCCAGCCGTTCTGCATCATGTCCTGGAGGATGTCGGTCTGCGGAATCGCCTGTGCCGTGCGGTCGCGGTTGTAGTAGATGCCGAGGATGACCTCCGGGTTGTTGGCGTTGTACGCCATCGAGTGCACCTGGCTGAAGTCGTCCAGCAGACGGTAATAGTACGTGCCGTCCTCCACGCCGTCGATGACCTCCTCCGCCTTGTCGGCTGCGAGGCGGTAATACTCCGCGCCCTTGTTGAGGGGCCATCCTGCCATGCACATGTAGACGTACGAGAGGGTTGCCTGGACAGCTCCCCGGCTGACGGCGATGTTGATGCCGTTGCGGGCGTAAGGCTCGGAGGTGTACATCACCGGGCAGCCTTCTTCAGCGGTCTTCAGGTCGGAGACGATGAGCGCGTAGACGTCTTCCACCGACGAGAGGGGCGCCTCGTAGTTGATTTCCTCTTCGAGCATCACGGGCACTTCGCCCCAGGTGGTCACGAGGTAGAAGTAGGAGTACGCGCGCCAGTAGTGTGCCTGCGCGATGGCCTGGCGGATGGTTTCCTCTGCCACGCCGGGCGTGCGGGCGGCGTTGTTGATGATGAAGTTTGCCGCCTTGATGACCTTGTAGCGTTGTTCCCACATGCTCACGAGCCAGGAGTTGTTGTCGGTGACGCTGTACTGGTCATGTTCGCGCAAGGGCTGCTTGTTGCTTGCCGGGTGGGTGGAGATGTCGTCGCCCGCGAGGAAGTTGGTCCCGCAGTAGTTGTTCTGTCCCTGCGAGACGGCGATGACGGAGTAGAGTGCGTTGAGGGAGGCGTCGAGGTCCTCCTTTCCGGTGAAGAATCCGCCGGTGGTCATCTGCCCCTTGGGGTCTTCGGTGAGGAAATCGCTGCACGCGGGCATGCCTGCGGCGAGGGCTGCCAGCAGCAGGAGGCTGCCTGTATGTCGGTAAATCTTTTTCATGATGGATTCGTGTTTGGGTTAGTCAATCAGAAGCTGAGTTTCACACCGAAGGTGACGGTCCGCGGCACGGGATAGGCGCCATAGTCCAGTCCGTCGTATCCCGCATAGACCTCGGGGTCCATGCCCTTGTATCCGGTGATGGTGAAGACATCCTGTGCGCTGACCGAGAGCTGGATGGCTGCAATCCGTGTGAACTTGCGCGGGATGTGGTAGGACAGGCTGATGTTCTTCAGCTTGATGAACGAGGCATCCTCCAGCCAGAAGTCGGAGTTGGCATAGTTCTTATTGTCAGGGTTCGTCAGGCTGGGGTAACGTGCGTCCGCCTTGTCCTGCACGTAGTCCCACCCTTTGAAGTAGGCGTCATGCAGACGGATGAAGCGTGTGACGCCCGTCATGGAGGAGGTCATGAAGCGGCTGATGTTCAACCGCTCGTATCCGGTGGCTGCGGTGAAAAAGACGTTGAGTGTCCAGTTGCGCCAGGTCATGTTGTTGTTCCAGCCGAAGGTCCACGCGGGACTCGCCTGCCCCTTGACGACGAGGTCGTCGGAGGTCGGTGTGGTGGTGAGCGTCCCGTCCTGTTTCTGGTAGAGGTTCGCCCCCTTCTCGTCGAATCCCTTCCAGCGGTAGACGTAGAAGGAGCCCAAGGGGTATCCGGGCTTCATGATTTGCATGTATCCGCCCAGGTCGCTGTAGTTGGCGTTGAGGACGAAGTCGTTTCCGGCAAGGTCGATGACCTCGTTCTTCACAAAGGCTGCATTGAAGTTGGTTTCCCAGACGACGCTCCGCTTCACGGGGAAGGTGTTCACGGACAGTTCCACGCCGGTGTTGTCGAGCTTGCCCTGATTCACCCAGTAGGTTCCTCCTCCGTTGTAGCGCGGCACCTGTTTCTGGAAGAGCAGGTCGACCGTCCGCTTCTTGAACCAGTCCAGCGAGAGGTTGACTCCGCCGAGGCTGACGTCCAGTCCGACGTCATACTGGTAGGTCTTCTCCCACGTCAGGTCGGGTGTGGCGAACTGATTGCCCCAGTATCCGGTGTATCCCGAGGTGCTGCCCCAGCCATACGAGGTGGATGACAGCATGCCGAGGGTGCTGTAGGAGGAGATTGCCTGGTTTCCGGTGACGCCGTAGCTGGCGCGGAGCTTCAGTTGCTCCACGAGGTTCTGCCGTTGCATGAAAGGTTCGCGTGCCACGTCCCACGCCAGTGCCACCGAGGGAAACCAGCCCCACCGATGGTCCTTCTGGAATTTCGACGAACCATCGGCGCGCAGGGCGGCTGTAAGGAAATAACGTTTCTTGTAATCGTAGCTGGCACGGACGATGCCCGAGGCGAGCGACGATTCGAAGTAGGAATTGCTCTCGTTGCGGACGGCGGCATTGCCGATGTTCCAGTAACCGACGCTCTCGTTGTTCAGGTTCGAGCCTCCTGCCTGCAATCCGGTGTCGATGGTCTGGCTCAGCTCCCAGACAGCGGTTGCCGAGAGGGTGTGGTCCCCGAAGGTTCCCTGATAGGTCAGGTTGTTGGTGTTCTGCCAGTAGCGGTGCATGTTGCTGGTGTTGTTCATGCTGTTGATGGCTCCCGGCGCAATGAGTTTCGAGGAGAAGGAGTACGAGGGGCTGTGGTCGTAGTCATATCCTCCCTGCACGGAGAGGGTCAGCCCCTTGGCTATCTTGAAAAGCAAAGAAAGGTTCGCATTGAGGTTGTAGCTGTAGGAGTCACTGTAATTCTCCATCGCCACGCCGTAGGGATTGTTGGCGTTTGCCAGGTTGTATGGGTCTCGGTTGTAAACCCCTGTTTCGGGGTCCTTCATCTCCATCGTCGGCGAGAAGCTGAGGATGTGGAACCAGCTGGGCGCCCCGTTCGCCTGGTGGATGACGGCACCGTTGAGCTTTGCGGACACGGTCAGCCAGGACCGCACGTCGGCATCCACGTTGGCACGGAAGCCGTACCGCTTGTAGGTGGAGTTGATGGTGACCGCCTCCTGGTCGAGCAGGTTGCCCGACAGCAGGTAACGCACCTTCTCGCTGCCGCCCGATATGCCGAGGCTGTAGTCCTGTGTCAGCGCGGTCTGCGTCATGAGGTTGAGCCAGTCGATGCCCTTCGTGCCGTTCCTGTAGGCTTCCAGGTCCTCGGCAGGAATCGTCTGCGAGCCTCGTATGTCGTTCAGTGCCTGTGCATACTCGTAGGCACTGAGCAGTTCGTAGTTCTTCCTCACCTTCGAGATGCCCCATTTGCCATCAAAGGTGATGCGGGCACGTCCCTCCCGTCCGCTGCGCGTGGTCACCAGGATGACGCCGTTCGCTCCCCGCGAACCGTAGATGGCGGTGGACGATGCGTCCTTCAGGACCTCCATCGACTGGATGTCCTGCGGGTTCAAGCCGTCCAGTCCGCTGGACGAGATGATGCCGTCGATGACATAGAGCGGGTCGCTGCTCTTGTTGATGGAGGTTGTTCCGCGGATGCGCACCTTGGCGCCTGCACCCGGCATACCACTGCTTGACGTCACTTCGACGCCGGCGGTACGCCCCTGCAGGATGTCCGCCACATTCTTGACAGGCTGTTCTTCAAACTGACGCGCTCCGACGGTAGAGACCGAGCCGGTCAGGTCGCTCTTCTTCACCGTGCCGTAACCCACGACCACCACTTCGTCGAGCAGCTGGTTGTCTTCCTCCAGGACAACGGGATAATTGTTGAGGCGCCGGTGCACACGGATTTCGCGGGTCGTGTAGCCAATGTACGAAACCACAAGCGTTGACCGTGGAGGCACATCGAGGGTGAACCGTCCGTCGAGGTCGCTTGTAGTTCCGGTTTTCGGGTCGCCCTTCACGGTGATGGATGCACCGATGATGCTCTCTCCATGCTTGTCGGTGACCAGTCCCGTGACACGCTTTTTCCCGTTCTGCAAGATTTCTTCCACTTCATAGGATTTCCCGGGTGCCGGCATTTCACCCTGGGCATGGAGTGCCACAGGCGAAGCCGCCACCAAGAGGCTGAACAAAACCCATTTGTGATTCTTTTTCATGATACTGATTTTAGATAGTTCCGGGAAACGTCGGGCAAAGGACGTACCAAAAGCGCAGGCTCCGCACGACCGGAGAGGATAACCGGCGCATTTTCCGCTGCTTACACATTCCGCGCATCCGGCAGTTCCCCCGCCGTCGGTGTGGAATCTGTGTAAGAAATCCACACAACAACCATTCACACCGCACACATAAATCCCAACAACTGTTGGGCAACCCAATCTTTTTTCGTTCCTTTGCGGCACAAACCTTTGCTGGAACCTGATTTATTCACATCTATAAAACCCAACAAAACATGATTAACCGATTTATCTTGAATGAAGTCTCTTACTTCGGTCCGGGTGCCCGTGAGGTGTTGCCGCAGGAAATCGAACGTCTGGGACTGCACAAAGCCTTCGTGTCAACCGACAAAGACCTGATAAAGTTCGGCGTGGCAGACAAGGTACTGAAGGTGCTCGAACAGGCAGGCATCCCCTATGTCGTGTTCAGCGACATCAAGCCCAACCCGACGGTTGCCAACGTGAAGGCAGGCGTGAAAGCCTTTGCCGAGTCGGGTGCGGACTTCATCCTTGCCATCGGCGGCGGCTCGTCCATCGACACGTCGAAGGCGATTGGCATCATCACGAACAACCCGGAGTTCAGTGACGTGGTTTCGCTGGAGGGTGTTGCCCCGACGAAGAAGAAGTCCGTCCCCATCATTGCGCTCCCGACTACGGCCGGCACGGCTGCCGAAGTCACCATCAACTACGTCATCACGGACGAGGCGAACGAAAAGAAGATGGTTTGTGTCGACCCGAACGACATCCCCGCCATTGCCATCGTGGATGCCGAGCTGATGTACACGCTTCCCAAGAGCCTCACCGCCGCAACCGGACTCGACGCGCTGACGCATGCCATCGAAGGCCTCATCACAAAGGGCGCGTGGGAAATGAGCGACATGTTTGAAATCAAGGCTATCGAAATGATTGCCCGCTACCTCGAAACCGCCGTCTTCGAACCGACCAACGCCGAAGCACGCAACGGTATGGCGGTGGCACAGTACATCGCCGGCATGGCATTCTCCAACGTCGGTCTGGGCGTAGTCCACGGCATGGCCCATCCCCTGGGTGCCATCTTCGACATCCCCCACGGCGTAGCAAATGCCTTGTTGTTGCCGACCATCATGGAATTCAACGCTCCCGCAGCCCTCGACAAGTATGTCGACATTGCCAAGGCGATGCAGGTCTACAAGGACGGCATGACCCGCGAGGAAGCCGCCCGCGCAGCCGTCGATGCAGTGAAAGCCCTGTCCGTCAAGGTGGGCATTCCTCAACATTTATCCGAATTGGGCATCAAGGCGGAAGACCTTCCCAAACTTGCCGCTTCTGCCATCAAGGATGTCTGCACGCCGGGCAATCCGCGTGAGGTGACGGAAGAAATCATCCTGGATTTATATAAGAAAGTATTATAATACGCTTTCATAACTTAAAAAGAGAAGTGCAGTCAGGGTCCCGGTCTTGTCTGCACTTCTTTTTTGTCTATCTTTCCGCCGACTTTAACCCACATAACGTATGGAAAGAAATTTTAGAGAAGCAATGACCCACCGCCGGACGTATTACCGGCTGGGCAAACGTGAAATTTTATCGCATCAGGAATTGCACAAGCTGATGGAGGCCGCCCTGTTGCATGTACCCTCCGCCTTCAATTCACAGTCGGCACGCCTCGTCCTCCTGTTGGGCGAACAGCACGACCGCCTTTGGCAGATTGTCAAGGACACGTTGCGTCCCCTTGTTCCCGCCGATGCCTTTGTCAAGACGGAAGAGAAAATCGACCAGGCTTTTGCCTCGGGTTACGGCACGGTGTTGTTCTACGAAGACCAGGACACCGTGAAGCAGCTCCAGGAACAGTTCCCTCTGTACAAGGATAACTTCCCGACGTTCTCCGAACACAGCACCGCCATGCATCAGTTTGCCGTATGGACGATGCTGGAGGATGCCGGACTGGGTGCCTCGCTGCAACACTACAATCCGCTCATCGATGAGGCCGTAGCCCGCGAATGGCAGTTGCCGGCATCGTGGAAGCTCACGGCACAGATGCCTTTCGGCAGCCCCGAGTGCAAACCCGACGAAAAGACCTTCCTCCCGCTGGACGGACGTCTGAAGATGTTCGAATAAGGTCCGCTCTCCCCGAGAGATGCCTCCCGATGCCTGGCAGACGTGTCCCACGGCACAGTCGCCACCCGTCGGGAGGCTTCTTCTTTTTCCATCCCCTTCAGGAGGAGAACATGCGTTCGTTTTATTTTACATAAATCATTATCATCCATTCCCTTCACGCAACATTTATTTAGCTAATTGTTGTTTTCACGGACGCTTCCGTTGCGATGAAGTCCTCCTCTCCCTCACGGGATGAGCATTTCCATAAAAATCTATTTTACAAAGCTATATTCATTCATTTCCTTGCCTTTCGTTTCATTTTTCCAATACCCATTTGTTATCATTTTGATTCATAAATTACCAACTTTTAGGTATTGTCCCCTAGCCTTCCGACGCACTACTTTTGCAACCGAAAAGTTCAACAAAAGTAGAAACCACGATTATGAAAACCAGTATGCTGTTTGCTTCCTGCCTTCTGTGTGCCCTGTCGGCATCAGCCCATCCGTCGGACGTAACCGACGGGAAGACCGACGAAGCGAAGACGGAAGCCTCATCGAGCAATCCCAAAGAAGAGAGTCCCCGGAAAACATCGCGCCTCCGCATCGGAGGCTATGGTGAAGCCGTCTATTCACGGAACTTCTACAGCGACAATGTCTACCGCTACACACGACCCGGGGATTACAAAAACGACCCCAGCCACGGACGTTTCGACATCCCGCATGCCGTCATCTACCTGTCCTATGACTTTGGCAAAGGATGGAAGGTGTCAACGGAAATCGAGTTTGAACATGGCGGCAGCGGCGGCTCTCACGAACAGGAATTCGAGGAGGCGGGCGAATGGGAACAGGAAGTGGAGAAAGGCGGCGAAGTGGAGCTGGAACAGTTCTGGATTGAGAAGTCGTTCTGCGACGCATTCAACATCCGTGCCGGACACATCATCGTCCCCGTCGGCCTGACCAATGCCTACCACGAGCCACTGAACTTCTTCACGGTCTATCGCCCCGAAGGCGAAGCCACCATCTTCCCCTGCACCTGGCACGAGACGGGCGTCAGCCTGTGGGGACGTGCCAAGGACTGGCGCTACGAAGTGCAGATGACCGCCGGACTGGATGCCTTCCTGTTCTCGCGCGACAACTGGATACAGAACGGCAACCACTCGACCTTCGAATTCAAGGTTGCCAACAAGTATGCCGTTGCCGCCCGGGTGGACAACTATTCCGTCAAAGGCCTGCGCATGGGCTTGAGCGGCTATTACGGCTACTCGATGCACAACACGCAGCCGCACGACCAGGAAGGTGCAGGCAAACCCTATGACAAAGTGAAGGGAGAAGTGCTCATCGGTGCATTCGACTTCACGTACAACGACCACAACTGGATTGTCCGCGGCAATGCCGACTACGGTTACCTGGGCGATGCCGCAGAAATCACCCGTGCCAAGCGTGGCGTCAGCTCGAACAACTCCCCTTACGACAAGACTTCGGTCGGAAAGAATGCGGTAGCCATCGGTATCGAGGCAGGTTATGACCTTTTCTCCCAGTGGCACAAACTGAAGGACAAAGAGCAGAAGCTGTATGTCTTCGGCCGCTATGACTACTACGATTCCTGCATTCCGGAGGCCACACAGACACGCTATGACTATACCCGGCGCCAATGCATGACCTTCGGCTTCAACTACCACCCCATCGAGCAGATTGTGGTCAAGGGGCAGTTTGCCAAACGCTTCTTTACCCATGCCTACAACGACGAACCTTCCGTGTCGCTCGGCATCGCCTACATGGGCTTCTTCCTCTGACAAGAGTATCCTCACGTCAAACCAAGTTAAACATCCAATAAAACCTAAAGCATCATGAACAGATTAGCAAAACTCCCCCTCTATCTGATGATGGGATTTGCAGGCATCTTCAGTTTCAGTGCCTGTAGCGACGACGACAACAAGGTCTCTTCTACCGACGGACTGATTTCCGACAACGAATTGCAGACCATCGTGCAACAGTACGTCGATGCCACCGTCAACCCGACTTACAAACTGCTCGCCGCAGAGACCGAAAGCCTCGCCAACAGCCTTGCCGACCTCCGCGACAAAGTGAAGAACGGCACGGTGACCGATGCCGAAATCAAAAACGTGTGCGACATCTTCCTGCGCGCCCGCTCTTACTACGAAACCAGTGAAGCATTCCTCTTCGGTGCAGCCAGCGACTACGGCATCGACCCGCACATTGACTCCTGGCCCCTCGATGTGGACGAACTCAAGACCCAGCTCAGCAACACCCTGCTCTTTGCCAAGATGGAGGCTGACGAAACCGGAATGTATGCCAATTCGCTTGCCACTACCTTGCTGGGGTTCCACGGCATCGAATACGTACTCTTCCGTGACGGAGAACCCCGTACCGCCGAGGCACTGAAAGGGAACGACCCGGACCTGAACAACCTGAGCGGCTACAATGAAATCGTGTATGCCACGTCGGTGGCACGCGACCTGCGCAACAGTTGCTTCCACATGGAATGTGCCTGGAATGCGCAAGCTCCCCAAAGCCACATCGACATCGTGGAGAACGTGTGCGAGTGGTCTGCCTCTGTCGTCGACCAGGACTATACCTATACGGACAAGATGCTGAACGTCAACAAGCCGGGCTATGGATTCGCTTCCTGGAAAGAGGCTATCAGCGAAATCCTCGTGGCAGGCTGCATCAATATCTCCGACGAAGTGGGCAACACGAAACTGGGCAAACCGGTCAGTGGCGATGACGTGAACTACATTGAGTCGCCTTACAGCCACAAGTCGCTCGACGACTTTACCGACAACATCGTCAGCATCGAGAACTCCTACATGGGCGGCCGCGAGGAGCTCCGCGACGAGAGCAAGTCGCTCCACGCATTGATGCAGAAGTACAATCCGACGCTGGACACGCGCATGCTGAATGCCATCCAGAATGCGAAAGCCAAAATCCAGGCAATCCCCCACCCGTTCGTCTCCTACATCCAGGAACAGACCGACCGCACGGCCGGACAAGCCGCCATCGAGGCTTGCAACGAGCTGAGCAATGTGACCCAGGATATCAACAACTATATCCTGGCGAACTAAACATCCTAACTACGACTAGCCATGAACAAAAAGTATTTCTTCTACAGTTGCTGCCTGGCCCTCGCCCTCGCCTCATGCAGCGACGATGACAACACACCCGGAAACGAGCCGTCTGTCACCCACGACGACTATTCGTACGTAGGCAAGGCAGTAGGCAACTTCACAGCCGAAGAGTGGTATCCCGGCGGTGAACTGGGGACGACCGACAACATCGCGTCCAACTCGTACGAAGACGAGACGCCGGCTGTCACCAACCAGGGGCTGTCGAACCTGTTCAAGTTCGGAGAATCCTTCTTCGAGCGCACCTTCAACTCCACCACCAAGCCGTTCAACGGACTGGGTCCGGCATGGACGCGCGACGCCTGCCTCACCTGCCATCCCGGATACGGTCACGGGAAACGTGTGACCAGCTACAACGCCAACGAATACGGCAACGGCTACCTGCTCGTCGTCTACCATCCCGACACACAAGGATACATCACCGAAGTGACAGGAATGCCCCAGACCCGTGCCTCCTATCCGTTCCTTCCGCCGATTGACGAGAGCGGCATCCATCTCGAATGGAAGACTGCGACGGACGGCGCCCTGCCCACGACCTTTCCCGACGGAGAAACGTACGAGCTGATTTATCCGGAAATCACCATCGACCAGGAAGCCTTCAACACCAATCCGAAACCGACAAACTACGAGGTGCGTCTGGAGTCCACCATCGGTATTTACGGGACCGGACTCATCGATGCCATCCCGGAAGAGGAGCTGAAGAAACAATATCAGACGGAAGCTTCCGCAGGTGCCACACTCAATCCTGCCATGTGGGATGCGACCGCCAACGACTGGGCCTCGACGGCATGGTACACAGGCTATCCGACCAATGCAACCGACCGTACTCCGCACATCAAGCGTTACACCTACGCACTGACCCGTGCCACCCTGCAAGACGGTCCGGGAGCCAATGCCATCTGGAACATCACCAATGTGACCCGTTCCGACCGTCCGAAGCTCTACACGACGGACGCCTGGGCAAAAGCCATGTCAGAGAACGAAGAGGTCATCAATACTATCCTGAAAGAAGGCAAGGACGAAGAGTCGTTGCTCCATCCCTACTATGCCGACGGCACCCGCGAAGGCATAGCCAAGGCTGTGGCGACCCTGCTGTCGCCGAACACCAACCAGTTTGACAATGACGTATACAACTTCAAGCCGGAGATGCAGGATGACAACTACTACGAGCTCATGGTGTGGCATCGCGGACTGGCTGTTCCCCGTGCCCGCAACCTGCACAGTGAACAGGTGCAACGTGGCAAGGAACTGTTCTACCAAATGGGATGTACCGCCTGTCACCGTCCCTCCTGGAAGACCGGCAGCGACAACTATTGGGCAGACACCGTCGTCAAGGGACAAGGCGAACTACCCAAGTACGCCAACCAGACCATCTGGCCTTACTCCGACTTCATCCAGCACCGTCTGTTCATGAAGAATGACATCCGCGGAGCCTGGTGCCGCACGACTCCACTTTGGGGACGCGGCCTCTCCAAAGCCAATACCGGAGCCGAAGACCGTTTGCACGACTGCCGTGCCCGCAACGAAGTGGAAGCCATCATGTGGCATGGCTACAGCCGTGAGAGCGATGCCTTCCGTTCCGCAGAAAAATTCTATAACCTGCCCAAGGAAGACCGCGACGCCGTCGTAGCCTTCATCCGGGCTATCTGATTACCGTTGACGGGCAGGCGAATACCGTTGTCTGCCCGTCAACCTTTTATATTACCTCCTGACCTGACCCTGTATGAAACGCATAGCCTTCTTCCTCCTGTACCTGCTCATCCTCCTGTTGAGCATCATTACTTTTGTCGAAAAGAGCCGGGGCACTCCCTTCGTTCTGGAACATTTCTACGGTTCGTGGTGGTTTGCCCTGCTTTGGGGCATACTGGCACTCACCGGCATGCTCTGCTTTTTCCGCCACAAACGCCACCGGATGTACAGTCTGTCCTTGCACCTGTCTCTGGTAATCATCCTGCTTGGCGCTCTGCTCACTTCCCTCACGGCACGTCGGGGAATTGTCCACCTGCGCGAAGGAATTCCGGTCAGCAATTACCTGGAAGAGACCGACAACGGACAGCGCGTCCGTCCCCTCCCGTTCACCCTGACTCTGGACCGCTTCCAAGTGACTTACCACAGTGGGACGAATGCTCCCGCCGACTACCGCAGCCACTTTACCCTGAATGATACGCAACGACAAACGACCGTACAAGGCATGGTTGCCATGAACCGGGTCTACACCTATCGGAACATCCGTTTCTATCAGTCCTCCTACGATTCCGACGAACGGGGCAGCTATCTGACTCTGAACAAAGACCCTTGGGGCGTAACCGTGACCTACCTCGGCTATTTCCTGCTCTTTGCTTCCCTGCTCGGTATGCTCGCCGACCCGAAAGGCAGCTTCCGCAAACTGCTTCGACATCCCGTCTTGCGCAAGGGCGCCTTCCTCCTGTTCGCTGCAGCTTTTCCCTGCCTTGTCAACGCACAGGAAGAAAAGCCACGCACCCTGACGGAGGAACAAGCCCGACAACTTGGTGAACTGCTGATCGAATACAATGGACGGGTATGCCCACTCCAGACATTTGCCATCGATTTCACCAAGAAACTTAGCGGCAAACGCTCCTTCAAGCACTATTCCGCCGAACAAGTACTGACAGGCTTTATCTTCTATACACGCGACTGGGACCACGTCCCGCTGATTCATGTCAAAAGCCGTGCCCTCCGCAAAGCTACCGGACTGAAAGAATGGGCCTCCGTCGATGACTTCTTTTCCTCAAGTCAAGGCTATCTATTGGGAGACCTCATTGGAAACTACGACCCAAGGAAAAACACTCCGGAAGAAAAGGCTGCCACCGACATGGATGACCGCCTGCAACTCATCATGTCCCTGCGCCGCAAAGAATGTCTCCGCATGTTTCCTGCCACCGATACGAAAGGGAACGTCCGTTGGTACAGCCCCGTCGACCCACTACCCCTCGAAACAGAAAGCGGACAAGCCCTCTTTGTCAATCAGGCATTCAACCTCATCTATCTGCTCGGTATTGTCCCCGGTCAGGAAGATGGATTTAAGGAAATCGTCGGAAAGGTAGACCGTTACCAACAGAAATACGGCGGTCATTCATTGCCTTCTGAACACCGTCTGAAAGCAGAACGTCTGTATAACCATATCCCCTTTTCAGACCTTCTCTACAAAATCAATCTGACAGTCGGACTGGTCTTGCTCATTCTATATCTCATCCGTCTGCTACACAAAACCACGCCCACGGAACGCAAAGGCAGGTACCTGCAACATGCCGCTGCCGGAGTGTTGCTCCTCTCATTCCTTGCCCTGACCGCCTGCCTGATACTCAGAGGCATCATCAGCCAACGCATCCCCATGGGCAATGGCTATGAGACAATGCTGGTGCTTGCCTGGTGTGTGCAACTGATTACCCTGCTGGTCATCAAACGCCTCCCCTTTCTGCTGTCTTTCGGTTTCCTGCTTGCCGGCTTCTTCTTGCTGGTGTCTTCCATCGGACAGATGGATCCCCAGATTACCCCTCTCGTCCCGGTACTGTCATCCCCGCTGCTGAGCCTGCACGTTTCGCTCATTATGATGGCATACGCTTTGTTTGCCTTCACTTTCCTCTGTGGTATCGTTGCCCTGACATTGCAATTCTTCCGTCCCAACCAACCACTACATGCCGAACACATACAGGCACTCCATGTCATCTCCCGACTGTTTCT
Source organism: Mediterranea sp. ET5 (assembly GCF_023337025.1). Classification (NCBI taxonomy): domain Bacteria; kingdom Pseudomonadati; phylum Bacteroidota; class Bacteroidia; order Bacteroidales; family Bacteroidaceae; genus Mediterranea; species Mediterranea sp. ET5. Next base: position 61,750 of record NZ_JAMBLN010000002.1, on the reverse strand, counting down.
CTATCCCGCATTGGCACTGCTGGGCATCGGTATATTTGTTGGTGCCATTTGGGCAAATATCTCATGGGGACGCTACTGGGGCTGGGACCCTAAAGAAGTTTGGGCTCTCATCAGCTTCCTGTGCTATGCAGTCGCCCTTCACGGCACTTCGCTGCCTTGGTTCAGACGTCCGCTGAACTACCACCTCTATATGACAGGCGCTTTCCTGACCGTCCTGATGACCTACATTGGGGTGAATTATTTCCTCGGCGGCATGCACAGCTATGCATAAGGGAGAAACAAGGACACTCTCAAGAAAGAAAAAGCAGTCTGCCGTGTATGATTTTTGGAGATTATACTACCTTTGCAACACATATATTTATTTATAGAAGTCACATGCAAACAGCAGACAGCATTGTTATTATCCCGACCTATAATGAGAAGGAGAACATCGAAAACATCATCCGTGCCGTCTTCGGCCTGGAGAAAGAGTTCCACATTCTGGTCATCGAGGACGGTTCACCCGACGGAACAGCAGCCATCGTGCGCCGCCTGCAAGGTGAGTTTCCCGAGCGCCTGTTCATGATCGAGCGCAAAGGGAAGCTGGGATTGGGCACCGCCTATATCACCGGATTCAAGTGGGCCATCGAGCACCGCTATGATTATATATTCGAGATGGACGCAGACTTTTCGCACAACCCCAACGACCTGCCCCGTCTCTATGATGCCTGTGCAAAAGAAGGGTACGATGTTGCCATCGGTTCCCGCTACATCAGCGGGGTCAACGTTGTGAACTGGCCCATGGGGCGTGTCCTGATGTCCTACTTCGCTTCGAAATACGTGCGTTTCGTTACCGGACTGAAGATACATGATACTACAGCCGGCTTCAAATGTTACCGACGCGAAGTCTTGGAAACCATACCGCTCGACCACATCCGTTTCAAGGGTTATGCCTTCCAGATTGAAATGAAGTTCACCGCCTACAAATGCGGATTCAAAATCAAGGAAGTGCCGGTCATCTTCATCAACCGCGAACTTGGAACATCCAAAATGAGCGGAGGCATCTTTGGTGAGGCCATGCTGGGCGTCATCCAACTGAAGCTAGACAGCTGGTTCAAACATTATCCCAAACGTAAACAATCCTAAGCCCTATGAACAGATTACTCATCGACCACGTCCGCATCATCAATGAGGGACAGACCTTTGACGGAGCCGTCGTCATCGAAGGCGAAAAGATTTCCGAAGTACTCCGTTCCGGAGAGAAGCCCCGTGCTGCATGCGACACCGTCATCGACGGTTCAGGTGCCTGCCTGATGCCCGGAGTCATCGACGACCATGTACATTTCCGTGACCCGGGGCTGACGCATAAGGCAGACATGGTGAGCGAAAGTCGTGCCGCAGCTGCCGGTGGCGTCACCTCATTCATGGACATGCCCAATACCAATCCGCAGACGACCACCCTGGAAGCCCTGGAAAACAAATTCCGGGATGCTGCCCTCAAAAGCCGGGTGAACTATTCGTTCTATTTTGGAGCGACCAACAACAATGCCCCCCTGCTGAAAGAGCTGGACAGGAATCAGGTCTGCGGCGTCAAGCTGTTCATGGGTTCCAGCACAGGCAATATGCTGGTGGACCGTATGGAAGCTTTACGCACAATCTTCCGGGAAGCAGGCATGATTATCGTGGCACACTGTGAGGACCAGTCCATCATTTCGGAAAATACCCGTCGCTATAAAGCACTTTACGGGGATGACCCGGATATCCGGTTCCATCCGGAAATACGAGATGCCGAAGCCTGCTACCGCTCTTCCTCCCTGGCAGTCCGGTTGGCTAAAGAGACCGGAGCCCGTCTGCACATTGCCCATGTCAGCACTGCACGAGAACTGGAACTTTTCAGCAGCGCCCCCATGGAGCAGAAAGCCATTACCGCCGAAGCCTGCGTCGCACACCTCTATTTCACACAAGATGATTACGCGACATTGGGCACACGCATCAAATGCAACCCGGCCATCAAAAGTGCTGCCGACCGGGATGCACTGCGCCGTGCACTGACCGACGGACGGATTGATGTCATTGCTACAGACCATGCTCCCCACCTGCTGAAAGAAAAAGAGGGAGGAGCGCTGAAAGCCGTCTCCGGAATGCCCATGCTGCAATTCTCCCTCGTCACCATGCTCGAAATGGCGGATGCCGGCATCTTGCGTCCGGAAGACGTCGTGGAAAAGATGTGTCATGCACCGGCCCGCCTGTTTGCCATCGAAGGACGCGGTTACATCCGTCCGGGATACCAGGCAGACCTGGTTCTGGTGCGTCCGAACAGCCCGTGGACGGTCGATAGCAATACCATCCTGAGCAAATGCGGCTGGAGTCCGTTGGAAGGGCACACTTTCCAATGGAGAGTGGAACGCACTTTTGTCAACGGACGGCAAGTATACAACCACGGACAGATTGACGACGACTGCCGCGGACAAGCCCTCCGCTTCCAGCGAAACTGATACGATTTATTTTTAACCCAACCTCAACATTTACAACTATGACTATCACTTACAGAATCCACGAACTGACCGACTACATCAACTGGATCTATTTCTTCCATGCCTGGGGATTTCAACCCCGCTTTGCCGAAATTGGCAACGTACATGGATGTGATGCCTGCCGCGCCATGTGGCTGACGGACTTTCCGGAAGAAGACCGTCCCAAGGCAGCCGAAGCCATGCAGCTTTTCAAAGAAGCCCAACGCATGCTCTGGCAGTTGGATGAAGACTACAAGGTTCACGGTGTATTCCGCCTTTGTAAAGCCAACAGCAAGGGAGATAACCTGATACTTGACGATGATACGGTATTCCCCCTCTTACGTCAGCAGACAGTTAAAAAGCCCGGAGACCCCTGTCTCTGCCTGAGCGACTTTGTCCGTCCGATGGAACAAGGAGTCGCCGACACCGTAGGATTGTTTGCCACAACCGTAGACCGGGAAATGGAAGAACTCTACGAAAACGACCCGTACAAACGCATGCTGGTGCATGTTCTTGCCGAACGCCTGGCTGAAGCAGCAGCTGAACGGTTGCATGAGCAGATACGCAAAGAGTTCTGGGGCTATGCCAAGGATGAACGGCTCACCATTCCCCAACTGCTGAAGGAAGAATATCAGGGCATACGCCCGGCAGTCGGCTATCCTTCCCTGCCCGACCAATCCGTCACCTTCCTGCTCGATGCATTGCTGGACATGAAGCAAATCGGTATCCACTTGACGGAAAACGGTATGATGGATCCCCGTGCTTCAGTTTGCGGACTCATGTTCGCTCATCCGCAATCCCATTACTTTGCCGTAGGAAAGATTGGAGAAGACCAGCTTGCCGACTATGCATCCCGCCGAGGCAAGAGCCTTGAAGAGATGCGGAAGTTCCTTGCCGCCAATTTAAGTGAGTAGTCCCTGGATTGCGAAAAGAAATAACCTGTAAATCTAATATCATGCTTCAACGAATCACCCTCTTCTTATTAATCTGCATGGTGTTATCCGATTGGTACATCTATGCAGCTTACATCCACCATCTCACCCGACGATGGTGGCTCCGGTTACTCTACTTCCTGCCGTCACTTGTCCTGCTTGTGACACTGGTCATCCTTGTCACCCACGAAGATTACAGTGCACGACAGACCCATCTGACAGGATTGTTCGTCATCGTCTATATGGCATTTACCATTCCCAAAGGATTGTTCTGCCTCTTCTCTCTCCTTGGCAGAGCATTCCGACGGTTATGGAAACCCGCAGCTACAGTTGGTACAGCCTCCGGTTTGTTTGTCGCTCTGTCCAGCATGGCAATGGTACTTTACGGCACTATTTGCGGATGGCATCGCTATGAGGTCAAAGAAGTCTCGTTTGAATCGGCTGACCTCCCTGAAGCCTTCGACGGTTACCGCATCGTACAGTTCTCGGACTTGCACATCGGAACCATTGCCGGTTATCCCCGTCGTGTCCAGGAGCTCGTCGATCTCATGAACCGACAACAAGGCGATCTCATTGTCTTTACGGGAGACCTGGTCAATCACCGCGCCACGGAATTGGACGGTGTCGAAAACATACTCAAGCAGCTCCATGCTCCCGACGGTGTTTTCTCCGTACTGGGCAATCACGACTATAGCACCTACATCCGATGGAACAGTCCCCGTGAGCGGGCAGCCAATCTGGAAGAGCTCAAACAACGTCAGGCCCGAATGGGATGGAAAATGCTGAACAATGCCCATGCACTGATTCATCGGGGAGATACCTGCATCGCTTTGATCGGTGTCGAGAATCAAGGTTATCCTCCATTCCCGGAAAGAGGTGATCTCCCCAAAGCGATGAAAGGTACGGAAGGAATGTTCAAGGTCCTACTCAGTCACGATCCGACCCACTGGCGTCGTGAAGTATTGCCCGACACCGATATACAGCTGATGCTTGCCGGACATACCCATGCCATGCAGTTCCTGCTTTTCGGATTTACACCTGCCTCCTGGTTTTACCCTGAGAATCGTGGAATGTATCTGGAAAACGAACGCGGCCTTTACGTCAACATCGGCGCAGGTGAAGTTATGCTTCCCTTCCGCTTTGGCGCATGGCCCGAAATTACTGTAATAACTCTACACAAAAAACAGAAATAACCATTACCTTTGCAGCCAAATCGAATATCATAATCATGGGAAAAATAGTATATCGCGTTTATCAACTATGCATTGCATTGCCAATCTTGCTAGTCCTCACTCTACTGACGGCTTTGACCACCATCGTCGGTTCATTCATCGGAAGTGCGCACTTTTGGGGGTATTACCCCGGTAAGATCTGGTCCCAACTGATTTGCCGTATCCTGTTACTCCCGATTAAGGTCAACAACAACCAGCTGGTCAAAACCAACCAATCGTACATCTTTGTAGCCAACCATCAAGGTTCGTTTGACATCTTCCTGATATATGGCTTTTTGGGACGTAACTTCAAATGGATGATGAAGAAATCGCTCCGCAGCATTCCTTTTGTTGGAAAGGCATGCCAGTCCGCCGGGCATATCTTTGTTGATAAATCCGGTCCCAAGAAGATACAGGAGACGATTGAACAAGCACGCCATACATTGATTGACGGAACTTCGCTGGTCGTATTTCCGGAAGGCAGCCGCACTTTCAATGGGAAAATGAAACCATTCAAAAAAGGTGCTTTCCAATTGGCAGATGAGCTCCAGCTACCCATTGTCCCCCTAACCATCGACGGTTCATTCGAGGTATTGCCACGTACCGGAGGTTTCATCAGACGTCACCGCATGATTCTCACCATGCATGATCCAATCTATCCACAGGGACAAGGACCGGAAGATATCAAAATTACCATGGAAAAAGCTTATTCAGCCGTACAAAGCCGTCTGCCTGAATGCTATAAGGATTAAAATCAAATACGCGTTCTATATCATTCCAATACTTCCGCCGAAAGCCTCCATAACTTTCGCAGAAGTATTGGAATCTTTCTTTCCAAAAGGATTGACATACACAATTCGTGGATTGCACCAATGGCATCCATCGCTTTCCCTCCTGCTCGTTCTCAATAACTCTCATACTTTTCAGTTAAGCCTGCTCTCTATCCCAATTCCTATCCGATTCAAAGCCATAAAAACGGAGCCCTTATAACAGGTTTCCCAAAAATAAAAAAGCTCCAATCCCGTTGGGAATCAGAGCTTTTCCTAATCTTACTTTGTAACTGGCGGTGCGTACGGGACTTTAACTTACACAATCAAGAAATCTCACAAAGCTGCAATATGTTGATAATAATCAAGTTATTACAAATCAACTATATTACTAAATATCATTAAATACCTTTTGTTGTTTCAATTATTGGGTGTATATTTGGGTGTTGATTTTAATACACCCAGCTATGAACATCAAGAGAAACATCATCTTTTCATTGGAAAGCCGCAAGAAGAACGGAGTGCCAATCGTGGAGAATGTCCCTATCCGTATGCGTGTTGTTTTTGACAGCCACCGCATCGAGTTCACAACAGGCTACCGCATTGATGTTGCCAAATGGGATGCCGACAAGCAGCGTGTGAAGAACGGATGCACCAACAAGCTGAAGCAAAGTGCATCGGAAATCAATGCGGACTTGCTGAAATACTACACTGAAATACAGAACATCTTTAAGGAGTTCGAGGTGCAGGGATTTATGCCGACTACCGAGCAGGTAAAGGACGCGTTCAACAGATTGCACAATGGAAAAAAGGAAGATGAGGAACAGGCTCCGGTCGTATTTCTGCCTTTGGAGGTGTTTGATGAGTTCATCAAGGAGTGCGGTACGCAAAACGGCTGGTCTGATGCCACCTATGAGAAATTTGCCGCAGTCAGGAAGCATCTTGAAAAGTTTGACAAGGGACTGACTTTTGAATCGTTGGATGAACCCAAGCTAACAAAGTATGTGAATTTCCTGAAAGACACCGAAGATATGCGGAACACGTCCATCATGAAACAGGTTGCTTATCTGAAATGGTTCCTGCGCTGGTGTACCAAGAAAGGGTATTGCATGAACAATGCCTATGAAGATTTCAACCCCAAATTGCGAAGCACACCGAAAAAGGTGATATTCCTCACTTGGGAAGAACTGAACAAACTCAAAAACTATCAGATACCCGAAACAAAGCAATATCTTGAACGGGTGAGGGATGTCTTTCTGTTCTGCTGCTTTACCGGACTCCGGTATTCGGATGTGCATAACCTGAAGAAAAGCGACATCAGGGACGGATATATAGAAATAACTACCGTAAAGACCGCAGAAAGGCTCATCATCGAGCTTAACAACCACAGCAAGGCAATACTCGACAAATACAAGGATGTGGAATTCGAGGGGCATAAGGCTCTCCCCGTCATCAGCAACCAGAAGATGAACGATTACTTAAAGGAGTTGGGCGAGCTTGCCGAAATCAACGAGCCTGTAAGTGAAACCTATTACAAAGGCAGTAAGCGTATAGACACCATTACGCCCAAATACGCATTGCTGGGCACCCATGCCGGAAGGAGGACTTTCATCTGTAACGCTTTGGCTCTCGGTATTCCGGCACAGGTAGTGATGAAATGGACAGGACATAGTGACTACAAGGCTATGAAACCCTACATCGACATTGCTGATGATGTGAAAGCCAATGCGATGAACAAATTCAACCAACTATAAAAAACAATCATCAAGTTTCACGGGATGCCTGTTATTGGGCTTATCTTTGTAACTTTCAATACATACAACAATGAGCAACAACGATAACAATATAGAGAAAAGAAGTTTCGAGGCTTTTGTCAATGCCATCGGGTCAGAAATAGAGCAGGCGCAAGTCCGGCTCATCAGTGCAGCCAATGCGCAGATGCTGTTCCACTATTGGAAGATGGGCAATTATATCCTGTACCACCAGAACCGACAAGGCTGGGGCGGCAAGGTCATCAAAAGACTGGCGCAGGCGATACGGTTCAGTTATCCTGAAAAGAAAGGATATTCGGTCAGGAACTTGGCTTATATGTGCCAGTTCGCACGCTCCTATCCATTGGGCGCATTACGGAGTTTTATAGAAACCGATGCGAAATTACTTGCTCCAAGTGTGCAGAAAATCACGGATGAACTTCAAAGCCTGAACAATATGACATTTACGCAAGAACCTCTTGCGCAAATTCAATCATCAGACAATAAGGAAATTGCAATTGTGCAAGAACCTCTTGCACAAATTCAGGATGTAGTCCAAACAGTAGCCTCCGTTTATCAAGTACCGATTGAGGACATGGAAAAACTGTTCCTGGCATCACCTGTCGCAAGAATCAATTGGGCAAGCCATGTGATTCTGTTGAACAGTTCTCTTCCGTTGGGCGTGGAGTACTGGTATATGAAACAATCCGTGGAAATGGGCTGGAGCAGCAATGTCCTGAAAATGCAGATTGAAAGCAAACTGTATGAACGGCAAATCAACAGCCGTAAAGTCAATAATTTTACCGCCACGCTTCCTGCGCCCCAAAGCGATCTTGCCAACTACCTGTTAAAAGACCCGTATATCTTCGACTTGGCAGGAGCCAAAGAACGTGCGGACGAAAGGGACATAGAAGAACAACTGGTAAAGCACATTACCCGTTATCTGCTGGAGATGGGCAACGGATTCGCCTTTGTCGCAAGGCAGAAACATTTCCAGATAGGCGACAGCGATTTCTATGCCGACCTGATTCTGTACAACATAAAGCTCCATGCATACGTAGTTGTGGAACTGAAAGCTACCCCGTTCAAACCGGAATACGCCGGACAGTTGAACTTCTACATCAATGTGGTGGATGACAAACTGAGGGGAGAGAATGACAACAAGACCATCGGGCTGCTGTTGTGCAAGGGCAAGGATGAGATTGTCGCGCAATATGCACTGACAGGCTATGACCAGCCTATCGGCATCAGCGATTACCAGCTCAGCAAGGCTGTGCCGGAGAACCTGAAATCAGCGTTGCCAAGTATAGAACAGGTGGAAGAAGAACTGACGATGCTTCTTGACAATGAAAAGAACAGACAAAAGTAGGACACCTATGGCAGACAAGATACAGACGATGATTCCCCGATACGGGGAACTCAACAGAATATACAGGGACTATATAGACAATCGCGTTTTCTCTTTTGACAGACAAAAATTCATTTCCGATTTCTGTCAGGAATACAATGACATGAAGTCTTTTGAGGCTGCTATCCTTGAACTGGTGCTTGACAGGCAAAAAGAACAATACACCTTGATACTCAACAGCCTGAAAACCGAAATAGAAAAGAGCATACAGGCTTATGAGGTGTGCCCGTTGAGTGATAGTGCCGTAGAGCGTGCTTGCTATCGACACATGGAAAGGTATTCCCTTGAAATTGAAGCCCAACAGGATGTAACAAGGAGCCTAAGCAAGCCGCTGAATGAAGCCAACAACAGGTATGATTCCATTGGCTACAGGGAACATACTGCCGAAGAGGAAAAACAGGCTGAAAAAGAATATGAACGCTGCAAGGCTGAATATGACAAGGAAAGAGCCAAACTGAATGAACTCTATGACCAGCAAAAGGCAGCAAGGAAAGAGGCATTCCAATATATGAAGAACCGTTGTGCGGACATGTACCGTCAAAGCTGCCTTTTTCTGGATATATTGAAGAAATACATTCCTGACGGGAAACGACAGGACGAGCCGGGCAAGCCAATCAGTCAGCAGGAAACGGCGGATGAACAACAAGAGTATTTCAGCATGAAATTGCTTTCGCTCATTCATGAGGTATGTGTTGGAGAACAGTTCGAGGAAATTTCCGCACCGGATTTTTATGCCAATATGAACTTGCACCCCTGCAACTGCAAGTTGAGAATTAAACCGAGAGAGAAGATACGTGTATGCTATCTGATATTCCTCATGAGCGAAAAACTCTCCAAACAGGACAAGGACAAATGGAAAGCCGGGATACTGAAACTGCTGGATATTGATGACAGCTACTACAAGTCCAAGTACAAGGAGCCAGTTTCTGATTTCCCCAGTGACAGCAACCAGAAATTCGCCAAAGAAATGGAGCATATATTCAGATAATCGGTGACATATCCTGATATTTTACGAAAGTTCCACTTTTACCACTCAAATTAATTTTTGAGTGGTATTTTTATTTTCTGATATTCAATAAGATACAGCGATGCTCGGATTATACCGTCCCCATCCTTACCACCCATAACCCTACCTAATTTTGCACCGTTCGAGAACAGAAATAACAGCCAGTGCGCAGGGCTGATTGTTGAATCAAAAAAGTAGAACTATGCAAAATCTACAAGAATTATTATCCAAACCCGTCTGGCAGATGACAGGCGAAGAGTTCATCATGTTAAGCAGACACGCTTCCGTTCAGACGGAAGCGCAGCCACAGCCCGTAACGGACACAAACAGAAAGTATGTGTATGGAATACCCGGCATAGCCAGACTGTTCGGATGCAGCCTGCCCACCGCCAACCGCATAAAGAAAAGCGGAAAAATAGACAAGGCTATCACCCAGATAGGGCGCAAGATTATCGTGGATGCGGAACTTGCCCTTGAACTGGCAGGGAAGAAAACAGGCGGACGCAAGTAACGGGGGGAATCGCTATGGACTATATGAAAGACATCCGGGAAATATCGGACGAACAGGCGGTAATCCTCTGGCAAGCCTCACGGTTGAGCCTGTCGGGAAAATACGAGAGAGCCCCCGAAATCCTCAGTGTGAAAGGTTCTGTAATAGGTACATTGGGAAATTTCAGCGCATCCATCGGCAAAGCCAAAAGCAAGAAGACATTCAATGTGTCAGCTATCGTGGCGGCGGCATTGAAGAACGGAACGGTGCTCAGGTATGCGGCTGAACTTCCCGAAGCCAAACGGAAAGTGCTTTATGTCGATACGGAGCAAAGCCCCCACCACTGTCTGAATGTGATGGAGCGCATCATGCGTATGGCAGGGCTGCCCGATGACAAGGACAACGAAAACCTTGAGTTCCTTGCCCTGCGGAAATACACGCCGGAGCAGCGCATAAGGATTGTCGAACAGGCAATCTACCATACGCCGAACCTTGGCCTGGTGGTGATAGACGGTATCCGTGACATGGTGTATGACATCAACAGCCCCAGCGAATCGACACGCATCATATCGAAACTGATGCAGTGGACGGACGACAGGCAGATACATATCCACACGATACTCCACCAGAACAAGGGGGATGAGAACGCAAGGGGACATATCGGCACGGAACTGAACAACAAGGCTGAAACCGTACTGCTCGTTGAAAAGGACAAAAGCAACGGGGACATCAGCAAGGTTTCCGCCATGCACATCCGTGCGATGGACTTCGAGCCGTTTGCCTTCCGCATCAATGAAAGGGCATTGCCTGAACTGATGGAGGATTACCAGACAGAAGCCAAAGCGCCCGGCAGACCCCAAGGCGAAAGGTTTGATGCCTGCAAGGACATTTCCGAGCAACAACACCGGATAGCACTGGAAGCAGCATTTTCGTTGCAGGACGAATACGGATATAAGGAACTGAGCAAAGCATTGAAAGAGTCGTATGCCTTGGTGGGTGTTCCGTTAAGCGACAACAAGCTGGTTAAGCTCATCACAGTGTTGAAGAACAAGCGGATGATAGTGCAGGAAAATGGCAGGAAGTACAGATACGAACCGGATTTCCACTATTGACACGCTTCCTGCAATCACTTCACTTTATTCTCCGGGTCTATATATTAGGATAAAGCGAAGTGGTTGCAGGAGCGCATCAAACCGCTTCACTTTAAGCCGTATCCTATATATACGACAATAAAGTGAAGTGGTTATACAGCCAGTAACCTATAAACAGATACTGGCGAAAAGAAAAACAAACAATAACCGATAAAGACAATCATTTATGGACATACAGACAGCAAAACAAATCAGGCTGGAAGAATACCTTCACAGCTTGGGATATAGCCCGGTGAAGCGGCAGGGCATCAATCTTTGGTACAAATCACCGTTCAGGGAAGAAACCGAAGCCTCGTTCAAGGTGAACACCGAGCGGAACCAATGGTATGATTTTGCGCTCGGCAAGGGCGGCAACATCATTGCGCTGGCTTCGCACCTCTATGCAACGGACAGCGTGCCGTACCTTTTGAAACGCATAGAGGAACAAGCACCGCACGTGCACCCCGTTTCTTTCTCTTTTCGCAAGCAGTCATTTACAGAGCCGAGTTTCCAACAGTTGGAAATCGTGCCGCTTTCTTCCCCTGCCTTGCTCGCTTACTTGCAGGAAAGGGGGATAAATCCGGCACTGGCGAAAAAAGAATGTAAGGAAGCGCGGTTTACGCACAACGGCAAACGGTACTTCGCCATTGCGTTTCCCAACATGTCGGGCGGCTATGAAATCCGCAACCGATATTTCAAGGGCTGTATCGCACCGAAGGAAATATCCCACATCAGACAGTCGGGAGAGCCAAAGGTCACGTGTTTCGTTTTCGAGGGATTTATGGACTACCTCTCATTTCTGACCCTACGGCTCGAAAGCTGTCCGCAATACCCTGAATTCGACAGGCAGGATTACATGGTTCTGAACTCTGTTGCCAATGTTTCCAAAGCACTTTATCCATTGGGAAGCTATGAGCGAATCCACTGTTTTTTTGACAATGACCGTGCAGGAATGGAAGCCCTTCAGCAAATCCGCAAGGAATACGACAGCACCCGGCATATACGGGACGCTTCACAAATCTACAGCGGATGCAAAGACCTGAACGAGTATTTGCAGAAACGCATGGCGGATAGAAAAGAGCAAATGCAATTCGTCAAAAAGAGGAATGATGCGTTACCCAAGAAACCGAAAGGCTTCCGGTTATAGCCCACTATAACTACACGCTTCGCTTTCGTAGTTGTGGGCTCTCCCGAGGGGCTTAGGACGCTGCCCTAAGAACCCGGCAAGGGCTTTCAGCCCTATGCAACCCGACCAAAGAGTGACCCTCTCTTTGGAAACTCCGCTCATGGGTTGCACCCCTAAGAACCCCTTGCGGATATGTGCGGAAAGCAACAAACAGATTTAGTAAACAATCAAATTAAAAATTGAATAGATGGCAACAAAATCAAGCATACATATCAAGCCTTGCAACGTGGCATCAAGCGAGGCTCATAACCGGAGAACTGCCGAGTATATGCGCAACATCGGAAAATCCAAAGTATATGTGGTATCCGAACTCTCTGCAAATAACGAGCAGTGGATAAACCCGGACTTCGGTAGTCCCGAATTGCAGGCGCACTATGAGGACATCAAACGGATGGTCAAGGAAAAGACAGGTCGTGCCATGCAGGAAAAAGAACGTGAGCGCAAAGGCAAGAACGGCAAGATTATCAAAGTGGCAGGATGTTCACCCATACGTGAGGGAGTGTTGCTCATCAGACCTGACACCACACTGGCAGATGTGCATAAGTTTGGCGAGGAGTGCCAAAGACGCTGGGGCATCACACCGCTCCAAATCTTCCTGCACAAGGACGAAGGGCATTGGCTGAACGGACAGCCTGACCCGGAGGACAGGGAGAGTTTCAAGGTAGGCGAAAGGTGGTTCAAGCCGAATTACCATGCGCATATCGTATTCGACTGGATGAACCACGATACAGGCAAGAGCCGCAAGCTCAATGACGATGACATGATGCAGATGCAGACCTTGGCATCCGACATCCTTCTGATGGAGCGTGGTAAGTCAAAAGCCGTAACAGGCAAAGAACATCTGGAACGGAACGATTTCATCATTGAAAAACAGAAAGCCGAACTGCAACGCATAGAAGCCGTAAAGCGGCATAAGGAGCAACAGGTGAATCTTGCCGAACAGGAACTCAGACAGGTGAAATCGGAGATACGCACGGACAAGCTCAAAAGTGCAGCCACCGATGCCGCTACGGTTATAGCAAGCGGAGTGGGTTCTCTCTTCGGCAGCGGGAAAATGAAGAAACTGGAACAATCCAATGAAGAATTGCGTCAGGAAATTGCCAAACGGGACAAGGGCATTGATGACTTGAAAGCCCAAATGCAACGTATGCAGGAACAGCACGGCAAGCAGATACGCAACCTGCAAGGAATACACAATCAGGAACTTGAAGCCAAAGACAAGGAAATATCACGGTTGAATACCCTGCTTGAAAAGGCTTTCAAGTGGTTTCCGATGCTCAGGGAGATGTTGAGAATGGAAAAGTTGTGCGCTGCCATCGGCTTCACCAAAGAAATGATAGAGAGCCTCCTGACAAAGAAAGAAGCTATCAGGTGCAATGGCAGGATTTATTCCGAAGAACACAGGCGGAAGTTTGATATCAAGAATGATATTTTCAAGGTAGAAAGGAATCCGACAGATGACAGCAAACTGGTACTGACCATAAACAGACAGCCGATTGGCGAATGGTTCAAAGAACAGTTTGATAAATTACGGCATAGTTTACGTAAATCAGCAGAAGAGCCAAGAAAAAGTAGAGGATTTAGGATGTAATTCGATGGTACTTGATTGGATTTCAATAAAATTCTGTATTTTTGCAAACGGATTGAGGCAACTCTTTCCAAGACATAAGAGAAAAAGAAGAAGCGTTATGCTTATCTTGTACTTGAAAACGTAGGAAATTTTCAAATTAGATGCAAGGATAGCATAGTGGTTCTCACGCTATAGCGTGGGCTGCTATTGTTACATCTGCATCTATGGTTTCCTACGACCTTCAAGTTAAGACGTAGCATAGTTGGCTCACGTTTTCTGCTATTATTAACTTAACATCTTGACAGGGTCAATCAAGAACATAACAGTCAGAATATGAATAAACTTATCACTTCATTTCTGTTCATCACAGTTTTTCTGTTATCAGCTTGCAGTGATGATGAGCCCCAAGATTCAGTCAAAGAGATTAGAATGCTGGTTTCAGCAGAAACAGGCGTAATGTATGCATGGGGCGACGACAAAAAGGAGAATCCCATAGAGTGCATGCTCGTCAAGACGGAAGGTGATTCCGAAGAATGGCAACCTCTCGGATTCAACAGCATTGAGGGCTTTACTTACATAAAAGGACACGAATACTATCTATCGGTAAAGCGGACAATTCTCGCCAATCCACCTGCGGATGGTTCCGACCGTACGTATTCGCTTATCCGTATTCTCCAAGACAGACTTGTGACAGAACCGGAAATTCCGGTCGATGAGGAGATAACATCCGAAGAAGATATTGAATATCAAGATTTGTGTCCTTTTGAGAAATATGCCATCAGCAAAGGGTATATTGTTGATGAGAATGGTAAAATAGTCTATGACGATGGGTATGATTCAATGCTGCCATCCTACAGTTCAGCGCGTATATGGCTGGAAGATGTCCTTGACAAAGAAGACCCGAATTGGGTGAAATTTGAGTCCGTGCCTTACATGGCTATTTATTCGTTTGTTCTGTCTCCGTTTACAGATGAAATTCGTTTGGTACGCAACGAATCACACGGTCCGATGTTCAAAGATGTTGTACCCGAAGATGAGTTTACCCACATTACACAATCCATGCAGTCCGGCGAAGAAGTTCGTTACGCACTCATCCTTGCCAATGTTTATAAAAAGGGACTTCAAAAGGTGGAATTTACCATAAAAAAACAATAACACATAGTCATGATGAATAAACTTATCGCTCCCTTTTTTATTATCATCAGTCTATTTATCTCTGCATGTAACGATGACAATAATGAAAATGAACCAATGTCCCCGTTCAGCCTTGAAAAGACCTATTATGAAGTAAGATTGTGGCGCGGCATCACTGAGATTCCCATTACCAATGGAAGCGGCGACATCAGCCTGTCCGTAGCGGACGAAACGATAGTAGAAGCCAACAAGGTTCAGAATGAAGGAGGAAGTACCTATGTTGCCTTGCAAGGCAAACAGAAAGGAACTACTACGCTTACTCTGACGGACAATGTGACAGGCGACAAGGAAACAGTCGAAGTGAAAGTCACAGACTGCTACATTGCATACGGCATTGCTGAAAGCAATCATCCCACGCTGACTTCAAACCTTATGCTCTATCTGGTTAACAATAAAGCGCGGGATTGCTATTTTTTTACAATGGACAATATGCAGCACCAATTGAATAATACACCACTTGCCGAAGGCACTTATGAGTTCTTTGTCAAGCAGAATGGAGAGGAAACAGTTTCTTATTTGCGTCTGAGTTATTCAGCCGATCCATCCGGAAACTTTGCACAAAATGCTCCAATGGAAATCCACGACTTCGCCCTATCGTTTAGTGATTCTCAAGCAGTACTGGAAATTATCAAAAGCTATTTGGATGTGGATTGGGTGGAACTTATCAGCAATGCCACGACAAAAAGCGTTCCCCCAAGAGACTACACCATGATACTGACCGTTCCCGAAACAGACTATGAAATAATAGGAGCATTTGCAACAGCATCCATTCCTGAATACATCCTGAATTGATAATGATATATTAAGCAGATAAGCCTGCATATCATATAAAGCAAATGAAGAAAACTTGGTTGTTCTTTTCGTTTGCTTTATTTTTATCCTCTACCACAAAGATGATAAATTAAATAATACAAAAAAACACCCGACTTTACATTCTTGGGTGTAAAGTCGGGTGTTTGTTCTGTAAAACATTGATTTTCAATGTTTATTGCGGTGCGTACGGGACTCGAACCCGTGACCCCATGCGTGACAGGCATGTATTCTAACCAACTGAACTAACGCACCTTGTTGGATTACGGGTGCAAATATAAATACTTTTTCGAATATGCAAGAAGGTTTTGAAGAAATAAAATGCAATGACTCACATTTTTTTCATACTTTTGTGCCGTTACAAAAATAGACAAGAGAAAAATACGTATGACTACAACTGCGAGATTACTGTTACATTGCCCGGACAAACAGGGTATCCTAGCCGAAGTGACCAACTTTATTACCATCAATCAAGGCAACATCATCTACCTCGATCAATATGTCGACCACGCTGAATGTGCATTTTTTATGCGTATCGAATGGGATTTGGAGAATTTTCTTATCCCCAAGGAAAAGATACACGATTATTTCCAGACATTGTATGCACAAAAGTACGCGATGGAATTCCAGCTCCATTTCTCAGACATAAAGCCTAAAATGGCTATCTTTGTGTCGAAGATGTCACACTGTCTGTTTGATATTCTGGCACGGTATACTGCGGGAGAGCTGCATGTAGATATTCCGCTCATCATCAGCAACCATCCTGACCTTAAGCCGGTGGCTGAACGCTTCGGCATTCCTTTTTACGTGTTCCCCATTACCAAAGAAAACAAGATGGAACAGGAAAAGGCGGAACTGCAACTGTTGGAGGAATATAATGTCAACTTCATCGTATTGGCACGCTACATGCAGGTCATCTCTGACCGCATGATCAAGGCGTATCCACAGCGTATCATCAATATCCACCATTCCTTCCTGCCGGCATTCATCGGGGCACGCCCTTACCATGCAGCCTTCGAACGGGGAGTGAAAATCATCGGAGCCACCAGTCACTATGTCACCAACGAGCTGGACGCCGGCCCCATCATCGAACAGGATGTGGTGAGAATCACGCATAAAGATACGTTGGAGGACCTGATCAACAAGGGGAAAGACCTGGAAAAGATTGTTCTCTCCCGAGCAGTCCAGAAACATATCGAACAGAAAATATTGGCATATCACAACAAAACGGTCATTTTCAACTAACACCTTATTATATAGTATGAATGTAGCTATCGTAAAATACAATGCGGGAAACATCTACTCTGTCAGTCATGCGCTGAAACGGTTAGGCGTTGAGCCTTGCATCACGGCTGATCCGCAAATTCTTCTGGCAGCGGACAAAGTAATCTTTCCCGGAGTAGGCGAAGCGGCTAACACCATGCGCCATCTGCAACAAACGGGATTGGACAAGCTTATCTGCTCGCTTCGCCAACCCTTGTTGGGCATCTGCCTTGGCATGCAGCTGCTTTGCAAGCATTCTGAAGAAGGAGATGTGGACGGGCTGGGAATCTTCGACGTCAACATCCTCCGCTTCCAGCCCCGGAATCATGACGACAAAGTTCCTCACATGGGCTGGAATACGTTAAGCCATACCCAAGGGGAACTGTTCAAAGGCTTCACCAACGAAGAATTCGTCTACTTTGTCCATAGCTACTACGCACCGATATGCCCGGATACCGCAGCACAAACGGATTATATCCTTCCATTCAGTGCCGCCCTGCAGAAAGACAACTTTTATGCCACGCAGTTCCATCCCGAGAAAAGCGGAAGCGTGGGGGAACGGATTTTAAGGAACTTCCTGGCTCTGTAATGTCAGGAATATCTATTTACTCTATAACTGTACACACAATGATCGACATAATTCCTGCAATCGACCTGATGGACGGACAATGTGTCCGACTCTCACAGGGGAACTACAGTAGCCGGAAGGTATACGCCGACTGTCCACTGGATGTAGCCAAGGCTTTTGAAGACAATGGCATCCGCCGACTGCATCTGGTAGACTTGGATGGTGCCAAGTCTAAACACATCGTCAATCACAAGGTGCTGGAGGAGATTGCCACCCATACATCGCTGATTATTGATTTTGGCGGCGGCATCAAGAGCGACCAGGACCTGGAGACGGCCTTTTCCTGCGGAGCGCAGATGGTCACCATAGGCAGTATCGCCGCGACACAACCGGAACTGTTCTCAGCCTGGATGGAGCGTTTCGGTGCGGAACGTATCATCCTGGGTGCCGACGCCAAAGATGGGGTCATTGCCGTCAATGGCTGGTTGGAAGACAGCCAAATCGAACTCCTGCCCTATCTCAGCAACTATCACCGGCAGGGCGTCAGGCAAGTGCTCTGCACCGACATCAGCAAAGATGGCATGTTGCAAGGAACCTCACTTCCACTCTATCAGAACATACTCACCCAACTTCCGGGACTTTATCTCATCGCCAGTGGAGGAGTCAGTTCCCTGGAAGACCTCCGGCAGCTCAATGCAGCCGGCATACCGGCCGTAGTTGTGGGGAAAGCCATCTATGAGAACCGAATCAATCTTCAGGACATCAACCGCTTTATCGCCAACAACGGTAAAGTGCAAGCATCAGCACAGGAGGACCTGCCATGTTAGCCAAACGAATCATACCTTGCCTGGACATCAAGGATGGACAGACGGTCAAAGGAACTAACTTTGTCAATCTCCGAGAAGCCGGAGATCCAGTCGAACTCGGCCGCTTCTACTCACAGGAAGGTGCGGATGAACTAGTGTTTCTTGACATCACCGCCAGCCATGAAAAACGGAAGACCTTCACCGAGCTTGTCGAGCGAGTTGCAGCCAATATCAATATTCCCTTTACCGTGGGAGGCGGCATCCACGAACTGAGCGATGTGGAACGCCTGCTGCAAGCGGGTGCTGACAAAGTCTCGGTCAATTCGTCCGCCTTGCGTAATCCTCAACTCATTGATGAGATTGCTTCACACTTTGGCTCACAAGTCTGCGTCGTTGCCATCGATGCCAAAGAAACGCCAGACGGTTGGAAGTGTTATCTCAATGGAGGGCGCATCGAGACTGGACGGGGACTTTTCGAATGGGCCCATGAAGCCGCGGACAGAGGAGCAGGCGAAATTCTTTTCACCAGCATGAATCATGACGGGGTAAAAACGGGATATGCCAACGAAGCGTTGGCGAAGCTGGCGGACGCCCTTCCCATTCCTGTCATCGCTTCAGGAGGAGCCGGTGCTATGGAACACTTCAGGGATGCATTTTTGATAGGAAAAGCCGACGCTGCGCTTGCAGCTAGTGTTTTTCACTTCGGAGAAATAAATATTTCGAAATTAAAACAGTATCTTTGTGCGCACAATGTAAATGTACGATTAAGATAAACTAACCAACAGTACACACATGGAATTAGATTTTGACAAAATGAATGGGCTTATTCCTGCCATCATCCAAGACGATTGCACCGGCAAGGTGCTTATGCTTGGTTTCATGAACAAGGGGGCATACGACAAGACTGTGGAGACGGGGAAAGTGACCTTCTTCAGCCGTTCACGCCAGACATTGTGGACGAAAGGCGAGACCAGTGGAAATTTCCTCCATGTTGTCTCCATCAAGGTCGACTGCGACCAGGACACGTTGCTTGTCAAGGTACATCCTGACGGTCCTGTCTGCCATACGGGAGCTGACACATGTTGGGGAGAGAAAAACGACGCTGATATCTTCTTCCTCAGTTACCTGCAGGACTTTATTGAAAAGCGACACCAGGAAATGCCCGAGAAATCGTACACGACATCGCTCTTCCAGGCCGGAGTGAACCGCATGGCACAAAAGGTAGGTGAAGAAGCTGTGGAAACAGTCATCGAAGCAACGAACGGAACAGACGAACGACTGATTTACGAAGCGTCTGACCTGCTCTATCACCTCATTGTCCTTCTCACTTCCAAGGGAATGCGCATCGAGGATCTTGCCCGGGAACTGCAAAAAAGACATAAATAAAACCGAAAGAAAATGAGGGAACCGATAAGCAAGAAGGCTGAGGATACTGCCTTTACCTGTCGGTTTCCCCGCCCGTCTACTTCTTAACTCGTCAACGAAAGGAAAACAACATGCTCATCGATTACCAACAGGTGGAAATCAACCAACAGGAACATTTCGTTCTGTCGGAGGTCAACTTCCAAGTGAACGAAGGGGAGTTTGTCTATATCATAGGCAAAGTCGGAACAGGCAAGACCAGTCTGCTCAAAACCATCTATGGGGAATTGAGTATTGCTGCAGGTAACGCCCGAGTATTAGAATGCGACATGAACTCACTCAAACGCAAACATATTCCCCGGTTGCGCCGTCAGCTAGGCATTGTCTTTCAGGACTTCCAGCTACTCACTGACCGGACTGTATATGACAATCTCGCTTTTGTATTGAAAGCCACCGGCTGGAAAGACCGGCACGAAATGGATACACGCATCGAGGAGGTGCTGTCACGGGTGGGAATGAGCAACAAGGGATATAAGTTACCCCATGAGTTGTCGGGTGGAGAACAGCAACGCATTGTTCTCGCCAGGGCAATTCTCAATCGGCCGAAGATTATTCTGGCAGACGAGCCAACAGGCAATCTGGACGAAGAAACCGGTTGTCAGATAGTCAAGCTTCTCCACGAGATAAGTTCAAAGGGAGCGGCAGTCGTCATGACCACACACAACTTGAAAATCGTACGAGACTATCCGGGCATCGTCTACCAATGTCGGGAACACCACGTCGAAGAAATCACACAGACATTTTATCAACAACAATCAATTAACAACTAATCATAAGATATAGACAATGAAAGTTTTAAAATTCGGAGGAACGTCTGTCGGTTCAGCCCAGCGCATGAAGGATGTTGCCAAGCTGATTACAGACGGAGAGAAGAAAATCGTAGTGCTTTCGGCCATGTCGGGGACTACAAACACATTGGTTGAGATTTCGGACTATCTCTACAAAAAGAATCCAGAGGGTGCCAACGAAATCATCAACAACCTCGAAACTGCTTACAGAAAGCATGTGGATGAGCTTTATTCGACAGATGAATACAAGCAGAAGACACTCGCTTTCCTGAAAGACGAATTTAACTTCATCCGCTCTTATACCAAGGACCTGTTCACCCTGTTTGAAGAAAAGATTATCCTGGCACAAGGAGAAATCATCTCAACCAACATGATGACCAACTACCTGCTCGAACAGGGCATCAATGCAGTTCTTATCCCGGCACTCGATTACATGCGGACGGACAAGAATGCCGAACCGGACTTGAACTACATCAAGGAGAAGCTCGCACAACAGCTGGCCAAACTCCCCGAAGCTGACATCTATATCACACAAGGATATATCTGCCGCAATGCCTACGGTGAGGTTGATAACCTGCAACGCGGCGGAAGCGACTATACGGCATCACTCATCGGAGCTGCTGTCAATGCCAGTGAGATTCAGATATGGACAGACATCGACGGTATGCATGACAATGACCCGCGTGTAGTCGACAAGACGGCTCCCGTCCGTCAATTGCAGTTTGAAGAAGCTGCCGAGTTGGCCTACTTCGGCGCGAAGATTCTTCACCCGACCTGCATACAGCCGGCTAAATATGCCAACATTCCCGTACGTCTGCTCAACACCATGGAACCGCAGGCACCCGGTACGCTCATCTCCAACGAGTCGGAAAGTGGAAAAATCAAGGCTGTAGCTGCCAAGGACAACATCACAGCAATCAAGATCAAGTCAAGCCGTATGCTCCTTGCGCACGGTTTCCTTCGGAAAGTCTTCGAGATTTTCGAGAGCTACCAGACTTCCATCGACATGATTTGTACTTCAGAGGTCGGTGTGTCCATGTCCATTGACAACACCAAGCACCTGCATGAGATTGTCGATGATTTGAAGAAATACGGTACGGTAACAGTTGACCACAACATGTGTATTGTCTGTGTTGTGGGCGACTTGAGCTGGAACAATGTAGGTTTCGAGGCTAAGGCTGTGGCAGCCATGAGTGAGATTCCCGTACGCATGATTTCTTACGGTGGCAGCAATTACAACATCTCTTTCCTCATCAAGGAAGAAGACAAGAAACGTGCTCTGCAAGCATTAAGCAAATCTCTGTTCAACCACTAATCATCAATTATCCTCACAGCATGAAAGGCATCTTCCCTATCGAAAAATTCAGGAACCTGCAAACACCTTTTTATTATTACGATACAGATTTACTACGCAATACACTAAACGTCATCAACCGCGAAGCGGAACGCTACGAGAACTTTCAGGTACACTATGCCGTCAAGGCAAATGCCAACGCGAAAATCCTCGCCGTCATCCGCGATAGTGGAATGGGTGCCGACTGTGTGAGCGGAGGCGAGATACGTGCCGCTCTTCAAGCCGGCTTCCCTGCCGGAAAGATTGTCTATGCCGGTGTGGGAAAAGCCGACTGGGAAATAGAGCTGGGACTGGACAATGATATCTTTTGTTTCAACGTGGAATCTGTCCCCGAGCTGGAAGTAATCAATGCGTTGGCTGCCGCCAAAGGTAAAGTGGCTCGTGTGGCCTTCCGCATCAACCCCAATGTCGGTGCACACACTCATGCACATATCACAACCGGACTGGCAGAAAACAAGTTCGGAATCAGCATGGATGATATGGACCGTGTCATCGACTTGGCACTCGGCATGAGCAATGTACGCTTCATCGGACTGCACTTCCACATCGGGTCACAAATTCTCGATATGGGTGACTTCGCCGCTCTCTGCAATCGTATCAATGAGCTGCAGGCACGCCTTGCAGCACGCCGCATCCTCGTGGAACATATCAACGTAGGGGGTGGTCTGGGCATCGACTACCAGCATCCCAACCGCCAGCCTGTTCCCGATTTTGCTGCATACTTTGCGTGCTACCACAAGCACCTGCGCCGCTACGGACAACAAACCATCCATTTCGAACTGGGGCGGTCCATTGTCGGTCAGTGTGGCTCACTCATCACGCAAGTACTCTATGTCAAGCAGGGAACCCACAAGCAGTTTGCCATTGTCGATGCCGGTATGACCGACCTCATCCGCCCTGCCCTTTATCAGGCTTATCACAAGATTGAGAACCTCACTTCCGAACGTCCGGTAGAAACTTACGACGTTGTGGGACCAATCTGTGAATCGTCCGACGTATTCGGCAAGGCTGTTGACCTCAACGGAGTGACCCGTCATGACCTGCTGGTCCTGCGTTCCGCCGGAGCTTACGGTGAGATCATGGCGTCCGGATACAATTGCCGTGCATTGCCCCAGGGGTATACCTCGGACGAGCTGCGGGATTAACCAACAACCGTCACACAAATGGGGTACCGTTCAGAACGGACGATCATCTGATAGACATCCACATGCAGGCACACCGGGACGCAGTTCCTCCTGCATGTGGATGTTTCTTTCAGGAATTAGTGGCAGATAGTGTCCTGTTTATACTCTTTTCACTATCTTTGCTTTCCTAATAAAGGGAACACTAACCCACACTTATGATTAAACCGCTGAGACATGGATAACTATCAAACAGAAATCATCAAACTCTTACGCCGTGTAGAGCAGAAGTATGCCAAGCCGCTCAAGACGAGCAACGACTTCAACATCTTCTCACTCTTCCTGAAGCACCGATGTGGTGAATTTATCTCTCCATCCACCTTGAAGCGGTTGTGGGGCTACGTGACCTATCCACACCATCCCCGCATGCAGACACTTGACAGTCTCTCTCATTTCCTTGGGTATGCAGACTTCCAGGCTTTCTGCAACGGGCGACCAACCGGAGGGTTCGAGTGTTCCGCCTTCTTTTCCACACCTTCCATCTCTTCAGATGAACTGGATGTCGGTGCCGAGGTCGAGCTGGGATGGGCACCCAACCGCTATGTCTGCCTCACCTACTGCGGCAACTTTATCTACGAAGTGACGGAGGTCTTGCAATCGAAACTACGCATCGGCGACCGTTTCGAAGTGTCCGGCTTTGTCCTCGGACAACCGCTCACCATTCCTTATATCCTCCGCGACGGTTTCCGCACCGGAGCCTTTGTTGCGGGACGTAACGGTGGACTGACGCTGTTAAACACTCACTCCCATGAACAAGTCTGATTGGGATAATTCCGGATTTCTCGAAGAACTGCCTGCCACAGGGGACACAGAGAGCGGTCGCATGACAGAGCTCTATGTCTCCCCCGAAGGATATACACGCCTCTTCTGCATCCGTTACTTCGGCAGGTTGCGTATTCTGAAGACCTTAAAAGAAGATTGTTGCGACAATCCGCTGTACCAAAAGCTCCTGCAAAAGGAATTCACCATCGGCTATCGGCTGGACCACCCTCACATCTGCCGTACATTGGGATGGGAGATGGTCGAAGGACTGGGCAACTGCATCCTGATGGAGTATGTGGACGGCATCACCCTGCGTGAAGTGATGGAACGGGGGATGCTGACTCGCGAACTGACACAGAAACTTCTCACCGAACTTGGAGAAGCACTGGCATACATACACAGCAAACAGATTGTCCACCGGGACCTGAAGCCCGAGAACATCCTCGTGACCCACAATGGAAACAATTGCAAAATAATCGATTTCAGCCTGTCCGATTGTGATGACACTTACCTGCTGAAGATACCTGCCGGGACACGCCGCTATATGGCTCCCGAACTTTTCCACCCGAACGCGGCCTGGGATGTACGCTGCGACCTTTACTCGCTCGGAGTTATCATGAAGGAGATGGTTTCGTTGACAGGAGACAAACGGCTGTTGCGCATCGCACAACGCTGTGCTCATCCTGAACGTGAGTGCCGTTATGGCTCTGCAGAAGAGATGCTTGCCGCACTCCGACAGACGGAACGGCATCGCCGTCCGGTGTCCCGGAACCTGCTTGTGACAGCCGCCCTGCTTTGCGGCATCATCGGTGGATGGTTCTTTCTGCACAGTTTCCGGCAAGACTTGCCTTCCGACGCATTCACTCCCATATTCCCTGCTAATGGCAGTATTGTACTGCCGAACGAATACCGGCGCATCCTTGGAGATGAACAGCTGCGTCCTCAACCAGACAGCACGCACCTGCGACGTCAGTTGAGGCAAGTGCTCGACCAGCGTTATCCACTGGAGGAACAGCAGCAATCGGCTGCCTACCGGGAAGAGATGAAGGGATGGAGCCTGCCCGAACAGGCAGGAACCTCGCCCAACGATTCTAGCTCCCGTTAGTTTTCAATCCGCTTTACATACTTGAACTTTCCCCATACGGCATGACTGCGATAGGTCACTACAGATGTGGCAGGCACGCGCAGGATGCAACGGGTGTACACTTCTCCCGCACCTAGGAAGGACGCTTCCGTGCAGACCGGCGGTACAGCAGCCTCAACCCGAAGTTCGCTCAGGGCAGTGCATCCATCGAAGCAAGATTCACCGACATACTCCGTATTCTTCCCGAGGGTCACCGTTCGCAAAGAATCACAACCTTGAAAGAGAGCTGTCGGCACCCTCACTACACCTTCAGACAGGGTGACCTGCTTCAGTGACTTGGCATTATGGAAAACTCCTATACCCAGCTCACGCACCGAAGAGGGCAATTGGACAGACTGTATCCTGCAACCTTGCAAGGCATAGTCACCCAACCGGACCAACGTAGGAGAAAGCTCCAGTTCCGCATCATCTTTTCCCGGTGGGAACCACAGAAGGCTTGTCCCCTCCTTATCATATAACACACCCTGAAGACTGCTCAACTCCGGATTGGCTGCCGACACCTCGATTTCAGTCAGGGACGGACAATCGGCAGAAGGAACCAACGTACAAAGAGACTCGGGAATCATCAGCCTGCGCAAGGCATGACAACCGGTGAAGGCATCCGTATCCATCCGCTTGGCACCAGAAGGCAAGTGTACCTCCTGCAAGGACAGGCAATGCTTGAAGAGTCCGTTCCCGACCACGTCAGCCTCGGTATAATGGGAACCGTCATAAGACAATCCACCCTCGACAATCCGGGAGTCGGTCATATCAAGACGAGCCAACCGACCGGCGGTCTGCCTGCCTTCCGCGTCCCGTCCTGCCATATCACGCAGCAGACGAAGGTCTGCCCCGTCAAGTGGTCCCGCCAGCGTCATGGTCTCCACCTTGTATTTTTCAGCATCCTCAACCAGCACCACCAGGTCACCAGGCTGCTGCCAGACGAAGGCATCACTGGTTGTGAGAGTCAACGGCTCACTGTAAGCCCTTCCGACGGCATTCTCAGCAAAAGCCCGAACCGTATAGACCGCGTGGGGAACCAGTCCTCCAATGCGTGTGGCCAGACAGCTGTCCACCATCTCGACCCGAACAGTTTCTTCCTCCCCGTTCAGCACATACTCAAACCCCGTATGGGTCAATACCTCACCTCCATCTTCCAACACCCGGCAACGGAGCATGGCGCTGAACGGTCCTTGGGCATCAATGGTCACACGTCCCAACGTAGGCACTTCATTGGGCAAGGTGCGGAAAGCCCTTGAGTCGCTCATCACACGCTGTGCCTCCGTACCTGCCTCCAGGTAATAAAGATAGGTCGTTCCGGGACGCAGCCCTTCCAGACGAGCGTAGACCACACCTTGCTTCACCGGACAATCGACAGAAACGATGCTTTCGGGACTCGTCCCATAACAGAACCGGCAGAAGTCCACCCGGCTCCGTTCGGGGATATAAAGGGTTCCTGCCAAGATGGCTGACGTGCGTGTCACTCCTACCACCGAATCGACAGTCAGCGTCGGCGGCCGGTTGGAAGGTGCATTGTCATGGACACAAGAGACCAGCGAGACAACACCTAGTCCGATCAAAAGAATCAAGATGTATTTGAGTTCCATGGTTCAAAAGCTTATTCCTATTCCTACATTCATTTCCCACCAGTCCGCAGCAATCGTTGTGACACCGGCGGACAGCATCAGCATACGCCAACGATACATGGCTCCCAGTTCGGCAGAGAGTCCTTCCACTGAACGGGGTGCATGGCGCAGATAGGTATCTTCGATGGTCTGCCACACCAACGTACGCTTGCCATATCCCAAACCTTCATACAGGTAAAAGGTACCGAACAGGCGGTGCATGGCTCCGGCAGTCAAGAGCCAGCGGGCATCTTCCGTACGTCCGGTATAATAAGGGAGGGAACCGTCTGCCGTATAACCCTCGTCGTCACATGTACCGACCGTAGAGGGGAGAGACGTAAAATTAGTTTGTCCATAGACATAGGCACCGTGCCTGCGCATCACTCCCAACCGCAATCCCGCAGAGACTCCGTCACTGATGCCTGTACCAACCAATGCTACCATCCTCCAGGATTCTTTCGCCCGGCGTGCTTTCCAGCTGACCGGTTCCGGTTGTGGAATATCCGACGCCACTCTCCATACAGCTACGGGGTGCATTTCAGGAAAAGGAACACCCCATCCATTGGCATCCGGCAAGGGCTCTGCAAGCACCAGCTCATAGGTCAACCGCGATTCTGCCGCAGGGTCCAGACAATAGTCGCGCAGGACGCCCCACCGGGGATGTTTCACCGTGAGTAGACGGGTCCCGTGCGGCACATAGAGCCAGACCTCCCCCACCTCATCGACCCGTTTTACGATGCCCAGTGGTGTAGAGAATGCGAAATCCTTGCTGCCCACCACCTTGATGAGTGCGCAAGCCTCTCCGTTCAGGTCGCGCACGGGATGGATGTAGGCAGAGATGTCGTTCGGCATCACCCGGAAACGTGCCACTCCAAACTTCTGTGCCGCCATCGTGAGGCAACACAAGCAGGCTGCGAGATAAATCATCAGACGTTTCATCCTCATTGCAAATTAAAGTTACGTATGTCGAGTATCTCATCCTCAGGCAACGGGGTATGTCCGTCCGGAAAAGCGTGCTGCCACGTGCGCACATGGATCTGTGGCATGGCTGGGTTGCGGAAGTCCCATAACAGGAACAGATAGCCGTCATCGGAATAGAGGTCCGAACGGTAGGCCTGGCGCAGACTGACGCCATAGATTCCTTCGGCCGTCGGATGACGCATAATCTTGAAGCCACTGAACTGCAAGTCTATATGTTTGTTGGCACGGAACAGTTCCTTGAGTCGTCCGAGATACTCCTGTTTACTCTTGATGTTATAGACCACCTGACGGGGAGACAGATAGCCTTCAGACTCCTGGGAGGAAGCGCGGATGACCGTCCCGACGACAATCAGGGCACGTTCACTGAACAGCTGCTCCAGGAAATCAACGTCCTTGGTCGTATAAGCCGTACGCAGATGCTCCACATAGTTCAGGATGATGCGGCGGCGTTCGGCATCGTCTTCCTCCAACCTGCCGGATACTACTTTCACGGCTTCCGCATAGAAGGGGTTGTCCTTACCGACGGTCCTCCAATCGGGGGCGGTGCGGTGTGTCACACGGACGGGTACTTCCCGTTCCGGCTTCAACGGTTCGTCGGCCTTCTTCACGGAATCCTTCTCCATAACCTTGTCCGCGGCATGAGACGTTGCTTTCTCGCTACGCACGAAGACCTGCGGTATTAGCCTCAACGCCACCGGGTCACAGGCAATGGAGTCCACCCAGCCGACTGCTGCGGTATGACCATCTGCATTCAGCAGGGCCATCCTGCCCGCCTTCCGCACGACAAGGGCATCCGAAGGCAGAAACGGGGAGACAGCCTCATAGCGTGCCGGGGACAGCGGATTCCCTTCGGCATCGGCCAGCTGCCACTGTCCGGCACGGCACAGTGCCATGCGGTCTTTCCCGGACAGATAAATATCGGTATACACGGACGCCACCACCGACCGTCCCTGTCGGTCAATCACTCCACGTCCCTGCTCCGACTGCACCACGGCTCGACCATTCCGGAAAGGGAAAGACTCCACGATGGTGTCGGACAGGAACAGGGCATCGCGTCCCTTCCGATCCATATAGACACAGCGTCCGCTATCCAGCTCACGGCAGTTCAACAGCCCGTCGCTGTAGCGTACGCCCAACAACCGGGAAGAGGTTCCGGGCAGGGTTGCCACCTCTCCGTTCTCATCAATGAAGGCATAGCCCATCCGTCCGTCAGCATCCAGGCGTCCCACGAGAGCGACACCGTCTGCAAAGTCGGCGGCATAATCATACACTGCGGGGAGGACAAGTCGTCCCTGCAAATCCATGTAACCATAATGTCCTGTGTCCGTATAGACCAAGGCACGGGCACACGAGAAGTTATGCATCATCCGGACGGAGTTATCCACGACGGCAACCGTCTCTCCATCACGATCCAGCAAGACAAAGGGCATGTCCGGGGAATGCTGCGCCACAGTGACCCGGTCGAAGAAGTATCCTATCCGATAGTAGCCGCCGGTGTGGCTCAACGGACGGTCCGGCTGTTCCAGTCCGTAAAGGTGTACCCGACCGTCCGTATCTATCGCCGTGAACCGTCCGTTGACTACGGCAGACGGTGCCTGCCCCCACGTTCCGGAAGGAGCAGCCACAGTGCCGTCGGTGGTCAGCAGCCCCCATGCAGTCGTGTCCTCCTCACAATAGGGCAATGCATCCACCGTTTCCTGCGGCTTGTGTACACACCCGAACAGGAGCCATAAGACAATTCCCAACCATCCGATATTTCTCAAACTACGGTTCATCAGTTTCCTTATTCTTAATCTGTTGCCCGATGGACGACTTACTTTCCAAACAGCAGTTTGCGGTCGCGCTCGATGGCAGGCCCGGTCCATGCCTCCGGGATGAACTTCCATTGATTCAGCGGCTTCGGGCTGACGGTTCCTTGCCGTTCGATGTATTTCATCAGGTAATAGCGTAAATCCTTCGGTGTGATCTCCACGATGCGTGTCGCCAGTTCCTCCTTCGGTATGCCTGCGCCGATGGTGAGCAGCTCTCCTCCCCCATTGCCCCGGTACGAATTGATGGCAACCCGGTAGGTGGCAGCCGTGTCAAAAGGACGTCCGTCTGCCATCGAAGTGATGGTAATCTTCTCGCCTTGTGGACGGGTGACATCCACCGTATAGCAGATGCCGGCAGCCGAATCGAAGTTGAAGGCAAAATTCCGGAAGCCGTAACGTGTTCCCGCATTATCCAGCGGAGCCAGCAGCATGATGTGGTCGGCAGGGGTCTGCATCCGGTTGGTCCACAAGGTATAGGAATACTCCAGGTAGTCTTTCACCTCCCGTCCGGTGAGAAGCATCGTATAGAGCATGTTCTCGTAACGGTATAGATTAAACATGTCGCGCATGTAAACGTCCCCGGCACGGATAATCGCGTCATAGGACAGCGGGGCACAGAAAGAGATGTCGGCATGTGTCAGCTCCAGCTGCATGCGGTGAATGAAATCGATGAAAGCGGACGGCCCGAAGTAGGCAGGCTCTGTCTTCAGTGTCTCCGCCACGGTTCCTATCCGTCGGGAGACAAAGGCTTTCACCGTTTCGTAGGCGTCGGCAAAATGCTGCATGAACGCCTCACTGACGCCGTAGAATCCCGTGCGGGTCAGCTTGGCACTGACCTTCTTGTACACCACGCGGTCTTCCAGTTTCGACACCCGTATGTCCACTTCTCCCACCATCACGCCGTTGTGGGCAGGATTGACAATCCACACGGGACGCCCTTCCGTATTGGTCACCGTGTCGCAGAAACGGCGGTGGTCATGGCCGATGAGAATGACATCGAATCCCGGCACATTGCGGGCAATGTCGAGCGTGGCGTCTTCGTTGTAGAAATCAATCTGACGCACCGACTCCCTGCCGGCATGGAACACGCCGACGAGGACATCTGGCTTCTCGCGTTCGAGAATATAAGGCACCCACTGACGGGCACACTCCTCCATGTCCTCAAAATGCAGGCCACTCCACAGATTCTCGGGTAGCCACATGGGAATGGCAGGCGTAATCATACCGAACACGGCGATGTGGACTCCGGCACGTTCAAGCATTACATACGGCGTCAGATAAGGCTTCCCGGTGCGTACATCGATGACGTTGGCTCCCAGGACGGGGAAACGGCAGTCACGTACCCAACGGTCGTAGACAGCATGTCCCCCTTCGATGTCATGGTTTCCCATGTTGCCCACATCACAGTGCAGGTAGTTGAGCATGGAGGCCGCCAGATGTTCCGACTGCGTATCGACAAAGTCATAGTAGTAGGCAGTAGGCTGTCCCTGAAGAATGTCTCCGTTATCGATATACACCAGGCGATCGCCCCACTTCTCCCTCAACTTCTCCAGCAACGCGCATACTCTCGCCAGGCTCCCTTCTGACGGTTGGTCGGTAACGAAGTTGTAGGGGAAGAAGTTCCCGTGTATGTCGCTCGTCTCAATGAGCTTCAGATGGATTTCTTTCGTCTTCAAGATGCAGCGTGTAAGGTTGGTTAATAGGTGGTGGAACGGTGCGTAGCTTTCCACCAGGCGGTGTTGGTCTTGGCTACAGCCTCCGAACTGGTGCTCGGGTCCGAAATGGTCAGCCCTGAGAAGGAATGGATGGGCCGTACGTTCGGTTGCGAAAGGGTGGTATAATATTCGTCGGTGTGCACCGAATAGATAACCGTCCGTGCCAGCTGTTCCTCAAAAAGCTCCTGCAAGTGCTCTCCCCGATTCAACGTGGAGACATAATCGCCCATATCGTAAAAGATTGTTGGACTATAACCGTCTAGCCTTTGAAGATAGCCTAGTAGAGAGGTGTCAAACGTATACCGGGCATTGATTTCATTCATCACTTCAGCCAGGGCATCCAGCTGGGAACAGTCAATGACCGAAAGTGTGCCATAAGGCAGATTGTAGGCAGAATAGAACTCATAGAAGTGGTCGCAAATCGCCTGATAATCGGGTGTTCCCAACAGGTAAGCTCCTATTCGGGCATACGGAAGACCGTAAGCCATCATCTCGCATGTGGAAGCAATGAGATGACCGGTCACGTGACGCAAATCGTATGCTACCTCCACGGATGCCATGTAACAATCGTCAAACAGGATAAACTCCATGGTCATGCCGGCATTGGCAATGCCGTCTGCCAACGCCGTGACATCCGTCTGATAAGCTTTCTCCGTACCGCCGAAGAAACGCGTCAGAGGAGCACCGTCCACATCCCAATGGTATTTGAAGGGAACCAACGAACGTGCCCGGCTGTTGTATACCGGAATCCAGCCCATGCCGTGACAACCGATGGTCATGGCATACGTCCGGGCGGGCGCAAAGGACTTGACATCGTTCAGGATGCCCGTAATCCCCTGCGATGTGGTAAAAGCAGGATCCGTATAACGTTTCAGGATATTGTGCTCGCACTTGCCTTTCTTGCATACAATCTCATACAGCTCGGCCTCATCCGGAGCCGTCGAAAAGAAGACTATCACATGTTCATTCTCCAGCCCACGCTGGCTGATGGCTTGCTCCATATCGGAGATATTTGTCCGGAAATAACCGGTCAGGTTATTCGACCAGGGGAAATACATGAAGAGAGTCTTCTCGGCGAGCCGATCCGTGTCCACCTTATCATCACAGCCTGAAACCGACAGTCCGATAATTACAATCAGGCCGAAAGCCAGACAATTTATCAGTCTACGAAATACCATATATTCAGTTTTTTATTTTGAACGGCCAAAGATAAGAAAAATACGCCACACCCCATGCAAAGCCCGGGCATCTCTTGGTGACTTTCTCCACCTTCGGGTTCAGACAGACGGGTGAAAGCCGGAAGATTTTCACAACTTACCTCCCTGCAAGGGGAGTGCTTTGCGGAGATTCATATAACTTTGCGTGAATTTATCGAAGAAACAAACGACAAACTATGGACAACGAGAAAAGACTTTGGTTCGTCTTCTTCAACGACCAGCTGCTGCTGGAGAAGAAAGACGGCAAACTGACAATACCTTATCAGAACGAGCCTCCAACTCCGGTGGCTGCATGGACGCACATCCACGAACTTTCGATGTTCGACGGCGAAATCTTCAACGCGTATGCCCTCCCGTCACCGGTTCTCGAAAACGAGCGGTTCATCATGATGGGGCTGCGGGCCTCGTTTGAGGTGCTGCTCCCCAGCCAATACCAAAAAGCCGGAAAGGCTCAGGAACTGATTTACTGGGACAGAAATTCCCGCTTCTGCCCGTCATGCGGCATGCCAATGGACTGGCATACCAACATCAGCAAATGCTGCTCGGGCTGTGGTAAGGAGATATGGCCGACGGTGTCGACCGCCATCATTGTCCTGATAACCCGGGGTGACGAAGCACTCATGGTGCATGCCCGCAACTTCAAGGGGGACTACTACGGACTGGTAGCAGGTTTTGTGGAAACCGGAGAGACGCTGGAAGAGTGCGTTGAACGGGAAGTCATGGAGGAAACGGGCTTGCGTATCCGCAACATCCGCTATTTTGCGAGCCAGGCGTGGCCCTACCCCTTCGGACTGATGGTGGGTTTCACGGCTGAATATGAAAGCGGAACCATCAAGTTGCAGGATTCCGAACTCAGCGCCGGGGACTTCTTTCACAAAGACCATTTGCCCAACATCCCCGGCAAGGTGAGTCTTGCCCGCAAGCTGATTGACCACTGGATTGGCAAATGATAGAAAAAAACAGTCCACCGGGGACAGCCGTACAGAACGAGAACCTGAGCTGATGGGAGTTCTGTACGGCTGCCCGGTGGACTATTTTAATCTTGACAAGACAGTTTCAGGGATTCATGCCTTTTTCCGGAAGCGATTGCAGATACTTGCGCTCAGGAAACCAACACAGAAGATGAGCAAGGTGCCAAAGACGATGGCAAGGTTGTCATGCACCAGCGGGCTGATGGTAATCCATGCCACGAGGATGACGCCACAGACGACACCCAGGATGGCATCGAAATTGCGGACAAACTTCCGCGAAAGATACCCCAGCAGGAACAGTCCGAGCATACCGCCACTGAAGATGGATGACAACATCCACCAGGCATCCAGCGCACTGTTGACATTCAGGAAAGCGATGGCAACGAGGATGCCGAGCACACCTATCGCCAAGCTGCCAATCTTCAGGACCAGCAGTTGTTCCTTATCGGAAGCCTGCTTGCGGAAACGCTTGTAATAGTCGGTCAGGATGATGGTCGACGAACTGGTCACGCTGGTTGCCACCGTACTCATTCCGGCAGCAAAAATGGAGGCAATGAGCAGTCCCGTCACTCCCACCGGCAATTCCTGAACAATAAAGAAGGGGAACACGTAATCCGCCTTTGCCAAGATGTCTGCCGGCAGTAAATCAGGATATACCTTATAATAAGCATAGAGCGCCGTACCAATCAGGAAGAAGATGGCAGAAACGGGGATGAACAGGTAACCTCCGAAGAGTGCCGAGAACTTGGCTTCACGCTCACTCTTGGCTGTATGGTAGCGCTGCACGTAGTTCTGGTCGATACCGTAGTTCTGCAGGTTGATAAAGATGCCGTAAATCAGACATACCCAGAATGTGGAGGAACTGATGTCCAGCGAGAGGTCGCCCAGATAGAACTTGTTGTCCTGTGCAGCAATCTCAAAGGTCTGCATCGGACCTTCCGGCATCTTGAACAAGAGGACAGCCAGACACACCAGAGCACCACCAATCAGGATGAAACCCTGAATGGCTTCCGTCCATATCACCCCTTTCATGCCTCCCATCATCGAGTAGATGATAATGGCAATGCTGGTCACTATGATGACCAACTGAATGTTCCACCCCATCAGGCTGTTCATCGGCAATGCCAGCAGGAACAGGATGGCTCCCATACGGGCAATCTGAGTCAGAAGGTAACACATCGAGGCATAGAGCCGCGCCCACACTCCGAAACGCTCTTCCAGGAAGCTGTAGGCTGACACACTCCCGATGTTCCGATAGAAAGGAACGAAATATTTTGCGGCAAAATAAGATGCCACGGGGATGGAAATACTGAACACAAAGGCATTCCAGTCGCCGGCAAATGCTTTTCCGGGATAACCCAGGTAACTGATGCTACTCACGTATGTGGCAAAGATGGACATACCGACTACCCATCCGGGCAGGCTGCGTCCGGCAGAAGTAAATTCATCCGAAGAGGTCTTCTTCTTGAAGAAGGAACATCCCAGCAGCATCACGCCACCGGTAAACACGAGGAATACAATCAGGTCTATAATATGCATAGCGTTCGGGAAGTTTAAAGGTTACAAGGGCAATGCCTCCAAAGCCATACGGACACGCTCACGCTCGGGTGCATTGAATTTGTGGAAGGGAGCTGCCACGAAGTCGTCGCAGATGCCCAATATGGACAGGGCGCATTTCAACCCTTTCAGGTAACTTGACCCGTGCTGTCCGATGGTATAGATGGTGGAGCTGATCTGCATGATGATGGGTTGCAGGCGCTTCAACGTCTCCAGGTCACCAGCTTTTGCGGCATTGTACATGTCCACATAGAGTTTGGGGAACATGTTGGCTCCGCCATTGATACCTCCATGAGCACCCATCAGCACACATTCCGCTGTCATCTCTTCCGGACCGACAAGCATGGCAAAATCAGGACGTTCCTTCATCATGTGCATGACCGACTGGAAGTAGACTCCGTTTGCCGAACTGTCCTTGAATCCGATGACACGGGGGTTCTGTGCGATGCGGTGTACCGTGACGGGTGCAAAGCTGACCTTCACATGCGAAGGCATATTATAAAGGAATACGGGAAGAGGCAGCTGCGGAACCAGGTCTTCATAGAACTCCGCCAACTCCGGTTGCCCGGGTGCAAAATAGTAAGGCGGAGCCGACACGACTGCGGCTGCTCCACAGTCCGCTGCAATCTTCGCCATACGGATACTCTCAACGATAGAAGTGTCGGTGATGCATACCAGGACAGGCAACCGTCCGTTGTTGATGCGGCAGGTTTCGCGAATCATGGCGTGACGCAGGTGATAGCTCAGGCTCTGCTCTTCCCCGGTAGTCCCGAGAATAAACAAGCCGTGCACGCCTCCGGCAATGAGGTGTTCGATCAAACGTTCCAGACCGGCAATGTCCAGCGTGTCGTTGCTTTTCAGCGGAGTGACCAAGGGTGGGATGATACCACTAAGGGGGCTTTTCAAAAGGTTTTCCATAATGTTACAATTTAAAATTAAGGTCGAACATAAGTTTATGTCTACAAATCTATAAAATATCTGTAAAACGGACGTCCTGACCGTCATATTTCTTTAAATTTGCCTTGATTTTTACTTAACACCCAATCATTATGAACCACAAACACTTCCCCACCCTGCTCAGCACAGTCTGCCTTGCCGTAGGGCTGTTCGCCGCATCGCCGACAGTGCTCCTTGCCCAGGTAAAGACCGACGGCATCCCGACACGGGACCAGGTAGGCGCACTCAATCTGCCTGCCGACATCGCCCCCATCGAGGCTCCGTTTGACATGCCCCGGCTCACTCGTCCGCAATTCAAAGCCGACACACTCTCCATTACCCAAACCGGTGCCAAGGAAGGTAAGATGGCAACACGTGCCATCCAGAAGGCCATCGACCGCATGAACCGCCAGGGAGGCGGTACGGTCCTCGTGCCTGCCGGCGTATGGAACACCGGTCGCATCGAACTGAAAAGCGATGTCAACCTCCACCTGGCAGAAGGTGCCGAACTGCACTTCAGCGGCAACATCAAGGACTACCAGCCTGCCGTCTTCACCCGCAACGAAGGGGTGGAACTTTATTCACTCGGGGCCTTGGTGTACGCCAACGGACAACGCAACATCGCCCTGACCGGCAAAGGGAAACTGGTAGGTCCGCCACAGGACTGCGAAATCCAGCAACGCCAGATGCGCGGAGGGGTCATCGAGACTTACATTGATGTCAACACACCGGTCGAGAAACGTATCTACGACGGGAAGAGAGGCAAGTCGGTATTCCTTCCCATGTTCGTATCACCGACCAATTGCCGGAACGTACTCATCGAAGGAGTATCGTTGGAAAGTACACCATTCTGGAACGTAGTGCCTGTCTATTGCGACAGCGTCATCATCCGGGGCATCACCGTACACTCCGTAGGTATACCCCGTGGCGACGGCATCGACATCGAATCCACCCGAAACGTACTCATCGAATACAGCACACTGAGTTGTGGCGACGACTGCTTCACCATGAAGGCAGGACGCTGTGAGGACGGTCTGCGCGTGAACAAGCCCTCGGAAAACATTGTCGTGCGCCATTGCCTGGCGGAAAAGGGGCATGGAGGCATCACTTGCGGCAGCGAGACGGCCGGCATGATACGCAACCTTTATGTACACGACTGCGTGTTCGACGGAACCGGGACAGGACTTCGCTTCAAGACCCGCCGTAACCGTGGTGGTGGCGGTGAGAACCTGACCTACGAACGCATCCGCATGCGTCTCAGCGGACAACCTTTCGTCTGGGATATGCTGGGCAGCAAAACATTCGTAGGCGACCTTGCCATCCGTCTGCCGGCACGCGACATCACTCCACTCACCCCCTCGTTCAGAAACATCACGGCACGCGACATCATCGTGGAGTCGGGCACACAGTTCATCAAGGCACAAGGCATCCCCGAGACACCGGTGGAGAATGTACGGATTGAGAATGTCACCGCCCGGACCGACAAACTCATGCTCTTCCAGGATGTCAACGGAATGACGTTGAAGAATGTCAGCATCGAGTGTCCCGACTCGCTCATCAGGTTGGTCGACGGACGAGGCATCCGCTTTGAGCAGGTACACTTCATCCTGCCGGAGGGAAAAGTTTCATTGGAGAAGGAAGGAGAGCTCAGCCGTGACCCGGAATTCATCCGCTGCCTGATGCGCCCTCAGAAGTGACGGAAGGGCAAGTTATGTGAGTCCTGTTTATAGGTTTTCGGAATTTATTGTTACTTTTGCCCAACCGATAAAACGGTAAAATGAACATTTACTCTAAATCCAACTAACTGAAGATTATAAAGAGACTAGCATTTTTAATGGCATTGGGAATTCTCGCATCGTGCGGGAACAAGCCGGCAGAACAGACCGAACGGAAAACATTGGGAGAATCAGCCTTCCCCGGCGACTTCGTAACAGAAGAGTATGCACAACGTGCCGAAGGGTATGACTGGACAGCCGTCAGCATCACAGCTGCTTCGGATACGACAGCCCACATCAGCATCCGTTCGAGAGCTGACGTGAAGAATCCGACCTGCACATTCGACGGCGACGGTACACTGACACACAACGGAGACACCCTGGTCGTAGCCAAAGAGGGCAGCCACATCTTCTTCACCCTCCGTGGAGACACCTTGTCCATTTCATCGGACGACCCGAGCCTGCTCTACTACTACTGTTCCGGTGGAGCGACTTTGCAGGGCGACTACCTCAAACTGCATGAGGCACTCGACAAGAGCCAGCTCACTCCGGCTGAGCCTCAGCCCGAGCCCTAACCGGTAACAATGACAAACGACAAACCTTCAAACAAAGAAAGAGGAGAGGACATTTCCACATAGGGGATACGTCCTCTCCTCTTTCCATATCCGGAGCACCTGCAAAAGCAGCTGTTCCTTTAGTCTTTGTTATCTTTCAGCTTTTGGAAAATCAGCCCTTCCAGCTCTTCTGCCAATTCGGGATTGTCGGCAATGCACTGTTTGGCAGCATCACGTCCTTGTCCCAACTTGGTGTCATTGTAGCTGTACCATGAACCGCTCTTCTTGATGATGCCCATGTCGGTACCCAGGTCGACAATCTCCCCGGTGCGGGATATACCTTCCCCGAACATGATATCGAACTCCGCTCTGCGGAAGGGAGGAGCCACCTTGTTCTTCACCACCTTCACACGGGTCTGCTTTCCGATGACCTCCTCACCGTCTTTGATGGGCTGTCCCGGGCGGATGTCCAGACGCACCGAAGCATAGAACTTCAAGGCATTACCACCCGTGGTCGTCTCCGGATTGCCAAACATGACACCAATCTTCTCACGCAACTGGTTGATGAAAATACAAGTGGTGTTGGTCTTGCTGATGGTCGACGTCAGCTTACGCAGTGCCTGTGACATCAGACGTGCCTGCAACCCGACCTTATTCTCACCCATGTCACCCTCCAACTCGGCTTTCGGAGTCAAAGCCGCTACCGAGTCGATGACAATGATATCAATAGCCGATGAACGGATCAGCTGTTCGGCAATCTCCAGTGCCTGCTCTCCGCTGTCGGGTTGGGAAATCCACAAATTGTCAATGTCGACACCCAACTTGGCTGCATAGAAACGGTCGAACGCATGTTCCGCATCGATGAAAGCAGCGATGCCGCCACGCTTCTGTGCCTCAGCAATGGCATGAATGGCAAGTGTCGTCTTACCGGACGATTCCGGACCGAAGATTTCAATGATTCTTCCCTTCGGATATCCACCGACGCCCAATGCGGCATTCAACCCGATGGAACCGGTCGGAATCACCTCTACCTCCTGTATGTTCTCGTCACCCAGTTTCATGATAGAGCCTTTACCGAAGTTCTTCTCTATCTTATCCATGGCAGCTTGCAAGGCTTTCATCTTGTCGCTGCCTTCAAACTCCAGTTCTCCATTATCTTTTTTAGCCATATCACTCTTGTTTATTTCAGAATCTGTTGCGCATGCTCCTTGGTCTTCACCTCCTTGGGAGTGATGATACGCTCAATGATTCCTTCTTCGTTAATAATAAATGTCGTACGGAACGTTCCCATATAGGCACGTCCATACATCTTCTTCTCACCCCACACGCCGAATTGCTCCACCAGTTTCTTATCGGTATCCGCGATCAACGTAAAGGGCAGATTGTTTTTGGCAATGAACTTCTGATGGGAAGCTGCACTGTCTACACTGACACCAATCACTTCATAACCGGCTTTACGAAGGTCTTCATACCCATCGCGCAAGCTGCATGCCTGTGCCGTGCAACCCGAAGTGTTATCCTTCGGATAGAAATAGAGCACCACTTTCTTGCCCTTATAGGCACTCAGACGCACTTCTTCACCGTTCTCATTCAGCCCCAGGACCTCCGGGGCCTTATCTCCTACATTCATCATATCAAGCGAATAAATTAAGGATGAAGGACGAGGCTTCCCCCCTCCCTCATCCGAAGGTTATTTTTTAAAGTTCCAAATCGCCGTCGAACACTTCGTGCCAGGGCAATCCCTGTTTGTTCAGCTGCTCCATGAAGGGATCCGGGTCAAACTCTTCCACGTTGAAGACACCCGGCTTTTTCCACAACCCTTTGAGAAACATCATGGCACCAATCATCGCAGGCACACCGGTCGTGTAGCTGACGCCTTGCATTCCGGTCTCCAGGTAAGCGGCATGGTGACTGCAATTGTTATATACATAATAGGTACGTTCCTTGCCGTCCTTCAAACCACGGATGCGGCACCCGATGGAAGTCTCGCCATCGTAGTTCTCACCCAAATCCTGCGGATTGGGAAGAACGGCCTTCAGGAATTGCAGCGGCACGATTTTCACTCCGTTGTAGTCCACCTCATCGATGCGTGCCATACCGATGTTCTGAATGACCCGCAGGTGAGTCAGATATTCCTGTCCGAATGTCATCCAGAAACGTGCACGCTTGATGGTCGGGTAGTTCTTCACCAGCGACTCCAGCTCCTCATGGTAAAGCAGGTAGGAATCCCTCGGACCGATGTTCGGATAAGTCAACGACTTATGGATTTCCAACGGCTGGGTGGTCACCCACTTGCCATTTTCATAGTAGCGTCCGTTCTGCGTGATTTCGCGGATGTTGATTTCCGGATTGAAGTTGGTGGCAAAAGCCTTGTGGTGGTTTCCGGCGTTGCAGTCCACGATATCGAGATACTGGATCTCGTCAAAATGGTGCTTGGCTGCATAAGCCGTATAAATGCCACTCACTCCCGGGTCAAAGCCACAACCCAGGATGGCTGTCAGACCGGCCTCCTCAAAACGCTGCTTGTAAGCCCACTGCCAACTGTATTCGAAATGTGCCACATCCTTCGGCTCATAGTTGGCAGTGTCCAGGTAATTCACACCTGCCTTCAGACAGGCTTCCATAATGGTCAGGTCCTGATACGGGAGTGCCACATTGATGACAATCTCCGGCTTGAACTCATTGAACAAAGCCACCAGTTCGTCTACATTGTCGGCATCCACCTGCGCAGTCTTGATGTTCGGATTACCGATAGCCTTCACAATGTTGTCACACTTTGCCTTCGTACGGCTTGCAATCATCACGTCTGTAAACACGTCAGGATTCTGTGCTACTTTGTGCGCCACAACGGTTCCAACACCACCTGCGCCAATAATTAAAACTCTACCCATTCTGTTTTTATCTAATTTTAAAGTGTTATTGATTATTCTCTGATTGGGTGCCAGCGCGACAGTCTGCTTCCGCCCAGGTGACGGAAACAAATGCACTCCCGTGCTAACGTCGACAAAAATAATATAATTTGTGAAGGAGAGAGCTACTTTCCGCCGTTATTTTTTAGCGGAATGCCATAAAATTGTCGATTGTCACACTTATTTCATACGAAAAAGTTTACTTTTGTATATCCTTATTAATAGAGGACAACAAATACAGAATCTGTCATAAAATCGTAACATGGATATTATATCTTCGTAACAAAGATGCTGGACCTTTGCATCCAGAGAAATGTGTTCGCAACATTAAAAGAAATAGGTATGAACGATATTCGAATTTTGGTCGTCGACGACGAAGAAGACTTGTGTGAGATCTTGAAGTTCAACTTGGAAAATGAAGGGTTCTGGGTCGACACCGCCAACTCGGCGGAAGAAGCCCTCAAACTGGACCTGACCCGCTACAACCTCCTGCTTCTGGACGTGATGATGGGCGAGATTTCCGGTTTCAAAATGGCAAGTATGCTGAAAAAGGACAAAAACACGGCTTCCATCCCCATCATCTTCATCACAGCCCGGGACACGGAAAACGACACCGTCACAGGCTTCAACCTCGGGGGAGACGACTACATCTCCAAACCGTTCTCCCTGCGCGAAGTCGTGGCACGTGTCAAGGCGGTTCTCCGACGTACCGCTGAAACCCAAGCGGCACAACCCGACATACTGACCTACCACGGACTGAGCATGGACATCGCCCAGAAACGCGTGACCATCAATGGAGAAGACGTGGCTCTCACGAAAAAGGAATTCGAAATCCTGAAACTCCTGCTCAAATCACCGGGAAAGGTATTCTCCCGCGAAGACATCCTTGCCAAAATCTGGAGTGATGAAGTCTACGTACTCGACCGCACCGTCGACGTGAACATCACCCGTCTGCGTAAAAAAATCGGCGACTACGGGAAACACATCATCACCCGCCTTGGCTACGGATACTGTTTCGATGAAAAATAAACTTAAACCGTTCCTTTCATAACCATGTCCATCACCCGAATGATTTCATTCAGCCAGCGTCTGTTCCTGTCTGTTCTGCTGCTGTTCCTCTCCTTTGCGGCATGCTTCCTCATCTACCAGTATCAACGGGAGAAGTCCTACCGCATCGAAGTGCTGAACACACGTCTGCAAGCCTACAACGTGCAGATGTACGAGCACCTGACCGAAACCGAGAAACCCTGGAACGATTCCCTACTGACGCGTTACACCCGGTTCCACACCATGCCGGACTTGCGGGTGACGGTCATCAAGACGGATGGGACGGTCCTGTTTGACAACGAAAAGGATGCCGCCCAAACCACGAACCACCGTGACCGGACGGAAGTGAAACAGGCGCTGGAAAAAGGAAGCGGCTACTCCATCCAGCGCAAATCCCATACACTCAACAACGATTTCTTCTATTCCGCCACCTACTTCAAGGAGAAGGGACTCATTGTCCGCACCGCACTGCCCTACAACAGTGCCGACCTCATCGACGAGCTGTCCATCGACTGGCGCTACCTGTGGTTCTCCCTGGCATTAATCCTCGTCCTGGGATACATCTACTACAAGTACACCAGCAACCTTGGGAAGACCATCAGTCAGCTGCGCCGCTTTGCCCAGCAGGCGGAAAACGACGAAGACCTGGCACAGTTCCATTTCGAGTTCCCCAACAACGAACTGGGCGAAATCTCCCACCACATCGTGCAACTCTACACCCAGGTGAAGCGGAGCGAAGAGGACAAAGTGCGCCTCAAACGTCAGTTGACCCAAAACATCGCCCACGAACTGAAGACCCCGGTGAGCAGCATACAAGGCTACCTGGAAACCATCATCTCCAACCCGGATATGGACAAGACACAGCGTAACCAGTTCATGGAACGCTGCTATGCACAAAGCAACCGCCTGTCCAGCCTCCTGCGTGACATCTCCCTGCTGACCCGCATGGATGAAGCGTCACAATCAATCGCCATGGAGGAAGTCGACTTGTGCCACATCATTGCCAATGTGCACGCCGATGTCGCCTTGCAGCTGAACGAGAGAGGGATGCGCTTCCTGCAACTGGTCCATCCGCCCATGAAGGTACAAGGCAATCCCTCCATGCTCTACTCCATTTTCCGTAACCTCACCG
Organism: Mediterranea sp. ET5; assembly: GCF_023337025.1. Taxonomy (NCBI): domain Bacteria; kingdom Pseudomonadati; phylum Bacteroidota; class Bacteroidia; order Bacteroidales; family Bacteroidaceae; genus Mediterranea; species Mediterranea sp. ET5. The sequence goes on along the minus strand of NZ_JAMBLN010000002.1, from coordinate 18,366 downwards.
ACAACGCCATTGCCTATGCAGGGCCGAACGTGACCATCACCATCAAATGTGTCATGGAGACTCCCGAATATTACCGCTTCAGCTTTGCCGACAACGGGGTCGGCGTCGCCCCCGAGCACTTGGACCACATATTCGAACGCTTCTACCGTGTAGACAAGGGACGCTCGCGAAAGTTGGGTGGCACGGGACTGGGACTCGCCATTGTGAAAAATGCCGTCATCCTCCACGGGGGTACCATCTTTGCCCGCATAGCCTCCACCGGAGGACTGGAGTTCATCTTCACCATCTCGAAACGTTGACAGCGACTCCACGCCCTGATAGGACAAGCGTAGCAGACTGTCAAAATGTCAAATGAACCGCCTGAGAATGCCTTTCCTCGCACCAAAATACAGTCCGGTGGATTCCGAAGGCCTTCTCAGGCGATTCGCAAAATACACATTGCTGCCGGTTCACGTCAGGCAGCATCATTTTGATGCATGACAGACACACAATCTCCCATTACGACTATCCCAAGCCCCACACTCCCTCTTCCACGTTACCTTCCGATTTGTTGACACAGCCCACCTTCTGGAGTGCGAAACTCGGAATTTTTCGCTTCCATTTTCCAAAGATTTGACTTTCGGGCACGAAACAATTGTGTTTGGGAGGGGAAACTATATTGTTTGACGCCCCAAACTATATTGTTTGGCTCGCGAAACAATATTTTTCCGGGCACGTTTTGTCTGTTTTTCGAAGACAGAATGTATAGTTTTCTAAAATCAAAGGCTTTTTTCGGACGTTTCGTTTGCAATCATTCACGTTTCATCTCCAGATTATCGGATTTTCAAAAAGCATGAGTTAGCAGAAAAAGAAGATTTGGACAAACTTGTATAGCCCATCCGCCTTATCAATTTCTTTTTGTCATCCGCAGGACGTCCAACCGGATTCACTCTCCAACAAAAATATCAGAGACAAACATTTGTATTTTCAGCAGTTTATCTTACCTTTGACGAACAAGTTGCCAACGACAAGCCAACGGTTATCAAATCCGTTTGACAGACCAAGAGGTATATTTATCGGAATCCCGTCCGTATGAAAGCTTCCGTCAGCAATAATAATAGTAAACACCTGAACCAATCGAAGCATGACCATGAAAGTACCGACATCCAGTCCCCCGCCCTAGCAGTCTCCAAACTTTCGGGCATGAGTTTTTCACGGTAATAAAACCGGCAACCTAGTTCTTTAACCACAAAAAATATTTGAATATTATGAGTTACGACCTGATGGCTTTTGAAAGCGACAAAGCACCTAAGAAATACAAGGACTTTTTACGTTGGTACGACGAACAGACCGAATGGAATGGTGAACATGACTACAACAATCCCTCTCTGGCTTCGGACAGTCTGCAGGGCTGGTATGGTGAAATGGTCCAGACCTTCCCGAACATGAACCTCCCCCTCCTCCCCGACATTGACCCGGGTGACAAGCACCTGGCGGATTATGCCATCGGACATCACGTCATCTATGTGGCTTTCGGATGGTCCGTTGCCGGCGAAGCCTTCGAATGTGCCAAGGCTCTTGCCGACAAATACGGCGTAGGCCTTTTCGACGTCAGCGGAGATGGCGAAGTGTTCTTCCCGGGTGGGAGGATCATGAAGTGATTCTGCTGCGTTGAGTGGGAGTAGATGAAGAATTTCAACTCCATACCACTGTATATGGTGCGAAGTTTGTACCTTTGCTCACCAATCAGCAACTAGAACCAAAAGATATGAACATCGCAATCGTAGGAACCGGCTACGTAGGACTCGTTAGCGGAACATGCTTTGCCGAAATGGGAGTCAATGTAACGTGTGTCGACGTAGACCAACAAAAGATATATAACCTGCAACAGGGTCAAGTGCCTATCTATGAGCCTGGACTGGACGAAATGGTGCTCCGCAATCAACGTGAGGGACGCCTGCATTTTACAACTGACCTGACGAGTTGCCTCAATGACGTGGAGATTGTCTTCAGTGCAGTAGGTACTCCCCCTGACGAAGACGGAAGCGCCGACCTAAGCTACGTACTGGAAGTGGCACGCACTGTGGGACGTGAGATGCAACACTATGTATTGCTGGTCACGAAATCAACCGTCCCCGTCGGGACCGCCCGCAAGGTAAAAGCCGTCATCCTGGAAGAGCAAGCCAAACGTGGAGTTAATATCCCCTTCGACGTGGCATCCAACCCGGAGTTCCTCAAGGAAGGAGCTGCCATCAAGGACTTCATGAGCCCTGACCGCGTAGTCGTCGGTGTAGAATCAGATAAGGCCAAGGAGTTGATGACCCGACTCTATCGTCCTTTCCTCCTGAACAACTTCCGGGTTATCTTCACCGACATTCCGTCCGCCGAAATGATCAAATATGCAGCCAATTCGATGCTGGCTACCCGCATCAGCTTCATGAATGACATTGCCAACCTCTGTGAACTGGTAGGAGCTGATGTCAACATGGTACGCAAGGGCATCGGGGCAGATACCCGCATTGGCAGCAAATTCCTTTATGCCGGTTGTGGGTATGGCGGAAGCTGTTTCCCCAAAGATGTAAAGGCTCTCATCAAAACCGCTGAACAGAATGGATATGACATGCGGGTACTCAAAGCCGTAGAGGAAGTCAATGAGCGACAGAAGTCCATCCTTTTCCGTAAGCTCAGTGCCCACTATGGCGGTGTGCTCAACGACAAGACGGTTGCCATTTGGGGATTGGCTTTTAAAGCTGAGACTGACGACATGCGTGAAGCCACCTCACTGGTCACCATCAAACTCCTATTGGACGCCGGCTGCAAGGTGCGTGTATTTGACCCTGTCGCCATGGATGAATGCCGTCGGCGTATCGGTGACCGTGTGGAATATGCCGCAGACATGTACGACGCCACCTTGAATGCCGATGCGCTGCTGGTCATCACCGAATGGAAGCAATTCCGTCTGCCCAGCTGGAATGTCGTGCGCAAGCTGATGAACCGTCCGTTTATCATTGACGGACGTAACATCTATGATGCCAACGAAATCAAGAATTTCGGCTTTGAGTACACTTGTATAGGACGTTAACCCTCTCTAAAAAGCTTATGCAACTTATCAACGAAGATACTATCTGTGCCATTGCCACGGCACAAGGAGGTGCCATAGGTGTCATCCGCGTCTCCGGCAGTCGCGCCATTGAAATCACGGAGCGCATATTCACGCCGGCAACAGGTGCAGCCCTGTCAGAACGCAAGTCGCACACACTGGCTTACGGACAAATATGCGCAGATACCGGTGAACTGATTGATGAGGTCCTGGTAAGTCTGTTTCGCGGTCCTCACTCCTACACCGGCGAAGATGCTACGGAAATCATGTGCCATGGCTCATCGTACATCCTCCAGCAAGTCATGCAACTGCTCATTGCCAACGGATGTCGCAGTGCCAACCCCGGAGAATATACCCAACGTGCCTTCCTGAATGGCAAAATGGACCTTAGCCAGGCTGAGGCAGTAGCCGACCTGATAGCCTCCTCGAACGCAGCAACCCACCGTCTGGCGATGAACCAGATGCGTGGAGGCTTCAGCAATGAGCTTCGCGCTCTAAGGACTCGTCTGTTGGACTTCACTTCCCTCATCGAACTGGAGTTAGACTTCAGCGAGGAGGATGTAGAATTTGCTGACCGCAGCCAATTATGTACGCTGGCAACGCAGATAGAAAGCATCATTGCCCACCTGGTACATTCCTTCAGCGTGGGAAATGCAGTAAAGAACGGCATCCCCGTAGCAATTATCGGTGAAACGAATGCCGGCAAATCGACCCTTCTCAATCTGCTGGTGAATGAAGAGCGTGCCATCGTCAGTGATATTCACGGGACGACCCGTGATGTCATTGAGGACACGATTAACTTACGCGGTATTACCTTCCGCTTTATTGATACTGCCGGCATCCGTGAGACAAGTGACAGAATTGAAAGTCTCGGCATCGAACGTACATTCCAAAAGTTAGAGCAAGCCAGCATCGTCCTATGGGTTATAGACAGTACCACCGCCCAGACGCAATATGCCTCATTGGCTCAGAAGATTCTTCCCCATTGCAAAGGCAAGAAGCTCATCCGTCTCTTCAACAAGTCCGACCTTCTTTCACCAGAAGCACAAACGGCCCTTTCCTATCTGCCTCTTGATGAAGGAGACACTCTATTCATTTCAGCCAAGCAGCACGAAAACACCGATGCACTACAATCCCTCTTGGTAAAGGACGCTTCTCTCCCAGAAATTTCACAGAGCGACGTCATCGTCACCAACATCCGACACTTCGAGGCCCTCTCCCATGCTCTCGATGCCATCCGTCGTGTTCAAGATGGTTTATCTGCTCGTTTATCAGGTGATTTCTTATCCCAGGATATTCGCGAATGTATCTTCTATCTTAATGATATCTTGGGAGAAGTAACGAATGATGAAGTGTTGGGGAATATATTCAGGAAGTTTTGCATCGGCAAATGACGGCTTGTAAACAGCCATAACCAACCATAATCATTTAGAATAAAGTCGCTGTATATCAGCGACTTTTGTTTTTATATACTTTCCAGACAGTATTTGGAAGTAACGGTTTTTATCCATATTTTTCATACGTATTTCTACCGTGACAGAAATTCATGGTTTGCCCAAATATCACAGTGACGCATTAGTTGACGTGTGTTGACAATGGTTTACATGTGTGGACAAAAAGGGAAATTAAAATTCATGTAAAATGGCAGAAAATAGGACGAAAATATGGAAGTAAAAAGAATTTGTCAATGGTGCGGAAAACCGTTCATCGCACAGAAAACAACTACTTGTTATTGCAGCCCGCAATGCTCGAAACGGGGTTACAAACACCGCATGATGGAGCGGAAGATGGAGCTGCGCCATATGCAGGAGATGCAGGAATTGCGCTCGTCGCTGGAAAAGCAGGAATACTTCACTTTTTCGCAGGCAGCACGTCTGATGGGTGTAAGCCGCCAGTACATCTACAAACTGGTAAAGGAAGAGAAACTCCGTGCATCCCGGCTCAGCGGAAAGATGTCGTTGATACGGAAAGCCGACATCGAACTCATGCTTAAAAGCAAACCTTATGAACGGCTGGTAGCAAAAAACGACTTTGACATCACCGAGTATTACACCGCAGAGGAGATTGCGCAGAAATATAAGGTCAATGCCAAATGGGTATGGACTTATACACGACAGCACAAGGTCCCGAAAGTGAGAATCCGCCAGTTCAACTATTACAGCAAGAAACATATTGATGCCGCTTTTGCCAAATATGAGGTGGACTCCGACCTGACGGAATGGTACACTCCCGAAGATATTCAGGAGAAATACGGCATGACACGTGTCGCCATTCGTTCGCACGTCTACCGTAACAACATTCCCTCAAAGAAAGAACACGGGCAAATATTCTATTCCAAACTCCACTTCGACCTCTCGAAAAACTCTGCGGAGGAGAGCAAGGCCGAATACTACACCGTCAAGGAGGCTATGGAAAAATTCAAACTCTCCCGAGACTCGGTTTATAATATCCTGCAATTCCATCAGATTCCCCGAGAGAAGAACGGGCGCTTCGTCCGCTTCCTGAAAGTGGACTTTGACCGGGTTATGGGTGTCCGTAAGTGACCTGATTATAGGCTACCGTAAATTATTCCAAAATTAATCGTCACTGAAGGTGGTCTGCATGGTTACATTACAGTGATTTGCCAGCGAATTAATAACAACCATAAAAAATATAACATTATGAACGATTGTAAAACCGTAACATTAAGAACACGTCCTTTGAAAAACAGGATGCTGTCGTTTTATCTGGATTATTATCCTGGGTATAGAGACAAGGAAACAATGAAAGTTATCCGTCATGAATCGCTTGGCATCTATATATATATGCCAATCCGAAGAACAAGCGGGAACAGGACTTCAACGAGGTAATGGCTGAGAAGGCTGAAGCCATCCGTTGCCGCAGGTTCGAGTCGGTAGTGAATGAACGGTATGATTTCTTCGACAAGTACAAACTCAAGGCTGATTTCCTGGAGTATTTTCGTAATCAGCTCCGTAAACATGACCCAAAGTGGGAATTTGTCTATCTCCATTTCAGCAACTTCGTGCATGGGAAATGTACTTTTGAGGAACTCGACATTGATCTCTGCAACAAGTTCCGTGAGTACCTGTTGACGGCAAAGAAACTCAAGCGTAACGGACACATCACACGAAACTCCGCATCGGGATATTGGTCTACATTCAGGGGACTTCTGAAAATCCTCTACCGTAACGGGCTGATCCGTAACAACGTCAACGACTTCCTCGAAAAGATCGAGACCGAGGATGTAGTCAAGGATTATCTTTCAGTGGAAGAACTCTACAAGCTGGCCGAGACACCCTGCAAGAAGCCCGTGCTGAAGACAGCATCGCTCTTCTCGTGCATGACCAGTCTGCGCATCAGCGACATCCTCGCCCTTTGCTGGGAGGACATCGTGGACTATTCGGCCGGTGGCAAGTGCGTACACATCATCACCAAGAAGAACCGCTCCGAGGACATCATCCCCATCAGCGAGGAAGCTCTGGACCTTATCGGCTACAGCCCCGACAAGCGGGGAATGGTATTCAAGGGGTTACAGCGTTGTTGGACCCAGACTTACATGAAAGGGTGGATCCGTTCGGCTGGAATCACCAAGAAGATCACATTCCACTCCTATCGTAGAACATTCGCTACGCTGCAAGCGGCTGCCGGAACGGACATCCGCACCATACAAAGCATGATGGCTCACAAAAGTATAACCACAACCCAAAGGTACATGAAAGTAGTGGACAGCAACAAGCGTGAAGCCAGCAAGAAAATCACCCTGATGCGGAAAGACTGACAGGCATTTTGACCACCTGTTTTAGCGGATATAGTTTGATTTTGAGCGAAAAATCGGACTATATCCGTAATTTTTGTGTAAAATCGGACGATTATAACTCATTATTTATCAGTATCTGGAATAACGCACATAACTTTGACGTACAGTAATTCCAAATAGTGATAGAAGATGACAAATACAGAACAAATCCGAACTAAGAAAATAAGTTTTATCCTTGCGCTATCCGTTATCATTTTTGCGGCCATAGCCACTTATTTTACCCTTTGCCATGACATCAACATCATGCGCATAACAACTCCTGTAATTCTCGGACTGGCGATGTCCATCATATTGTGTGGAGTCCTGCAGAAATTTTTCTATAATTGGCTGACGAAAAATCCCATCCACTTCTCTTTTGGTGAACAATCCTCTCCTATTATAGAATCAGAGAGCACCACAGAGCCTGTTTGTATTGCCGAAACACTCTCTACCGAACAACCGGCGGATTCTTCTGAACAGGAGTATGCTCCAACTCTACAGTCAAATCAAGAGCCTGTCGTCCCCGATTGTTCCAATGAATCTCATTTGGAAAAGTATGATTCCATTCTGGAAGAACTCAAAGAGAAAGAACTGAAAAGACAAGTAAAGGTTATGGATGCGATTCGGGAATATGTAACCATCAAGACTGCCCCCTATCTCTCCAAAGAGGCTATAGCGACTCTCATTTCCAATATTGAGTACATGGCCTGTGATCAGCCGGAGCTCTACAAACCGATTCGTTCCAATATTGACAATCCGCTACGTTCACCGGGACTTCGTCATCTGGCGTGGAATGTAGGTGAACGATTGAGAGTACCATTGGCGAAAAGAGCCGTCTTTATCAAAGAATCATTTCCATACGAACTAGAAAACGCGAGTCTTGAATATCTCAGGCTTAATTTGCGGGATCAGGTAGCTAGTCAGATTCCAATTGATGTACCTGAAAAGGGAGACTATCGCTTCCATTTGGAAACAGATAACGATGAGTCGTAACAAAAAACGTATGCAGATGAAATAATTAATCCGGTCTGTATTGTTCTGCAAAGCTTCATTGGGTTGGTTCGCAGCATGTTAAACGATTAAAAAGTTATAATATGAAAACAGACCAACTTACATTCAATGACTTGCCGGCAGTAGTCGGCGAACTTTGCGACCGGATTGCAAGCATGGAGAATCTGCTGACGGAAAAATTGTCCAAGCAGCATGAAGTAAAAGAAAACACGCACGTTCCCATGACCGTGCAGGAAGCTTGCGCCTATCTCAAAATGCCGTTATCGACATTTTATTACAAGGTCAAAAAAGATGATATTCCAGTCATCAAGCAAGGGAAACATCTATACATTTACCGGGATGAACTGGACAAATGGCTGGAATCCTCCCGAAAGAATCCGGCTCCGCAAACTTTCGAGGAAGAGAACGAAGCCATGCTCGCTTCCCATCGCCGTAAACCTAACCTTAAAAACTGGTAATGATGGAGAAGACGGACGAAACGATACCTTCACGTGAGGACCTGGCAGTTTTTATAGAGGAAGCAGCCGTGAACGTCACGAATAACTATGAAGAGGCGCCGGCAGTGTTGATGGTGGATGATGCTGTTATAGGCACGTTGGGGAATTTCAGCGCTTCCATTGGGAAAGCCAAAAGCAAGAAGACTTTCAACGTTTCGGCCATTGCCGCATCAGCATTGAGTGGCCGCACTGTTCTTCGTTACCGTTCCATGTTCCCCGAGAACAAGAGGAAGATTCTGTATATCGACACGGAGCAGGGACGCCATCATTGTCAACAGGTACTGAAGCGCATCCTGCGTTTGGCTGAAATGCCGGATGACAAGGTGCCGGAAAATCTGATCATGCTGTCTCTGCGCAAGTTTGCACCAAGAGTGCGCCTATTGATAGTCGAAGAAGCTATCGGCACCACGCCTGATTTGGGTCTGGTCATTATAGATGGCATCCGTGATTTCCTTTACGACATCAATTCATCCAGTGAATCTACCGAAGTTATCTCGAAATTCATGCAGTGGACGGACGACAAACAAATCCATATCCATACTGTCCTGCATCAGAACAAGAATGATGAACATGCGCGTGGTCACATCGGCACGGAACTCAACAACAAAGCGGAAACCATACTGCAGGTAGAAGTGGACAAGGAGGACAAAGCCATAAGTGTGGTCGAGGCCGTGCACATCCGGGACCGGGACTTTGAACCTTTCGCTTTCCGCATAAACGAAGACGTCCTGCCCGAACTGGTAGAACCATATCTGTCCAAAGAGAAGAAGAGCGGGCGACCAACCAAAGAACCGTTCGATCCGGAGAGGGAGATTCCGGAGACTGTACATCGTGCTGCAGTGGATGCCGCTTTTGCTAATGGCAATATCGGCAGTTATGATGACTACCTGGAACGTCTGAAGGAAACTTACGGATTGCACAATGTAAAGCTCGGTTACAACAAAGCTGTCAAAGTAGCCACCTTTCTGGGCAACAAGCGAATGGTCATAAAGGAGGGGAAAAATTATATTCTCAATCCGGAATTCCATTACTGAGTACAACTTTACTTTATTGCAGGGGCGTATATATTAGAATAAAGCAAAGTCGGCAGGAAATCATCATGTGAGATACTCATTTTCTCCCCTCTTTTAGTGGATAATGATATCCTGCATTTCCTTGTCCAAGTGCCAATTCATTATACGCATCCGATATGGCTTGCGGGGAAGGATAAACAGGTAACTGTTTCGAGATATGCCAAGGTATAACCTCACTGCGTTACGGTTGTACATTGGCGCTCTTGACTGCTCAGTTCCTTCGCCAGTACGGTACTCGCAAGCTCGCACCTTTTCAACCATTATAACAACGATTCAAATGAAAGAAAATATTGTCAATACATCAACTACCCCGAAAGAAACAAGAAGTGTCTTTGTCGGGGCAAAAGTCACACCCAGCCAGAGAGACCATATAAAATCACTGGCCGAACAATGCGGCATGACCGTAAGCGACTACATATTGTCATGTGCGTATAACTTCAAGCCCAAAGCGAGGCTCACGAAAGAAGAGGCGGCACTGTTGCAGAATCTGGACAATTGTCGATCTGATCTCGTAAAATATACCTCCGCACTTCACGGAATGTCCACAAAGCAGCGGATGGTAATGTTCAATCAGATTCCGTTCATGGTCGGCTGGCTCGGAGAACTTTCCAATGTTGCCGAAGGCGTCTGCCAATTCCTGGAAGCCGTTAAGGAGAAAAACAGAATTCCGTCCAACCCTCAATCCGAAGAATAATGATTGCAAAAGCCAAAGCCATATCTTACGGAATCAATGACCTTCGTTATATTACTGGCAAATCAAAACACAAGAAGCATCCGGAAAAAATATATCGGGTATTGGACAATCTGTTGCCCCCAGAACTGGACGCTATGGGAATATGGAACTCCATGCAGTTGACCCTTGCCCAGCATCGGCCGATAAAGAATTCCATTATCAGAATAGAGTTGAGTCCATCGCCAGAGCATACCAGTTTCTATGACATTGAGGACTGGCAGAAGCTCTGGCACGAGTTCGCCGAAGAGTTCGACAAACAAACGATTACCGGTAAGGATGGGAAAGTACGTTCCTGCCCAACCAATCTGGCAAACAGCAAATACACGGTTTACCTGCACATGGAATCCAAAGGGAAAGTTCCCCATCTCCATGCCGCAATTTGCCGCTTTGATGAAAACGGGAACATCAACAATGACCATAACATTCATCTTCGGGCACAACGTGCAGCCGAACGAGTTGCAGTGAAACGTGGCTGGAAGGCTGCGGAAGAAATCAGAAGTCGCAACATTCCGGAAGTAAGCAGAGAGTGTATGGAGGTATTAAGAACCATGCCATCGTGGTCATGGGAAGAATACAAGAAGGCACTTGCCCGGAGAGGCTATTCCGTATATGAACGGAAAGACAAGAAAGATGTTCTCCATGGATATGCGATCCTCAAAGGACATGCTAAATACAAGGCCTCCGAACTGGGAGTGGCCCGTAACCTGATGATTTCCAAACTTCCCCGAACCTGGCAAAAACTCCACTACCGGGAGAGGCTTGCCGCTCGGGTCAATACTTCTCAAATCCATAGGCCAGAACCTGTTCAAAGACCGGCAGTCGATATAGACTATACTCATTATCGTTCCGGCTCGGTGTCCTACACGCTTTCTTCCAATAGCGGAAGGGAACAGCGTTTCTATATTCCGGAGCGGGTACTTGACTATTTCAATGAAGAGTTTGACTACCGAGAGGTTGCCAACAGCAGTGATCTGACCGACATAGCCGTAGCACTCTTTGTCGGAATGCTCGATACGCCCGCCGTGTCTACCGGAGGTGGTGGCGGAGGTTCGCAGAGCGATCTTCCCTGGCGGGACAAGGACGATGACGACCTGCAATGGGCCCGCCGCTGTGCACGTGCTGCTACCCTCCTATTGGGCAAGAAACCGAGAACAGGATTAAGACGATAAAGTCATGAAACAAGCATACAAAAAGCGGCCGCCTCGTGCGACCGCTAATAGTCCGCCGGTCTTGCCGGATATGGGAGAAATTACTTTATAAATCTGGTAAATTTCTTTATTATTCCTATATCAGACTCACTTTGGAGAACAGCATATCGTTCTCTGATTCTATTGCTTTTGTTAAATAAAGAATCTTAGAGGGCAGAATCTCAAAATCATAACGAAAAGCATTCTTTTCTAAGAAAAGCAATAATATCAATTGAATCAATCTCTATAAACATTATTTGATTTATATGGCTCGATTGTGTTTTCGGTTAAAATGATTTCGGATTCAAAGTCACCTCTACTATTGTGTCTAAAGATAGTTTCTCCACAGACAGGACACTCGGCTGTCTCTACAGTCTTATATGGCATTATGACATTAACTTCCTTAATGCCTACTAATGTACCACATTTTGGGCACTTAATTTCTCTATAGTAACTCATAATCATTAAATATTAATATTTTTCATCCCATGAGCAGGTAAAATCCAATTCAGGTAAAGAACATTTTACCAGTATCACGCTACGATCCGGATTAATCTGGAATGTGCGACATTTATCTTTTGAATGATAGTCTATATGAATATACTCGCCATCAGGAAAATTTATTTTATATTCCCGATGGAGTAAATCTGCTCCCTCATTAGGCAAATCGTTTATTTCTACTTTTGTATTTTCTATTTTTGGCAAATCGAACATTTCACCATCTCGTTCACACTGCAATATTTGTTCTTTTATGATCTGTATTGCTTCTTGTACCTTCATAACATCCATAGTTTAAAATTCAACTTTTAATCTAATTGTTTTTTATTAATTTCATTATTTATATACGTTACAACATATATTTTGGGGTATCACAGATATAATATCAGGCATACTGCGATTTATATCTCATTTAAAAATCTAAAACAATTCAAAGATATGGATTGCTCTATTGATTGAGTTTACTTTCTTTATTTTTAGCCCCATAAATAGCAATACTACATCTTCGTTCCTGACCTTACAACAAGTCTTTGAAGCGAACAGAAGTTTTGATAGTCTGTATATTACATTCTAGTCTAATGACTCTGGTTCATCTTCGGCCGACTCTGTTGTACTTGCGTCAAAAGTTAAAAAAACCTCAAGAAAAGCTGTTTCTCTATAAAAGTAATTAGGGTTATCCATCAATTTGTCTTCCATAAAATGGAAGCCCCAATTAGCATACTCTTCCATTGTTTGCATTAAGGCATCAACCGCTTTACGAGGTGTTACTAGACCTTTATCAAGCGCTATAAAATCAAAATCGGTTTTAGCAACTAATGCTGTAAAAATAAACTCCTTCAATTTAGGATAGGCTTTTCTTCCTTTTACCGAATCAATATTACCCCAATATTGAATAGGTTGTCCTAACGATTTAATTTTCGTGCTATCATCTATGAGTTTCCGTCTTTGGTTGTAATACAGACCAATAAAAAATGCTATGATGAAAACTTCGTAACCAGCACCAAACAGTTTTCCCTTAGCCTCTCCTAACGTGGTTACACCCTTACCATAATCACTGAAGTTCTTAATGATAGAGTCTTCAAAACGTTTCTCCCAATTAGGATTACGTTTTGCCCATAAATCATATAGTTTCTCTGCCATGATCTATTTAATTCTTTCGGTTATTGTTCTAATAGTTGACAAATCTTCTTCATCATATCCTGGAGCTTTCTGTATACGATAAACAGAGCAAGAAAGCTGATTTATCTTATCAAAATCAAGTTCTCGCTTTTCCGTGTCCCTATCATATCTCAACAGATCTTTCGTAAAGATAACACATTGCTTATCAATATTATCAATAATATTATAGAATATATCCTCTTTGAATTCTCCAAACGATGAAGTCGGAGCATCAAAAATCAACGGATAATCTTCATCCCTCTTAAGAGTAGTAATCTTTGATATAGCAAAAAGGACAGACATGTACATCGTGGTCTTTTGAGCACCACCTGGATTAGCTATCAAGGTATCATTAGAGCTATATAGGTTTATTCGTGCTGAACCGTCTGCGGTTCTTTTTATCTTAATAACGCCACGAAAATCATCAGCATTGAGCTTCTTGAGATATATGTTAGCCTGCTCCTCAAGGGTTTGAATAAATTCTTCTACATTTCTATTCTTTGCCGCCTCAAACGCTTTCATGATTCGTTCAAGCGTAATATGGACTTTCTGATAAACTCTTACGATTCCATTTGATGGGACTATCTGATTTTGTCGTTCTTTTAGTTCCTGCTTTTGGGCCTCTAACACTTCAAGCTCATGATTCAATTCTTGAAGATCTAATGATGCTCGCTTGCTGCTATCAGAAAGGCCTTTAAAATCCTTAAAGTTCTTGATAAGCATCTCTTCCGTAAGATCAGGGGTCTGAATAAGGAGCTGCATTTTTGCATCTTCTGCCTCTGTAAGGTCTTTATTTACTCTCTCCAAATCCTGCTTTCTGCTTTGCACAAAAGATAACCTATCGGCAATAGCGGTTGCCAACCCCATCAATTCCTGCTCTGTATCACCACTCAACTGAATGCTACGTGTATGCAGCTCATTTATGTATGTGTTCTCAAAGAGAGGCTTAATTGGAGTCTCTTGCTGTTGAGCAGCCTCTGATTCTTTACGAATATGATCAAGATACTCATTAAGTTTATTAACCATAAAGTTATATGCGTCACTTCCCTTTTCTGCAGGCCGCCCGCAAACTTTGCATATTTCATCATCGATCATCTCCTGCATAGTCTCCTTATCAGGAAGATTCCACGGGAGAGGTGTAGCATCATTGGCCAATTTCTGGATTTCCTTTATTGCTTCTTGTTTCCCCTTCTCAACAGCAATTCTTTCGTCCTCTGCCTTTTGTAATTTTCTCTTCTCACGACTAAGAGATGAAACTTTTTTCTGATATTCGCTTAAAATAGAAGGAAATGCTCTAAGAATCCACATATCATCCAGTAGCATGGCATTATAGTCTAGATTGATATAACCCATCAGTCTACGCTGTTCTATTTTTTTCTGCTCAATTCGAGCATTTATATCCTGTAAATTCTCACAAGCATCCTGGTTCTCCTCCAGAACTCTTAATCTGGTCTCATAGTCTGATACAGCCTTCTCTTTGATACTAATATCATGGCGAACATCAGAAATATCAGATTGCACTTTACTCAATTCATATTCAAGTCGTTTAATAACCTCCTCCTGCTTTTTATCTTTTTTTAACTCTTTGGTAACTAAGTTATCAGATTGTTGCTCAAAATACGTAGTCAACTCAACAAGATTATCGAATTGTTTGATTCCAGAAAATGTGTCAACCAATGTCTTGAGAGCAGTATTATTATCAAAAACATTTAACTCTCGCTCCCCTTTGAATAAGCAATATCGGCGTATTACAGTATCAAAACAGGATTCTAATAATATCTTTCCGTCTCGCTTATACCTTTCTGCTCCCACAATCTCATATCCAACAAAAGAAAAATCTCTTGTTCTAACAGATCCATTAGTATCTTTTTCGAAAATGAATTTTTTACAAATTTCCTTTTCTCCACGATGGTCAAAAGTCATAGTTACAGATACCTCATCACTATCGCCAATCCCCATCTCGGCTTTGCGCATCTCGGATATATTACTTTCGCTTTTATTATCCTTACTAGTATCAAATAACCACTCTAAAGCTTCGAAGAAGGTTGTTTTGCCGTCACCATTATCTCCAATAACAAGGGTTAAGCCATCCGACAGTTCAAAACAATTTTCACCGTAATAGCTGCGGAAATTCTTTATAATAATTTTATTTAGTTTCATATGCTAGAGGTAAGATAATTAGACACCTGAGTATATATTTCTTTAGGGGTATATTGATTCTCATTCCCATCAATAATCATGGCAACAGCACGTATTGTGGCATTTTCAGAATCAAGAGCGTCTGCAACTGTTTCATCTCCAGTTGGTGTATACTCGCCCAATTCGGCAAGTTTAGGATCGGCCAATACTGCTTGCAGTATTCTGTCTCCATTTGTGTAATGAGTAGCCATAGTAGTATCAATTAAAAAGTGATATTTGATATCGATTTAATACATCATCTAAAATATTTAGTGTGTCATTACAATTCTCGGAAAGGAGTGCAAAATCTCGGACTCGTTTTACTTCGGTTGAGACTAAACTCTTTTCCAACTCATAGCATTCCGGATCGAAATTCACACCTGGGATTACTACAAGATCATGAATAACAGCATATCGTTTATCTTTATGTGTTCTCAGCACACGGCCTCGGCGCTGAATAAACTGTCTAGGATTTCCCGTGCTGGCACAAAAGATTGCTAATTCGCTACGTGGTACGTCAACACCTTCGTCCAAACACTTCATTGACGTTAAAACATCAATATTCCCATTCGCAAAATCAAACAACATTGAATCACGGTCAATGGATTCTGATGTAAATTGACGTACAACTATATGCGGGTCAATATCTCTTACGATACGCGTATATTCATCAATAAGATGCAGTGTATCTTCATCATCCTTAATTCCTTCTACCGTATCGAAAATATCTGCGGTTTGATCATCTAATTGGTTCCCCTCAGGAACATATACTAACGTATATTTTAAAGAACCGGTTTTATTTAGATGATCTTTTAATATTGTTTCAAATTCTATTTTCTTATTTTCTGCTTTATGTATAATTTGCTTTCGTTTCAGCAAAAGTCGTTTTAAGATTTCTCGACTATCGTCATCGGTCCTATTAATGATTTTTGCAATTTTCTTCGACAGCTCAATGTACTGGCTCATTTCATCTTGAGTCAATTCCACTAGATGAGGATAATAATAATATTTACACAATGCTTTGTTTCTAATGGCCTCTGCCATTGAGTACTCAAAAGTAAATTCTTTATCGCATCCAAAGAATGACATTAATCGCAAATTTCCTTCTTCATCAAACTGTCGCTCAGGTGTAGCAGACAGTCCTATCCGTCGCAAATATTTAATATCATTCAATCGTTTTGCAACAAGCCCTCCTCCCATGTTATGAGCCTCGTCAGCAATAAGCAACAATTTAGCCTTTGGGAATTGATTTAATTCCAAAAAATTGGCCGGTCGAATAAAAGATGCATATGTAGAAATAATCACATACGATAATTTGTTGTTTGGATCTGACAACTCCAACATGCGTATGTTTGCCAGCGAGGTCTGCCACCCTCCGTATTTGGAGCAGACTTTGATTACATTGCCAAAATTAAATTTTTCACATTCTTTTTCCCACTGTTCAACAAGTGTAATAGTTGGAACTAATATAAGTGCTTTATAATAACCTAGTTTCTTATAAATTTCAAGTAGACAGTTTAAGGATGTAATAGTTTTGCCTGTACCTGTTGCCATAGCAAATAATCCTTTCTGTTTGTTGTCTTTCCAGTTCACAAAAGCCTGTACTTGATAGTCTCTTGGTCCAGATGGATATGGGAAATGTGGCTCGTGGTTTTTCAAAACATCTACTTTGTATTTTCCATCCTTGAGCTTATCAAGAATTACCTCCAATCGCTCTTTGGCATTATCTAAAGCTTTGGCAATACGTTTAGAGATATTTTGTGAATATTGATTCCTTAAAATATTGTATTCGGATTCAAGCAGTTCGGATATAGATTTATCTGGATAATTCTCTGTAATATGAGTCTTAATCTTGTCTGCCGATAAATAAACTACAGTGTCATCTCTCTCTTGAAAGACTTTCTCAAAATCATCCTTTATATATTTGATCTTAGCAACATCTACATCGCCGTCCCAATCACATGAAACGGTCAGACTTTCTATATTATCCACCAATGCAGTCCGAGAAAAATTACACGAACCATCAAATCCAACATCATTAATACCATCAGAGAATATGCCTGATTTGGTATGCGATATACCAATACCATTCTTAGGTGCTATAATTTTAATATCAAGACGATTATGCCGTATGAGCCATGCTAAACAGTTGAAGAAATGATTATCTCTTTCTGACAATGTTTCTTTAATCTTTCGAATGTCTGACACATCAAAATAAGGTATTTCAACATCACCAGTCCCATCTGCAATAGCATTCTTATCTTCTTCAGTTAAGATATCATTAACTATAAGCCTCATCCTTCCTCCATTATAAAGGAATACTGCAAATCCATTAGCGAGCACGCTTATCGCAGATGAAGAAAAGAACCCAAGCATAAGATCAAAATACGTCGTATTGCACAAACAATCTGAGAAGAAACCTATCGGTTCCCACTCTGTACGCGATTTGTATCGCCGATGTTCAGGCCATATTATATCTGACTTAAGCATATACTAAAGTGAATATTTCTGTATTATATGTTTTAAATCATTGATAACATAATCAATGGTTAAAGGCCTTTTCTTTTTTGAATGATTAAGCATATATTTTAGTAAACTATAGACCTCTTCTCGCCTGTCAAAAAAATCGGATCTACTAATACCTCCAATAGGAACATTCCCTTGGAGAATATACCAAAATATTTTACCCAATTGAAAAATATCTGATTGATGATCTATTTTGCAATCAAACTTATACATGCTATCATCATAACTAAGATATTTATTCATGGCTTCAGGAGAAAGCCAACCTTTGGGGCCAATGAATTCATTTTTCTTATCATATAGTTCATCTTCATCTCGAAATGCCACTAACCCAAGATCTCCTATTTGCCAAACATTATCAAACATGAGAATATTATCAGGTTTTAAATCACGGTGATAGCATCCAAGTTCATTTAAGCCCTTAAGACCTTCTGCTATTTGTAAACATAAATAAATTCTCTCTGCATATGAAATTTGATTATTTTCTAAGTATTTCTTCAAATCACATGTAGCGCAATCCATAACATAGAATGGGAAATAATATTCAATTTCTTTACCATATCTATTTTTTCCTATGCAACTTAATTGCCCTGAAGAATAAATTGTAATTACATTTGCGACATGATGCTGTTT